>JBEKTN010000431.1:0-6383 GCA_049516015.1 Isosphaeraceae bacterium | reverse complement strand
CCATCGTTCGCTCTCCGTGCGCCGCCGTGAATGTAGCCACACAGAGAATGTTATACCAATAAACTGGCCATGGCGCAAGCGTTACAGATTACCCAATCTACTCAAGGTGCGCGCTGGCCCTGGCCGGCAGGGTGATCCCGTGCCGGGCGATAGTTCTGAATAAGGTGGCCATGGTCAAGTTCCCGTGCTCGCGCTTTGCAGGCCGGCGATGGCGCGAATCGTCGCCGCCACATCATCATACGGATCGGTGACTTCCAGAAAAGCCTACCGCCACTCGGTACTCGCCACTCTCCTGGAAGCTCTGCGGTTCTGAACTCAAAGTGCGGCGCGTGTCCGGTCACCGGTCCAAGCAAGCTTCCCACATTGTGTATATAGTAAGATGGTGCCGAAAACGAATCGTGTGAGCGATGGAACGGGGATGGCGGTCAACCGCGATGAAATCTGTTTCATGAGAAGGGCTTACCGATCGTCACACCGCTTGTTGTGGATTAGCATTCTCTGACCTCTCAGGATCATCCAATCAGAAAGCTCGGTCGAGGCATTCGATGAATTCCGGCGCAGTTGTCTTGCTGAGCCTTTCAGCTTTGACGGCCCACATGCTACCTCCCGGAGATCACGTTCGGGAGTTGCGGATTGGTGATCAGATCCGCTCGTACTCGGTTCATATCCCGCCTTCGTACAATTCTCGGTCACCGTCACCGGTCGTCCTGGTCTTTCACTCGGCGATGATGAACGGGGCCATGATGGCCCGATTTTGCGGCCTGAGTGAGAAGGCGGATCGGAATAGCTTCGTTGTCGTTTACGCCAACGGCACCGGCAGCACGCCGGTCTTCTTGTTCTGGGATGCCGGGGGCGTCAGGGGGCGAGTCTCGGACGACGTCGGCTACACGGCCAGGCTGATCGACGACCTATCCACGGTCGTAAACGTAGATTCCAAGAGGGTTTTCGCCACCGGCATGTCGAACGGAGCGATGATGTGCTACCGCCTCGCCGCCGAGCTCTCGGACCGGATTGCCGCTATCGCCCCGATTGCCGGGACCATGGCGATCGAGAACTGCCAGCCGGAACGACCCGTGTCGGTACTCCACTTCCACGGGACCAAGGATGGGTTGGTGCTCTTCGGCGGCCCCGATGAGCGAATCCCCAAGAACCTGAAGTTCCTCTCGGTCGACGAGACGATCCGGGTCTGGGTGAAGGCGAACGGCTGCCCGGAAACGCCCGTGATCGCCGATCTGCAGAATCTCGAGGACGACGGTACAAGCGTGCGGCGGAAGTGGTATGGTCCCGGCAAGGAAGGCTCGGAAGTGATCCTCTACACCATCGAGGGAGGCGGTCATACCTGGCCCGGCCGGGATCCTCGCTTGCGATTCTTGGGAAAAAGCACTCGGGAGATCTCGGCCAACGACCTCATGTGGGAGTTTTTTCAGAAACATCCGATGAAGTGAAGCTCATGGGAACTGGAAAAGGAATCACAATCGCGTGCTGATCGGCAAGGGCCGGCTGGCTGGATCCTGAGCCGACCTTCAGCCGACGGCGGGGATCTCGCTCAAGCCCCTTGATTCGAGCTGGCGCTGTGTTTTGTGGTGCTACCAAGAAGGGAGAGTCATCCATGGCGGAACGTCGAACTCTGCCGGTTCTGCCGCTACGGGGAACGGTCATTTTTCCCGGCATCACGGTGCCGATCGGAGTCGGGCGTCCGGGGACGCTGCGCGCGATCGAGACAGCGCTCAAGGGAGACCACCTGATCTTCACGGTGGCGCAGCGCGAGAACGTGGACGAGCCGGCCCCCGAACAGCTCTACACGATGGGGGTAATTGGCAGGATCGGCCAGGTGCAGCGGGGACTGGGCGGCGTGCAGCTCTTGCTCCAGGGTGAGGTTCGCGCCACCGCCATGCACTATCACAGCGTGGAGGATTCTCTCACGGTCGATACCCTGCCGATCGAGGAGGTGAAGCCGATCAACGAGAACGATCCCGCCTTCGCCGCCCTCTACAAGGAAACCCGCGAGCGGGCCAGGGAACTGGGCGAGCGGAAGGGCGTGCCCGAGGAGATGCTGCACCAGATCTTGGATTCGGTCACCGACCCGGGCCGGTTCGCGGACCTGGTTGCCGGCTACGTTGAGCTGCCGGTCGGCGAGAAGCAGGCCCTGCTGGAAACCCTGGGCGTCGAGGAACGACTGCGGCGGGTCTTGATCCATGTCCAGAGACAGATCGGGATGCTGGAGGCGCAGGCCGAGATCAAGTCTCAGGTCCAGGAAGAGCTGGGTGAGCGGCAGCGTGAGATGTTCCTCCGCGAGCAGATGAGGGCGATCCAGAAGGAACTGGGGGATGACGATCAGAACCGCGAGATCAACCCGCTTCGCGAGAAGCTCAACAAGCTGGATCTTCCCAGGGAGGCACGCGTCGAGGTGGAGCGCGAGCTCGGCCGCCTGGAACGCGCAGGGCGGGAGTCCATGGAGGCCCAGGTCATCCGCACCTATCTCGAGTGGATCGCCGAGCTTCCCTGGAACACCCGCTCCGATGATCATCTCGAGCTGAAGCACGCCGCCCAGATCCTGGATGAAGACCACTACGGTCTGCAGGACGTCAAGGACCGGGTCCTCGAGTTCCTGGCCGTGCGGCAGCTTCGCGCCCGGCAACTGGCCGAGGAAGTGGAGAAGTCCGGCGAATGCTCGGCCGCCAAGCTCAAGACGGACAGGGATACCGCGACCCCATCCCTGGCCAGCGCGCCGGAGGAGGACCGAGCGATCACCGATTCCCGCGAGGTCAAGGCGCGGGCCATGGCCAGGGGCCCGATCCTCCTCTTCGTTGGCCCGTCGGGGGTGGGCAAGACCTCGATCGCCAAGTCCATCGCCCGCTCACTGGGGCGGAAATACGTCCGGGCATCACTGGGCGGCATCCGTGACGAGGCCGACATCCGCGGCCATCGTCGCACCTACGTCGGCGCGATGCCCGGCCGGATCATCCAGGGCATGAAGCAGGCCGGCACCAAGAACCCCGTGTTCCTGCTCGATGAGGTCGACAAGCTGGGAGTCTCGTTCCAGGGCGATCCGGCCAGTGCGCTCCTGGAGGTGCTCGATCCGGCCCAGAACGACACGTTTACCGATCATTATCTCAACGTGCCTTTCGACCTCAGTGAGGTCCTCTTCATCGCCACGGCAAACTTCCTGCAGAACATCCCCGGACCGCTCCTGGACCGCATGGAAGTCGTCGATTTCGCCGGCTATACCGAGCGCGAAAAGGCCGAGATCGCCAAGAAGTACCTGATCCCTCGCCAGCTCGAGGAATCGGGGCTGGCCGACCGGCCAGTCCGGTTCACCGATTCCGCGGTGGCGGCCATTGTCAGCCAGTACACCCGGGAAAGCGGCGTCCGCCAGCTCGAGCGGCAGATCGGCGCAGTGGCCAGAAAGGTGGCGCGCAAGCTGGCCGCCGGCGAGCCGATCGAACTGACGCTCGGGCCGGAGGCTGTGCGCGAGCTCCTGGGCCGGCCCAAGGTCTATCCCGAGCATGCCGGCGAGATCAACGAGGTCGGCGTGGCGACGGGCATGTACTACACCCCGGCCGGCGGCGACATCATGTTCGTCGAGGCCGCCGTGCGCCGGCTCCATGGCCCACCGCCCCAGGACGGCTTGACCATGGCCGGTGGGCTTGGCAACGTCGCCCTGATCATGACCGGCCAGCTCGGCGATGTGATGAAGGAATCGGCCCGCGCAGCGCTGACCTACGCGGCCACTCACGCCCACGACCTGGGCATTCCTGACGATAAGCTCGGTTCGATCGAGGTCCACATTCACGTTCCCGCCGGCGCGATTCCCAAGGACGGGCCATCCGCGGGCGTGGCCATGGCGACCGCAATTGTCTCGGCCATGTCGGGCCAGGCCGTGCGCAGCGACGTGGCCATGACCGGTGAGATCACCCTCAGGGGCCGCGTGCTGCCGATCGGCGGCCTCAAGGAAAAGGTCCTGGGGGCTCACCGTGCCGGCATCAAACACATCATTCTTCCCCGCCAGAACGAGGGCGACCTGGAAGACCTTCCTGCCGACGTTCGCGACGTCATGGTCTTTCATGCCGTCTCGACGCTCGACGAGGTGTTCGAGCTGACACTGCTGCCCAAGGCGGTCGGAAGACCAGGAATTCTTGAGCCCATGGGCTCATCGTGAACGGGTTTGCAGAGAACGCGAACCGGGGCAATCGATCAAAGGCCCGGCCAAGGGCTCAAGCGGAGCAGCCTGCCTGAGCCTTTGGTCCTGATCACATTCCGGGCCGATGTCACTTCTTGACAGGAACAGGAACGAGCTGAATCTCGTCGATTCCGACGCGATAGCCCCGGGACTTCGGGTTCTTGTCCTGGACTGTGATCGTGAACCGGTGTTTCCCCTTGTCGAGGGAGAGAGTTCCCAGCGAGAGCAGCCGCGCGGGGCGAACATCGCTGTAGTAGAAATCCATCAGCTTGCCATTCAACAAGGGGCGGGTATCCATGGCCAGACGGATCTGGGCGTAATCGGGCGCCATGGTGAACTTGGCCTTGACCTCGAACTTACCGGTGGTATCCACCGGGATCTCGAGCGTGAGCGATTCTCCCTTGTCCAGCGGTTGCCAGGCAAGCTGACGATCCTCGGACCACTTTCCCTTGTATTGATTCATGTTGGTCTGGGGTTCGGCAGTGCCCGCGGTGGCCTTGAGGACCTTGAGCGCGGCGCCTTCCAGCACCAGCGTGCCGTCGCTGCGGCGGTCCGTTCCGGTGTTGACCAGCCGGGTCAAGGCGAGTGGCTGGGCCGGCACATCCTGGCCGCCAGACCCCCGCAGGCTGAACTTGTCGAACTTGGCCGTCAGCGGTTGCTTCGAGAGATTGGAAGCGGAGATTCCGACCAGGATACTCGGGTTGAAATCCAGGGCCAGCTCCTTGAAGACGGTCAGGCGCCCGGGAGGCTCGGCGAACATGAACTGCATGGTGGTGCCCTTGCGGTGCGCCGCCAGGATCACAGGCTTCTCGGGGATTCCCTTGGAGTAGAATATGCCTACCGCGCGCCCATCCTTGTAGATCTCGACCAGGACGCGGTGAATCAACCCGATACCGCCGTCGGAGCCCTTGCAACGTTCCAGCCGGACGAAGTTCTTCTCGTCCTGCCAGATCAGCAGGCCGGCTCCCTGAAACGTGATCGGGAATCGGCGGCCCGTGGGTGTGCTGATGGCCGTCCCGCCAGGGTCGAACTCATTGGAGATCTCGACCATGGCGACAAATTCCCCATCGACCCGGACCAGCGCGCTCGGTGCATTGAAGAGCTTGAACTGCGGTGCGTTGATCATGGCCACACCCGCGGGCAGCTCGATCGTCGAGCCGCCAGGGTGATGCTTCACCTTGACCCCCTCGGCAACGTTCACCTCGCACGACCACTTGGGAACTGTGCGAGGCCGGTCGGGTTCCGTCGCCAGGCCGGCGACCATCCCCGGCCGTTCGGGGATATCGACCGCGGTGGGTCTGCCGGCCAGTATTCGCCCCGTGCTTCGGGTGAGCACGAACTGCATCATCAGCTTGCGATCCTCGGCCGTGGCCACCGGCAAGCTCAACTGAGCCGTCGCGCTTCCCGCGGACATCACCAGCGGCACATTTATGCCGTTGAGCAGGAGCGGCCACGACCCGTGTTCATCAGGGGCGGCCGGGGCCGGGGTTCTGGACTGGCGAACGTAACGCAGGGTGACGCCGGTGAGGTTGCGGAGCGGATCGACCAGGCGGACGTCGAGCTTCACCGTCGCCGTGCTCGACTGGAGCCCCTTGAGCTCGGCCTTGAATCCGCCGATGTCACCGTCGAGGAACTGCGCGATCACGCTGGGAGGCACCGCGAAGCCAACCGCTTCGCCCCGGATCCGCGAGACGATGACGCCGACCAGTCGCCCCTTGGCATCGACGAGCGGTCCGCCGCTATTTCCCTCGATGGCCGACCCGTTGAGCTGCACGCGCGCCAGGCGGTTTGCCTCGTCTTTGCGCAAGCTGCTGATCGACATCGGGTTAACGGTGATCGCCGGGTTGTCCTTGATGTTGCCGACCACGGCCTGGATCGACCGGCCCCGGGGGAAGCCAAGGGCGTAGACCGGCATGGTCAAGTAGAAATCCGCCTCGGCGGTGGTCAGATTGGCCGGGATGGGACGAGGAGGCTGTTTCACTCCATGAACTTCGAGCACGGCCAGGTCGCGGATTTCTCGGTCGTCGTGAGCCAGGACTTTCGCGGGCAACTCTTGCTGCTGGGGGGTGCCGCTGCGAAAGACCCATACGCTCAACTTAAAGGAAGTTGGTCTAGCATGAAAAACGGGAAGCCGTTATTCCATCACGTGTTACAATGGGTCTCGTGCTGGAAGAAGGAGCTTCCCGATGGAGATTGTAGGCAA
>JBEKTN010000430.1:0-6400 GCA_049516015.1 Isosphaeraceae bacterium | reverse complement strand
GCTGTATTGGTCACAACACTATTGAAAAGTCGCAAAACTGAAGGGCAAAAGTCTGGGTTTGCTCAGTATATGAAACTTTCCATATGACCCAGGTTCGCTATTGTGATGCGTAAGCCCTGGCCCCCGGCAGGGGTGGGCGACGGGCTCAGACCGTTTCTCGCTGCTTGAACTCCGTGTTTCTCGGACTTTTCTAGACCAGTTGCGGCCCCAGCTTCTCAGGCCACGGATACCCAACTCAATGTGCTGCCCCCACTTCCTGTCCCCCTCGGACCGTTTCTGGTTGTTTGAACTCCGCGTTTCTCGGACTTTTCTAGACAATTTGCGGCTCATCTGTTCAGTCCATGGATACCCAGCTCGGCGCGCGGCAAGGGCGGCGGACCCCGACGGTTCACAGCGATCGTGCTCGACGTTTCGAGAAGGCGGTTTGGAGGGCCGGCGGGAGTGGAACTCCAATCGCCCGGTGAGCCGGGCCCCCGCAGGGGTGAGCCGCTGATCGCGAGTTGATTCGCGAGTCCTTCGAGAAGCAACCTGTCCGCACCGTGGCTGAAGCCTGCGAACGCACGCTATCAACGCAACGCAGTGACACAGGGATTGGCGACGCAGTCAGGAATCACGTTGTTGTACCTGCCGTCGTATTCGCCCAGTCTGAACCTGATCGAACGACTGTGGAAGTTCATCAAACGTCGCGCCCTTTACGGCCGCTACCAGCCGACCTTCGCTCAGTTTCAAGCTACCATCCAAGAGGTTCTCGACGGTCTTTCAACCACTCACGCCGAAAAGCTGAAGTCGCTGATGACGCTCAAGTTCCAGCGATTCGAAGATGTTTCACTCATGGCCGCGTAAGGTATAGTGGTTTCTCGTCCTGGTATCAGTCTGATATTTTCTTGCTTTGATTATTGGACGAGAGGGGCCAGCCCTTGTCGAGCGGGGGCTGAGAGTGCTATGATTGGAAGATTTTCCGGGCCGCGCCGCACCGTTGATTTTCCGGGCGAGCGCGGCCCGATGTGCGTTCGGTGCAGGCAGTAGAACCGCTCGCCGCGGAGCCTTGCCCTAACGCGCGAGCAAGAAGACCGAGGCGAGAGCAATTTACAGTGCCCAAACGTACGGATATCCAGAAGATCCTGATCATAGGTGCCGGGCCAATCGTAATCGGCCAAGCCTGCGAGTTCGACTACTCGGGAACTCAGGCGTGCAAGGCACTCCGCGAGGAGGGCTATAAGGTCGTGCTGGTCAATTCCAACCCGGCCACGATCATGACCGATCCCGAGATGGCCGATCGCACCTACATCGAGCCGATTACCCCCGAGAGCGTTGAGCAGATTCTCGCTGTCGAAAAGCCGGATGCAGTGCTTCCAACCCTGGGCGGGCAAACCGGCCTGAACATTGGCATGGCGCTGTATGAGTCGGGCGCGCTCGATCGCCATGGGTGCATTCTAATCGGGGCCAGCGCTGAGGCTATTCGCAAGGCCGAAGATCGCGCGCTGTTCAAGCGATGCATTGAGGAGATCGGCCTGGAAAGTGCCCGTAGCGGCTTGGCCCACAACCTCGACGAGGCACGCGCCATCCGTAATGATATCGGCCTCCCTTGCGTGTTGCGGCCCAGTTTCACGCTGGGAGGCTCTGGCGGGGGCATCGCCTACAACCGCGAGGAATTCGATCGCATGGTCGCCTACGCGATTGAACTTTCCCCCGTGCACTCAGTCCTGATCGAGGAGAGCGTCATAGGCTGGAAAGAGTACGAGATGGAGGTCATGCGCGACGGCGCTGACAACGCCGTGATCGTCTGCTCGATCGAAAACTTCGATCCCATGGGCATTCACACAGGTGACAGCATCACGGTCGCTCCGGCGCAGACCCTGACGGACAAGGAATACCAGCGGATGCGCGACGCCGCGTTGGCGATCCTGCGGACGATCGGCGTCGAGACGGGTGGCTCGAACGTCCAGTTCGCAATCAATCCCAGGGACGGGCGGATGATCGTCATCGAGATGAACCCGCGAGTTAGCCGCTCGAGCGCGCTAGCCAGCAAAGCAACGGGCTTCCCGATTGCCAAGATTGCGGCCAAGCTGGCCGTTGGCTTTCGGCTCGACGAGATTCGCAACGACATCACACGCGAGACCCCGGCTTGCTTCGAGCCGACGATCGACTACGTGGTGACGAAAGTTCCCCGCTGGGCCTTCGAGAAGTTCCCCGATGCCGACCCGGTACTGACCACCCAGATGAAGTCGGTCGGCGAGGTCATGGCCATTGGCCGTACCTTCAAGGAGTCACTTCAAAAGGCCCTCCGCGGCCTGGAAGTCGGTCGCTTCGGCCTGGGCTGCGATAAGAAAGACCTATGGGGAACGCCGCGCCAGCCGACCGATGACGAGATCAAGTCCAGGCTTGCCATCCCCAACACCGAGCGCGTCTGGTACATCCGCTATGCGTTCCTTGCTGGTATGGATGTCGATCGTGTCCACACGATCACCGGAATCGACCCCTGGTTCCTGGCCAGCATCGAAGAATTGGTGCAGATCGAGGGCAGGCTGCGACTGGCCCGCTCGCTGGAAGAGGCCAGTGACGAACTCATCCGGCTAGCCAAGCAAGACGGGTTCTCCGACCGGCAACTAGCCACACTGTGGGAGACCACCGAGAGCGAGGTCCGCCGCGACCGCCAACGGCGGGGGATCCACGCCATGTTCAAGCTGGTCGATACATGCGCTGCTGAGTTCGAGGCGGTTACTCCTTATTATTATTCGACTTACGAACGTGAAGACGAGGCTCGGGTAGGTGACCACCCCCGCGTTGTGATTCTGGGTGGAGGTCCTAACCGGATTGGCCAAGGCATCGAGTTCGACTACTGCTGCTGCCAGGCCGCCTTCGCACTTAAGGCCGACGGCTTCGAGGTGGTGATGGTCAACTCCAACCCCGAGACCGTCAGCACCGACTACGACACCTCGGACCGCCTGTTCTTCGAGCCGCTTACGGTCGAGGACGTGCTCAACATCTGCGAGCGGATCCAGCCCCAGGGGGTAATCGTCCAGTTCGGCGGCCAGACCCCGCTCAATCTGGCCAAGGCGCTCGAGGCGGAAGGTGTGCCTATCATCGGCACTAGCCCCGAGAGCATCGACTTGGCCGAGGACCGTGAGCGGTTCCGCCTGGTGATCGAACGTCTCGGGTTGCGGCAGCCTCCCAACGCTTCGGCCACCCGTTGCGAAGAGGCACGGCGGATTGCCGAACGCATCGGCTATCCGGTGGTGGTTCGCCCCAGCTTCGTCCTTGGTGGCCGCGCCATGGAAATCGTCTACGATCAGCACAGCCTCGACCGTTACATGACCGAAGCTGTCGAGGCCAGCCCCGAGCATCCGATTCTGATCGATAAGTTCCTGGAAGATGCTATCGAGGTCGATGTCGATGCCGTCTGCGACGGCGCGCGGACCATCGTCGGCGGCGTGATGGAGCATATCGAGGAAGCCGGAATTCACTCCGGCGACAGCGCCTGCGCCATCCCTCCCTTCTCGCTTCCGGAATCGATCATCGCCGAGCTGAAGACGCAGACTTATGCCCTGGCCCAGGCACTTGAAGTGAGAGGACTGATGAACATTCAGTTCGCCGTTAAGGACGGTGAGATTTACGTTCTGGAGGTCAACCCCCGAGCCTCGCGGACGGTTCCTTTCGTCTCCAAGGCGACCGGGCTGAACCTGGCCCAGGTCGCGGCCCGGGTCATGGTAGGCAGGTCGCTGGAAAACCAGGGAGTTACCACCGAGCCGATTCCGAGTTATGTCTCGGTCAAGGAGGCCGTTTTCCCGTTTGCCAAGTTCCCCGGCGTGGACATCGTGCTCGGCCCCGAGATGCGCTCGACCGGCGAGGTCATGGGCATTGACACCGACTTTGCCTCGGCTTTTGCCAAGAGCCAGCTCGCGGCCCTGAGTCGATTGCCATTGCGCGGCACCGTCTTCGTGAGCGTGGCCGAGCGCGATCGTCAGGCCGTCGTGCCAATATCACGGCGACTTTCCACGATGGGCTTTCGACTGATCGGAACCAGCGGGACTGTTGGCACGCTGCTCCAGCACGGCATAGACATCACCACCATCCGCAAGATCCGCGAAGGCCGCCCGAATCTGCTCGATCACCTAGCCAACGGTACCATCGATCTAATCGTCAACACACCCAGTGGTAAGGGGGCGCGGACCGATGAGGGCCGTATCCGCGCCAGCGCCGTCAGCCACGGCGTGCCTTGCATCACGACAATCGCCGGCGCCCGCGCTGCCATTGCGGCCATGGAACGGCTCAGAGAAGGGAAGCTGAATGTCTATGCGCTTCAAGACCTACTGTCGAAAGTAGGCGCTCGACTGACGACCCCCATCTTGCCAAGAATACCGGCAGGATGAGTGCTCCCTGATAAGCGGCGTAAATTTGGGAAGAATGGGGAGTTTGAAAAGATCTTTAGCTTGCGTAGGCACCGCCGCCTGCTAAGTTTCTACTCCTCGAGGAAAAGAGCTTCCCTGCCGTGAGCCGATGAAATTGGCGAAGCGAACTGGCTCTATCAGCACTCCTGCGCTGCGAGATCGATCCAGGATAGGAGATCTCGAGAGTCAGCGTAACTCATGCAGGATGCGTCGACATGCGTCGTCCTATTGCCTTCAGCTTGCTTGTGTCGCTCGTGGCTCCTCTTGGCGGAGGGCAGTTCAAGGCCGGTGAGGGTCCGGGCGTTACTCCTCCAATGCCTGCTACAAGCGTGCCGGGTGATGTCATACCCTCAGTTGGCGGGCAGTCGATCAGCTTGCAAGCAGCCTTGTACGGAACTCTGACCAGCAATCCCGACCTGGCCACACTGCGGCTGGGTAATCCGACAACTCCATCGCCAGAGGCTGTGGAAGTTGCCCGCCACTTTCCCACCACGCTCAACCCTACGTTGTGGTGCGACCTTCGGCCCATCACCCTGATTCCGCCCAACCCGTTTGGTGGCGGGGGACGCAACACGGGGAGCTACTACAGGTTTGGGCAGTTCTATTTTTACCTGTCACTGCGGCAGCCCGTCGAGCTTGGACACCAGACTACGCACCGCTACAACATCGCCAAGGCGGCCTTGGAGCAGCAGCATTGGACCGTGGTCCAGGCTGAGCTTCTGGCCCTGGTACAGGCCTATCGCTTCTTTGAGACCGCCGCCTACCGTCGCGAAAGGCTCAGGGTCGCCAGCGAGCTGGCCAACTTCAACGACCGGCTGTTGAAAACACTTGAACGGCGTCTTGAGGCCAACCAGATTCCCGCCGCCGATGTGGTTCTGGCCAAAGTTGAGAGCCAGGCGACGCACCAGCTCGTGAAGGCCGCCCAGCAGGACTACGTCACAGCCCTGACCGACCTGCGGAACCAGATCGGAATCCCCGAGTCCGCGGCAGCAGCCGAGCCCCTTGGCGAATTCACGCTGCCTCCGTTTATTCCCCCTGTCAAGGAGCAAGAGTTTGTCGACCTGGCTCTCCAGGGCCGCCCTGACATCCTCGCAGCGCAGGCGGGGGTGACCGGAACCAAAGCTGCGGAGAACCTCGCCCGCGCCGATCGGATCCCTAGTCCGATCATCGGTCCTCAGTACGCCATGGACGAAGCCGGGATTCAGTATATGGGGTTGGTCTACATCACTCCGATCCCAATCTGGAACAACGGGAAACCCCTCGTCCACCAGCGCCAGGCCGACCATTACCGGGCGCATCTCGCCCTACAACAGGCCCAACAGCGCGCCGTCGCGCAGGTCCGCTCTGCCCTGTCCAAGTGGAATGGGGCCTCAGAACTAGTAAAGGAAACCGTTGGATTGACCGCCGAACTGGCGCAGGAGGTGGCGAAGCTAGAGCATCTCTTCGACCAAGGGCAAACCGACCTGGCCAAGCTGATTCAGGCTCGACAACGTTTGATCCAATTGAAGACCGCAGAGATTGATGCAACCTGGGCTGCAACCCAGGCACAGGCAGACTTGCTGCTGGCTCTGGGTGCCCCAGCGCTGATTCAAGGCATGCTCAATCAGGCCGAGAGCGCTGCCACCACATCGGCCCCAATTTCCTCCCCCATTCCCAGTCCCGTTTTCACCTCACCCCCGGCCGCTTCAACAACTTCTCCCTTCGGGTCAGCGTTCAAACCGGATTGAACGTCGAAGATGATGAGACCCACGGGTCAGATTGATCTCTGCGTACTGCTCACATTATTGCGACGAGGTCTCAGAAGCGCGAGATAGTCGGTAGGCAGAGCCCCGAGCCCAATGTGAATTCAATGCCGAGCTCGGGCAACTTGCGCCCCAGGCAAATTCTTTTTGGTTCATCCGTGGGAAGCGTACAGGCCTTGAAAAAAGTGGACGTGCTTGCCCAATCTGTTGTTGGGTCAATTACTCTGTTCAGATTGGAGACACAGCATGTCCACCAGCTTGTTGTACCAT
>JBEKTN010000429.1:0-6431 GCA_049516015.1 Isosphaeraceae bacterium | reverse complement strand
TGCAAATTCAAGGGGACAATCGCTCAAGACGTGGCACCATGTGTAGCGAGGGAATACAGTTGCCGCTCCATCGCGAAAGGACTTACGGCAAGAATCGCCGGACTACTGTCAAAAACCTGTCAGGCGGGGAGAGGATGTGCTGCCCAACGAGATGCACCAGCTTTGCGGTGACAGTTGTTGTTGACCATCATCTCGATGCGTGCTCTGATATCCTCGGCTTGGATCAAGCCTGCTAGCCCACGGCTCCAATGGGAGGGATCGGGCATGATGCCGTCAGATGTCATCAAGCCAATACCCAAGGCGATGACTCAGAGTTTGTGGCGGATCGGGCTGAACCAGCGACGAAGGATTGAACGTGGACGACGAGGAGAAACTCAAGCTCGGCAAGGGCGTGGCCTTCGTCAAGAGCCGCCTCAAACGGCTTCCCCAGAGCAACGATACCTGGGAAGCCGACTTCGAGGCGTTGCCGCAGCCGATCATGCAGAGCGGGACGGACTACCTCGGGATGGTTGTCGAGAAGAAGGATGGCTGGCTCCTCGCCGAACTGACGGTCCACGGTAGACCATCGATCCACGACCTCGCCACGCTCCTGGCTCATGCCATGCAGCGACCGCAGGCGGGAAATGCGCATCGGCCCAAAGTCATAGGTCTTCGGGGGCACCACCAGTGGCGGGAACTGTTTCCCGCCTTGAAGGAACTCGGTATTGAAGTCTCGGTCGAGAGGAAACTTCCCAAGTGCAACGAAGCCTACCGGGATTACGTTCAGGACATGCGGGAAGAACAGAGGGTTGGAATGGTCAAGCCGACCAAGCAACAGATGAAGGTTGAGTCAATCTTCCCGGCTATCGCCAAATACGTGAGAGGTTACGGCTACGTTGAGATTGGAGATCAGGAGAGTTTCGGATTCGTGGTGCGGGCGATCGGTTACGGAGGGCTGGACTTCGAGGACGGCAAAGCAGATACGCTTGCTGAGGCTATGGCAGTCCTGGAGGCGGGACTATCCAAGTGGTTCAAGGAGCAAGGCATCGATATCAATTAGACCACCGTTAACGTACCCGCAAAAGGAGGGAGACAATGATCGATCACCAATCCCGCTGGACTGAGGTAGAGGGTGGGAAGGTCCACTACCTGATCGAGGGTCCTGAAGATGGTCGCCCTGTCATCCTCTTGCACGGGGCGAGTTTCTCGTCGGCAACCTGGAAGCAGATCGGCACGATGAAGTCGCTTGCCCAAGCAGGATACCTCGTCTACGCCGTGGACTTGCCCGGCTACGGTGAGTCCTTGCCAGGGTTCCGGTCGCCTCGAACCTGGCTGCGGGTCCTTCTCGACCTGCTCAAGATCGACCGTCCCGTGGTCGTTTCACCGTCGATGAGTGGTCGGTACTCTCTGCCGCTGGTAACCGAGACTCCTGAGAAGGTCGCAGGCTTCGTCGCCGTGGCTCCGGTGGCGATCAAGGAATACAAGGACCGCTTGGGTCAGATCACGGCACCGGTGCTGGCAGTCTGGGGTGAGAACGACACGCTTATCCCTCAGACGCAGGCCGACCTGCTGATCCGCTCCGTGAAGAGGGGCCGGAAGGTCGTCATCCCGAACGGCAGCCATGCCCCGTACATGAGCGACCCGGCGGCGTTCCACACCGAACTGTTGGCGTTTCTCTCGGAGTTGTTTCGATGATACTGGAGTCGCCGTCATGAGGCTCGTGGCCTCCTGGACAACCGGGCGTCATGGCGGTCGCCGTCGTCGTTGACAGCCGGAGACAGCGAACCTGAAAGTAGTAGGTCGTGTCGTTATTCTGCCCCGATCGAAATAGGTCGGTGATATCGAAGGACAGGCGATCCGTGGTATAGTGACCGTTTAGCACGGGGAACGCCGGCACTCCGGCTGGGCTGACCCCCGCCCCGTGCTTTGGCACAGGCTATGGCGTGGGTTCCTTCTAAACCTGCAAACCTACCCCGCCGCTTCCCTGTGTCTCCCCCTACCGGGCGCAGCCCGAGGGACCGCCGCCCTCCGTGTGGTTGTGGGCCTTGGGCTGCGTACCCAGAATCTCCCCGAAACGGCGATGCGATGGACGTGCGACCGACGGACAAGGCGATCTACCTGACGAAACGGGCCAGGGTCGTGCTCGACGAGGGCAAAAGCGAGTGCTCCACGTCGGCGGTCGCCACCTTCAACAAGAACCTGGAGTCGCTCGGCTTCACCCTGTCTCGGGCGTTGTTCGAGAGGCTGCGGAGCCACTCCGTCGAGGAAGTCGCCCGTCTCTACAAGGAGATCGTCCCGGTCCTGGAACGGGTGGTCGGTGCCCACCGGCAGTTCCGCCCGATGTACCCGGACTTCCCCGCCCAAGTCATGGCGGCGAGTGATCTGGAACTCTACGTCAACGCCATGGCGCACTACTGGGGCAGCTTCGTGGCCGACGTGACCGGTCAGCCGGGTTACGTCATCCTGCCGAGCTACCCGAAGACCGAGCGGGAGCCGCTCCAGGACCAGGCCAGGCTGAGGGTCATCGACTTGGGGTCGGAGGCCGACTTCGAGCGGATCTTCACCGGCCTGGTCGGCTCCAACGGCTCGCTCTCGGACGACGACAAGGCGGTCGTCGCCTGGTTCGTTGGGGAGTACGGGGACGACCTGCTGCGGCTCCTGCCCCCGGAGATCCCCCAGAAGGAGAACCTCGCCCTCCTGGCCGGGCTCCTTTTGAAGCGGTCCGAGCCGACCTACCTCCTGCCGCACTTGAAAACGGCCACTGACTTACTGCGGGTCGCCGCTGTCATGTCGGGCGGCGACGTGTCGCTGGCTGCTCCGACGAAGTTCCGCAAGTTCTCTCGGCGTGAGCGGCGGTTCCTCCTGCGAGCACTTGAGGACTGCGGCGAGATCACGGAGGACATGCTCCGCTGGAGGGGCTACTGGGTCCGGCTGGGTGAGATCCTCCACCCGTTCGAGTACAAGGACCGCTACACGAAGGTGTACGAGGCGTTTGATACGATCCGAAACGACAAGCCTTTTGCTAGCTTCAACTCGAAGGTCGAGGCCGGCTTGAAGGGTCGGGAATTCGGTCCGGTCATCGAACTCCTCCGTCAGAGGCCGGGGGTGTTCGCACGTCGGCTCGACCACCTCCTACGGCTCGGGGGCGGCCCAGATTGCGTGGACTCGTTTCTTGAGGTCGCCGATCGAGTCGCAACCCCAGTCCTTGTGCAGGTCTTCCACCACTTCAAGACCCGCCCTGAGGGGCGGTCGTTGCGGGCGTTCTTCCCGAAGGGCAATGTCGCCAAGGTGCAAGTTCAGGAGGGGCCGCTTCCCCCATTGCCACACGACCTGACGGCCTCCGTTGCCGACGGCGTGCGGGCTGTCCTCGTGCGGCGGTTCGGTGCCCTGCCGCCGCTGGGCAAGGTCTGGGTGGATGAGGCGCTGAAGCCGTACCTCGTCCCCTTCGCGCGCCGGTCGGCTAGCAAGTCCCTGCGGACGGTGGCCAGGGGCTCACGGCTCGACCTGCCCGAGGGACAGACCGTCCGGTTCTTTCTCTGGTGGAAGAACGGCGACCACCGCACTGACATCGACCTCTCGGCCGTCCTGTTTGCAGGCGATTGGACGAGGGTACGGTACCTGGCCTACTTCAACCTCCGTGAGCCCGCCCTGGGCTGCTACCACAGCGGCGACGTGGTGGACGCCCCGGAGGGAGCCTGCGAGTTCATCGACATAGACATGGGGGCACTGCTCGGCGGGGGCGTCCGCTACGTGGCGATGTGCCTGAACTCATTCACCCGGCAGCCGTACTGCGACCTGCCCGAGTGCTTCGCCGGGTGGATGGCGAGGGAGAGCCCCCAGTCGGGCGAGGTGTTCGAGGCCCGCACCGTCCAGGACAAGATCGACCTGGCCAGCGGCACGACCGTCAGCATCCCCGTAATCATGGACCTGGAGGAGCGGCGGGTCGTCTGGGCCGACGTTGCTCTCAGGAGTCCGGGTTGGATAAACAACATCCACGCCAACCGGGACAACATCGCCCGACTGGCACGGGCGATCGTTGGGCTGGACCGGCCGAACCTCTACGACCTGTTCCTGATGCACGCCGAGACCAGGGGTGAATCGGCTGCCAGGGAGGAGGCCGAATCGGTCTTCTCGCTCCACGAGGGCGTGACCCCGTTCAATGCCGAAAAGATCCTCGGCGAGTTCCTCGCTTGAGTACCTCGTGGCAGACGACATGAACCTGATCATCGAACCCGAGCGATCGGCCCCGAGGAGGGAGTCTGCTACGTCGCCTTCGACGGTGAGGAATGCGGCTTCGTAGGCAGCCGGGCGCTGGTCGCCGGGCTCGGGCGGCATCACCCGGAGCAGGTCCACGTACTGGAGATGGTCGGCTATGCCAGCAGGGATCCGGGCTCGCAGCGCAACCCCGTCCCCGTTATCCAGGCCCCCACCGTCGGCGATTTCCTTGGCCTGGTCGGCACGTACGGGTCTCGGCGGCTCCTGGATCATGTCCTGGCCACGGCCGATGGGCACGCCGTCCCGGTCCAGGGCCTCTTCCTGCCGGACGTGCCGCTGGAGATGATCGGGCGGATCTCACACCACCTGCCCCGTAGCGACCATGCCCCGTTCTGGGAAGCAGGCGTCCCGGCTCTGATGTGCACCGACACGGCCGAGTTCCGCAACCCGCACTACCACCGGCCCACCGACACGCCGGAGACGCTCGACTACGAGTTTCTGGCCGGGGTCACGAGGCTCCTGGTCCATGCGGTGCTATCCGAGTTCAGGGCCGATCGACGCTGACGACCAGACCGAATCGTCGTGGGTCCGTTCGAGTCTTGTACCGGGGGAAATCATGGCGTCCATCGAGAAAGCGTTGCAGATCGCCGCCGGAGCCCACGAAGGGCAGAAGGACAAGGACGGCCAATCGTACATCCTCCACCCGCTCCGGGTCATGAACGCCGTGGAGGATGAACCGGCGAAGGTCGTGGCCGTTCTCCATGACGTGATCGAGGATACTTCGGTCACGGCAGAGGATCTGCGGCGAGAAGGTTTCGACGAGGCTGTCCTCGCAGCCGTGGAGTGCCTGACCCACCGCAAGGGCGAGCCCTATGCCGATTACGTCGTTCGGTGCAAGGGCGACGAGATCGCCCGGCGGGTCAAGCTGGCCGACCTGGAGGACAACGCCCGGCCCTCACGGGCGCTGCTGCGGCCCGACCGGATCGAGCCGGACATGGCCCGCCTGCGGAAGTATCTCCTGGCCTACAAGTTCCTGACCGATATGTTAAGCGAGGAACAATACCGGGCAGCGATGGTGGGGGAGGACTGATCCGTGCGGGGGTACGGCTGGAAGATTCCTTCCCATCGGATCGCCTCCAGGCAATCATCGACGGTCAGACCTTGGTAGACCTCCCACAACTTGCCGGTGGGGCGCATGTAGCAAGTAGGCGATCGGTGATACCGATCGGAAATTCAGGTTCTCCCGCACTTTCGGTGATCCGAGGCCACCACCTCGCGCGGCGACTCTCGTTTTCCAGGGGATTCTCGGTCTTCCTGGGCCAAAGAAGGGCTGTCTTCATCGAAAGTGCGGGTGAACCTCTTTTCTTGCTCGGTCCCACCGCACCGAAAGTCCGCTTGAACACCAGCGTGCCAAGACTTGCCGCCAGTATTGTTCCTTGCCGCCGTCGCGCACCGATTTCGCCATGCTTCACCCCCCTTCGGCCATGCTGTGATCGTAACATGGCCTGCAAGATGGGGCTCAGCGGACGCACACGTCAAAAAGGGTCCGTTCAAGAAATACCCATCACGTCAACCGAATTCTTGCCTCGCGGCAAGTATGTCCGAACCACCGCTTCCACGCGAGAACATCCTCAACTCCTACGATGCACACCTCCGTCAGATGAGCAACGCCCGAACGGCAATAGAAGAGAAGGCGCTGGCACGTGAACTGGATCTGCTACCAGGCTCAGGATGTTCGTCAGCCCCTTCACGCTGCGGATCGGCGCCGACTCGGATGTGAGATCAGCCAGGATTGACGGACGATTCGCGAGGACGCGAAAGCCGTCGACAGGAGAAAAATCAATAGCCGCGTTTGACTCCGGGCGATTCATAGAAGGCTGTGGTTTGGCGCTCCAAAATGGTTAGGCTGGTCGCCTCTCAATTCTCCCAATGGGTCATCACTGCGGTCCTAGACCATGACGCGACTGTAGGTACATTCTGATAGCGCTCTCTCCGCTGATCCGGCTAACCCTGAATCAAGCGTGATATATAACCCGGAGGGCAAGATTTCTCAAGAAAAGCTTGAAAACCCCGCAGGTTTTTGGAATAATGTAGAAGAGAACACGTTCTCATTATTCAAAAACAAGGGGGCTTTCGAGTGAGCGCTACTCTCCGAAAAAAACGTGAGGCCCGCAAGAAGAGATTCTGCCAGGAAGCTCGACGGCGAATTAAGAAACGACTCGACAATACACCCGGCC
>JBEKTN010000428.1:0-6485 GCA_049516015.1 Isosphaeraceae bacterium | reverse complement strand
GCGACAAGATCCTCCCCAAGTATGAAATCCTCATCCAACCTCAATCGATCTAACGGACCTCGGATCACGGAGAACCAAGATCGCGAATCAAGATGAAATTATTATCGGGGATTTCCCTTATGCCGCCATTGGCAGTTATTGTCAAGCCATTGGCAATGACGACCGGGCGGGCCACGAACCGAGCATAAGGGTAAATCATCCCCTTTAGTTTGTTCCGTGTGACGGTGCTTACGCGAGGTGTAGCCGAGAAGTCGGGAAACCGACGAAGAATCCTGGCCGACCAACCATTTTCAAGCGCTTAGATCATTGGGAAACGTCTCGCTGTTCTCCTCTGATAGTCGTTCGCCCGCGCCGGCCAGATCGACACGCCCCGACACCAGGAATGTCGCCGGTCGCGACACCAAGCCTCGAAAAAACGAGATAGTCCTGACCGCGGGAGCCTGCAAAACCTGGGTTGGGGTTTGGTAGGTTTAGCAGGCATTTGCATCGGCGACTTTGCAAACGTCATCCATTGTCCGAGCATATCGTGCCCGGCGTCACGGTCATGTCTCCTTGGGGACCAAATCATGTCGAGACATCTGGGATCGGCCCGTCGGCTCCTGGTTTGGAGCGTGATTGGATTGCTTGCCGGTGCGGGCTTGGAGGCGCGCTCACAGGGGAGCTCCAGGCCGCAGCCGGCCTCGACGCGTCCTGTTACGAGCAGCGACGATCCCCTCGCGGCGGCGGAGGAGCGGGAGGCCCGGGCCCTGCAGCGCTACCTCGCGCTGCTGGAGAAAACCCCCCCGCCGCGGCACGGCGCTGGACCGCGTCCACGGCTACACGTCGAGCGCGGCTCGCTCGACCTTTTCCTCAAGTCGTTGCGTGACCGCATGACCAAGGCCCCCGACGACGGGGCCTCCTGGCTGATCCTTGGCTTGCTCGAGGCGCAGCGCGGCCGGGACGCCGCGGCCGTCGAGGTCCTGGGCAAGGCCGAGGCCGCCCGCCCCGGCGACCCGCTGCCGGCGTATTACCTCGGCCAGGAGCTGGTGCTGGTCGGCCAGCCGGAGCGCGCGCCCAGGCGTTCGAGCGGGCCATCGGCCGCAGGCCGCAGCGTAACGACCTGCTGGAGATCTTCCAGGCGCTGGGCCGCGTGTACCAGCGCACCCAGAAGTCCGACTAGGCCCTCCAGGTCTAGAATCGCCTTGAGGCCCTCTTCCCGGACGACCTCCGGGTGCAGGAGCAGATCGCCTCGGCCCTGGCCGAGGAGGACCAGCCCGCCCAGGCCCTGCCCCGATTCCAGGCCCTGACCACCAAGGTCAAGGACGCCTTTCGCCAAGTCCAGCTCGCCATGCAGGCCGCCGAGCTGAAGGTCCGGCTGGGGCGCACCGACGAGGCCCTCCACGACTTCGAGTCGCTGCTGGGCCAGCTCCGCCCCGATAGCTGGCTGCACCGCGAGGTCCGGCGCAAGATCGAGGAGGTCTTCACCCGCAACGACGACCAGGCTGGCCTGGACGCCTACTACGAGCGCTGGACCAGGAGGGAGGGGACATTGCTTTTCACGGTGGGAAGCCTGTAGGGAACATTGCTTTTCACGGCGGAGGCTTGGAGAGTTTGGGAAACCGCCGGTTCCTGGTCCTTGGATGGATTCTCCTGGGCGATCCGCCATGCCAAGATCGTCCGATCGTCGGCTGGTGGTTACTGCTACCACGTTATCGCGAGGAAGGCGCTCCCTCTATTCTGAAGCTCACTCCCCGGCCACTGGCTGTTTGAGCTTCGCCATCAGGGCTCGACCGCCTCGTCGAGGGTCTTGCCGCGCAGGTCCTGGGCGCGGATGATCCCATTCGCCTCATCTCCGCCGACGAGATCGCATTCAGAGGGGGAGGTATTCGACTCGATCGCGGGTATCCTCCGGATCATAAACCCCGGCGATCAATTCGAGGTCGCGGACCGCTTGGCCGATTGACAGATCCAACTGGTGGCCATAGACCAACCCGGCAAAGGTTCGATTGCTGCGTTGCCACTGGTGGACGATTGCCAGCAAGTCATCGTCCTGGGAAAAGAGAACGCGGCCGAGTTGGGTGGCCCGATCGAGCAAGCGGTCGTCGTCCCAGGTCGTGGTTCCATCCTCCTGGCAGGTCAACACGTCGACCCCCCGCCGACGGAGCCCTGAGGTGATCGCGATATCCACATGATGATCCATGTAGAGCTTGATACTCACGGGAGCAGGCCCCGCTCCCGAAGCTTGCGCCGGCCCGGTGACTCGCCCGCTCCGGCCTGGAGCTCGGTGACTCGCTCGTGCCGGTCCGCGATGTCACGGTCCATCTCTTGCTTGTGGTCGAAGTAGTACGCCAGCGCCGAATGGATCTGCCCCAACGACAGATCGGGATGATGGCGTTGGATCTCCTCGGCATCCCAGCCGTGAGCGATCCGGTCGAGTGCGATCATCCGGACTTTGATCCGCGTCCCCGCGATGATCGGTTCTCCCTCGGCATTCGGCTCGATATGGGCGTAGGACACGGTAGCCATGATGAACTCCCGGCGGCCGGCAATGAGGATACCGAGCCGCTCCTCCTTGATGTTATCGGCTCCCCGACTACGTCGCCAGAGCGGCCGATGGTGCGTTGAGCTCGGGATCGTCCGGAGGCGGAATCCTTGGTGTCGGGAAATCTTTGGTGTCGGTTCTCAGCTTGGCCGATCTGCCCCGATTTGGCAGTCGCAAATTGACAATTTGGGAAACTCGGCTTGACATGCTACCAGGTACTTTCGAGGGCGTGAACCGCGTCTTGCACCCTTCACGCCAGCCGTTTTCGATTTGGTCTGGGTCTGGCCGGACCAGCGGGGTATGCTTGATGAAGGTGAGTTCGATTTCGGGGCTGAGAAGGGATCAAGCATGTCGGAACTCATGGAGCAGGCGATTCATAAGGTTAGGCAACTCTCCGAGCCGGATCAGGAGGCGATCGCTTCGATCATCCTTCAGGAGATCGAATCCGAGAGGCAATGGGACGAGTTGTTCGCCCGGCCGAGATCGGCTGAGATGCTCTCTCTGATGGCGGATGAAGCACTGGTGGAGGCCCGAGCGGGCCGCGCAAGGAAGCTCGACCCAAACGAGCTATGAACTCGTTCCTGATGCCCCAGTTTCTTGTCCTGCGCCGAGCCTTGCCCGAGCAGGTTCGGCAACAAGCACGGCCCACCGCGGTGATCTTGTTTCATGATCCACCACCCTGAATTCACCCCTGCCCCGACCACCGAGATTCCCGGTCCCGACCTGTTCATGACCGTGATCATGGTTTCGGACTGGGCCGCGAGCCTGTATCGCGGCACGATCTTCATTGGCAACGTGGACACCAACCGGATCAACCACGACAGGATCGAATGGCACGGCTCGACTCCCAAGGGGATCGAGCAGCCCGACTTCGTCTGGAGCGAGGGCAACTGGTTCCGGCCCGTCGATATCGAGCTGGGGCCTGACGCGTGCCGAAAACGAGCGTCGAGGAGTGCTCGACCGCGCAGCTCTCCCCCATGCCGGCCAACATGGCCGACCAGATCGCCTTGCCCGAATTCAATGACTTGATGAGCTACCTGCTCAAGCATCGCGACGAGAAGGCGCCACGGTGAGGGCTTCAACCCATCAGCGTCGGCAGCACGTAGGGCCCCTTGGGGATCACCGCGATTGTAGCTTCGGGGCCGTATTCGGCCAGCGAGCTGGCCAGGGCTTGCTCCACGCTCGGGGCGTGCTCTACAAAGCAGCGGCCGAGGACCTCGGAGGAGAGACCGTCGCTGACGATCTTCACGCGGGCCTTGCGGCGCACCTTGGCCAGCTCTTCGACTTGCCACTGATCCATCACGAAGTAATCCTTGTCGAGGATTCGCTCCATGAAGAACTCGAGCGAGGGGATCTCCCGGAAAATGGATTGGAGCTCCGGGCTGCCGATCCCCTCGGACAGGCTGGCCGCCATGATGATGGTGCCGCCCTGCTTGACGATCGGCAGGCAGCCGCTCAGTCCCTTGACCGACTGGTAGAACGTGGTGTCGAGGGGATATCCGGCCGAGCTGGTCACCACGATGTCGACGGGCCGGGCCACCGGCGCGCGGACGATGCCATCAAGGAACCGGACCGCGGCCAGGAACGCCTGCTCCATATCGCCGGCCACCACCGAGGTCACCCTGCGCTGGCTGTCGATCGTCACGTTGACGATGAAATCGCAGCCGGCCATGCGGGCGATCCGCGTGTTCTCTTCGTGGACCGGGTTGCCTTCGAGAATGCCGCAATCGGCATTCGGATGCTCCATGAGCTCCGGACTGTGCCACCGCTTGACCGTCTCGATGGAGGCAATGCCGGGGCAGATCAGCTTGCGGCCGCCCGAGTAGCCGGCCATGAGGTGCGGCTCGACCAGCCCGGTGGCGATCTTGAGCTCGGCGGCCAGGTAACGCGAGTCGATCCACGCCGGAATTCCCCGGGGCGTCGTGCCGACCAGCGTATGCTCCTCGAGCCTCGAGCCGTGATGGTCCAGAGTGCGATAAACCGAGGCGATTTCCTCACCCAGCATCTCGACCTTTTCGGCCTGTGTGCTGGGCCTGTGCAGACCGGTCGCGATCAGGATCAAGACCCGCTCACGCGTGATTCCCACCTCATGCAAGACCTTCAGCATGGGGCCCAGGATCGTGCGATTGGGCACCGGCCGGGTGATGTCGCAGACGAGGATACAGGCGCTCTTGCGACCCCGGGCAATCTCGCGTAAGGCCGGCGTGCCGATGGGAGTCTCGATCGCCGCGGCCACGGCCTTCTCGGGGTCCTCCAGCGGGGTGACATCGCCAATGGTCAGAGGGCCGACCACGCGCTCCGCCGGCAATTCCACCGGCAGTCCGGTCCGGCCATAGTCGAGGGTGACTTTGAGTGTTTTCATGAGATGCATTAAATCCGTAGACGGAGAAAAGTTGGACGAGGAAGAGGGAATACTAGTCTGCGGGCGGCCGAGTGAGTTACCCCTCAACCGAGCATACCAGCCGATTGACCCCTTGTCCCGACGCTACCGAACCCTCCTGAGTGGAGGCGGAGACCGAGCTCGGCCTCTTGCCGGGATCGGGATGCTTTCAGGCCCGCTCGAGTGTACCATCGAGGCGAGGTCATTCGACGTTGCGACGGTTCTTGAAACCCCTGGGGGAACCAACGATGACACAGCCGACCCCGAACCTCGATCGACGCACCTTCCTCCAGGCCGGCGCTGCCGGCCTGGCCGCGGCCTCGCTGGTCACTTCCGCCCAGGCGGCGCAGGACAAGAGCCCCGGCGGCATTCCCCTGCGCCCGCTGGGACGGACGGGCGAGAAAGTGACCATGATCGGCCTGGGAGGTTTTCACGCCGCTGTTCCCGAGCCCGAATCAGACAGCCTGCGCTTGATCCAGCGCGCCGTCGACGAGGGAATTACCTTCCTTGACAATGCCTGGGACTACATGGACGGCAAGGCCGAGGATCGCATGGGCAAGGCGATCTCGCAGGGAGGCCGGCGCGACAAGGTCTTCCTCATGACCAAGTGCTGCGGCCGCACCGCCAAGGACGCCCAGTCGAATCTCGAAGACAGCCTCCGCCGGCTGCGGACCGATCATGTGGACCTCTGGCAGTTCCACGAGATCAATTACGACAACGATCCCGACTGGGTCTTCGCGCCCGACGGCGCACTCGGGTTCGCCCTCAAGGCCAGGGAGCAAGGCAAGGTCCGCTACCTTGGGTTCACGGGCCACAAGCATCCCGAAATCCACCTCAAGATGCTGGCGAAGCCCTTCGATTGGGTCAGCGTCCAGATGCCCCTGAACGTGCTGGACAGCCAGTTCCGTAGCTTCCAGCACCAGGTATTGCCCGAGCTCAACAGGCGCGGGATTGCTCCGATAGGAATGAAGAGCCTGGGTGGCCGGGGCAACATCGTCACCGCGGCCGGCATCCCCTTCGAGGACGCCTTGCGCTATGTCCTGTCGCTACCCATAGCCACGCTCGTGTGCGGGATCGACTCGGAAAAGGTCCTCGATCAAAACCTCAAGATCGCCCGTGAATTCCAGCCGATGCCCCGGGACGACATGGCGGCCGTGGAAGCCCGGTTCAAGACCATAGCAGGCGACGGCCGCTACGAGCTGTTCAAGACGACCCAGAATTTCGACGGCGTCGCGCACCGCAAGCAGCACGGTTTCGTGAGTTGAAATCAGAATCGTGGTTTCGTGCATAGCGGGGCTCCTGCCAGCCAACGTCCCGACCGGCTTGGCAGGAGCCTTCCTGGCGCATTGCGGTAGTTCGCCCGGATTAATACTACAGCGCTGGATCGGAGCTCCTGACTTCCCGTCCGAGTCGGCAGGAACCGGGCTCACAAGCCTGAAGCGCAAGCCAAGGGCGTTCGAAAATGCATATCATTCAATGCCCTCCCCATGAACTCCCGGGCTTGGTGCGTTGTGTGTGGCGACTGCGCGAAGGCTGTTTCTGGCTCGAGTGTTGGACGACGCCGAAAACCCCCCCTGACCCCCA
>JBEKTN010000427.1:0-6493 GCA_049516015.1 Isosphaeraceae bacterium | reverse complement strand
GCCCGACTGGTGCTTCCCACGTCCCCATGTCCGAAGGGCGCATTGGCACTCGCTCTGGGTGGGGAAACGGGACCAGGCTGATGCCAGGTCGGTAACGTAAGAGCCGCCACCTCATCGTTCACATGAAGGGCAAAAGGAACCGCCACTTTGGGCCGGACAAAGTGGCGGTTCTGCACGAATGGTTTTAAGGGTCGGTCACTGGGTTCTTGTCTACGATCGGCCGCATTGCAGCATTGGCCGTGAGTTCACGGTCATCTCGCCGGAGTTATTGGGTCCGGCAGGTTGGGGGTGCTACGCCGGGCCAGCGGGGATGCCCGGTGCTCCACGAGTATCAGTCGGCACCGCCAGAGCAATCTGGAGGATGCGTTGGCGATTCACAGGGGCCAACACCAAGCGATCCGGTGGCAGTCCGCAGCTAAGCCCGACGAAATTCGTCAGAGCAGATCCTCGTAGTCGTTATGGACGCAAGTCCGGGTTTTTACCGCAGGGGGACTGGCCTGTTCATCCTGATGCCTTGCCTGTTCGTCCTGTGACCTAGCCTGTTCATCCTGGAGGGGCCGGCAATACAGGACCACTGAGGGTCCGTCATGGTGGACTACTCCCACCTCGAATTGTTCCACGGCGTGGGGCGTGGTGGCCACCGCCACGATGACACGCCCGTCACCGTTGAGGTGATGGGTGTGAATGTCCTGCAACTGTTGCACAAGTTCCGTCAGCATGGTGGACATCGTGGTACTCCTCTCGTGTCGTCTCTCTCTGGGCGTCTCTCTGAGGAAGTCGATCAGTCCAGCCAGAAAAAACTTTAGCGCCGTTGGGGACCAAATCAAATGAAAATCGATTAAGGAACTGGGCAATCATCCCCTAACTCTCAGCGATGGTGAGGACGTTGATAGCCTTCCGGTCCAGGTCAATCGCCGACTGCGGCAGGACCTAAACATCGACAATCCCGGTGTTTTCGACATTCTTCTACACTGAATGCATTTATGCTCTAATTCAATAATTGTCATTGACCGGCTTAGTCGGTGAGAATCCAAAATAACACCCAGAATTGCGGAGTCCCAAAGAGTCATCTTGGGGATAAAACCTCACCCATCTTGCCCACGTCCCGTATTCTTGATCCGTTCACCCTCGTGGGTTGAGATGCTAAGGGAGAGGGCGTCGGCTCCCGACCGTACGCTGGTCCGAGACCACTGTCGGTTCGATCGTCACACCCCCGTCTCGATCCAAATGCCCGACAGCCTAATCGAAGAACTCCCAAAGGAGGTGTTCCCTCTGGCTTCTTTCGTGCTTCATTCTGCTGGCACGCAGCCGAGACCAGAGAGGCTCGGGCGGTGCTGGCAAACTGTGCGGCACTTAACCCACCTGGGAGAGCCGCAGTCTGCGGTTGGGGTTCCCATTGTTCTTCCTGAGCATCGGACTGATCAACCTCGGCTGGCTGGGATGGAACTTCTTCTCGGGCAAATGACCTTCGGTTCGATCAATCTCTCTTTATTTAATAGCGCCGGGGGCCTCTCAGTGCTCTTCTGTGCTCTTGCCTGATAGATTTATCGTCCAAGATGCGAGACGCGTGTGGAGGCGAGTAGAGCCTCGCATGCCAATGAGGAACCAGGGGCAGCCCCATGAATGGTGAACTGACCTGCGGCTTCGATGTCCTAGATGATGATCTTGAACCGGTCGAGGTGACGGGTCGATGACGCCTTACCTCGCCGGATCAAGCCTTGGCATCCCCTGCCCAAGGCGATGGCTCCCAGCAAAACGAAAACGCCGGGAGCGCCCGGCGTGGATGGAATCAAGTTTCGGAAGCGAAAGCGATCACCGTCCGATGGCGGTTACATAGAGCAGCCTTCTCGCCCGCCTCAACGAATCCTCTATCTCGGTGAGGTCGCCAACGCCCATCACCTTGAAAATCAGCCGATCGATGTCGGCTTCGAGTTCAGTCAGTGCCAGGGTGCGGGCGCTTTTCCTGCCTCGTGGTTGCAGGTTGACCATAGCCGTGGTCTCCTTACGAGGTCTTCCAAATTTCTTGCCAGTGGAGGTTGCCTTTCCCTTGGTCTTCTTCGTCTTCCCACGCAGATTCCCAGTCAGCCCCAACAATGCTCTCGTCTTGTCCACGACGGTGCGGCTGATGGTCCCGTCGAATCCGGCAGCCTGCCAAGCCTCGTTCACGGTTTTGGTGGTGCCGTCGGGATGGTCGTTGAGGAACTGCTTGACGAAGCTGGTCTTGCCTGGCGTAGGGGTTGCCGTCCTGGGCATGTTGGAGGCTGCCTTTTCCTTGGCGGCTTTCCTGGTCTTCCCAGGCAGATTGCCGGTCAGCCCCAGTTGCTTCCGCACTTGGCTGATGATGGGGTGACTGATCGTTCCTTTCATCTCGGCAGCCGTCCACGCCTCGTTCACGGCTTTGGCGTTGGCTTGGGGATTGTCGTGGAGGAACTCCTTCACGAAGCTTGTTTTGCCTGGTGTGGCGGTTGCTGTTTTGGGCATTCTGGGGGCTGACTTCTCCTTGGCGGCTGTTTTGGAGTTCCCACGCAAATTGCCGGTCAGCTTCACTCTCGTCTTGTTGACAAGGGTGGGGCTGATCGTACCGTCGAACCCGGCAGCCTGCCAAGCCTCGTTCGCGGTTTTGGTGGTGCCGTCGGGATGGTCGTGGAGGAACTCCTTCACGAAGCTGGTCTTGCCTGGTGTAGCGGTGGCTGTTGTCGCCATGCGTTCGTCTCCCGGATAGTTTAGGTGTCGTCCAGTCTCAACTGGAGGAAAGCATAGGCTACATGGTCAACGAAATTCACTCGAACTTCAAGATAGTGTGGGGTCTTCGCTTGGCTGACGGTCTCACGGCGAAAGTATTCTATCGGTTATGCTGGGTGTGTCTTCTCATGGCTTCAGTGAGAATGGCGGCACCAGGAGGCAGAGGGAATGGTCGTGGTCTTAATGGGGGTCACGGGGTCAGGAAAGACGACCGTTGGCAAGGTCTTAGCGAAAGAACTCGGATGGAAGTTCTGTGACGCCGACGACTACCATCCACCTGAGAACATCGAGAAGATGCGCCTTGGCATCGCTTTGACCGACGAAGATCGAAAGCCCTGGCTCCAGACTCTTGCCAGGCTGATCGACGATGCACGGGATCGTGGCAAAAACATCGTCCTTGCCTGCTCAGCGCTCAAGCATGCCTACCAGGAGTATCTGCGGCATCATCTGGATGTGGTTCATTACGTCTGCCTCTGCGGGTCAGAGGAGGTGATCAAGAAGAGACTGGCTGCTCGGAAGGGTCACTTCATGAACCCCGTATTGCTCCCCAGTCAGTTCGAGATCCTGGAGCCGCCCGACGATGCGATCCGGGTGGATGTGACTGGAAGTCCCGAAGAGATCGCAGGTGAGATTCGACGCAGGCTGGGGCTATGATCAAGTCGAACGAGAATGGGTGAGATCATGACCTACGACTTCATCGCCATCCCGGACGAGGATGTCCCTCAAGCGACAGACCCTCTGTTCCAGCACCTCGTCGTCAACTACGTCAGCGAGACCAACAAGACTGCCAGCATGTGGCGAGCGATCCCCGACGACCTCCTGAACTTCAAGCCTCACGAGAAGGTCAATTCGATTCGAGCCATCCTGGTCCACCAGATTCTCTCTGAGCGACGGTTCTTCGCTCAGTTCGTCGGCACTGAGGAACCACCCGTTGAAGAGCTACTGCCCCCCGGAGATCAGCCCCCGGTGCAAGCCTACCTTGATAAGTACGTCGGGCTGGGGAAGGGTCGATTACCGCAACTTGCCGAGGCAAGCGCCGACTGGTGGCTGACCGAGATGCCGTTCTTCGGAGGGCTGAGACGGCAGCGGATCTGGACGTTCTGGCGTCGTGTCCTTCACACCTGCCACCATCGGACACAGATCCAGACATGGCTACGGCTGGCGGGTCAGTATGTCCCGGCGATCTATGGACCATCGGGAGATGTGAAATGGGACGAGGCTGACCCGACCTATTCGGTGGAAGCGGCGGATCGAGGAGGGTGAATGCTGAGTATCACACGTCTGTCAAATCAGGGCTGGCTCTTAAAACCCTGCCTGTTCTCCAGATCGGCGATTGCAGCCTTCCAGTCTTCCAGCTTTCCGTAGCGGATCGCCCTATCGATGCCGAGATTCTCCAAAAGCATGCCCAGCACGATGAGCCGCTGTCGGTCGCTGGCGAAGATCCCATCCACATACTCGATCTTCTCGGGTGCCTGATAGCACCTTTGGTCGGACTCCTCGTGCGACCACCGGCGACCCTCACGTCGAATGTCCCAGTCGATGGGTTTCATTGGATCGCTCCACGAACGGACTCCAAGGTTCGACGACCCAGGCTTTTCCACGATTCTCGTGCCTTCAAGCAATCGTCGTCAACGAAGACCCGACTTAGGGACCGTGGTCTGATGACTGGGCGAGATGGTAACTCGAATCGAGGAGAGCGTTACAATAGAGGTCGATGGTCGAATGATCCGTCCACGGCAGGCAACACACGAATGGCAGGGTCAATGTCCGATCGGATGGGTCTGATCCTGATAATGTGCGGAAAAGACGACCATCTCGCTCTCTACCGCAAGGAGACCCCTCCGGCGACCTCGATAATGGAGAATTGCCATGAGTCAGCGCATTCCGGGATACAGCCAGGATCAGATGAGAGCCCTCTGGAAGGACTTCGTGCAGAACACGTTTCGGAAGACGAACTTCAAGACGACCTTCAATGGCATGATGAGGAACGTCTATAGAGATGACAACTACCTCATCGTCCTCGACGAATGGCACGGCGACCTCGAACTCCTGGCGATGCAGAATAAGTCCGGTCCCGCCACGCACGTCGGCTCACAGGAGATCGATATCGTCTCGACTTCCCCGAACCCCCAATTCAAGCGGGGGAGGACGACGATGAAGGGGAAGCACAACTATGTGCTAATGGGTAGTCTTTGACTTGGTGTTCGGTCTAACCTTTTTGGTCAAGTCAACCTTTCTACGACCTCGGGGGGAGGGTCCCGTTGGTCGAAAGCCCCTCATCCTCGGGTCGAGGCACCATGGCGAGTAGGCTCCAGTTCGAGGACAAAACCAGGAAGCGGACGAGACCGCATCGCTTGATTCATCGGCAACTCGGTGAAGACCGAGGTCGTCGTGGACTCAGCATGAGTTGCCCCGATCCTCGGTGAAGGACCAGATTCATGGCTGCTCCGTGGGACCGACAAAACCCGCCTGATCGACGACAATTACATTTCCCTTTAAGGACAATTACATTTCCCCACTCGCTCCACCCATGACAGCCTCATTTATGAGCATACGTTAATAACCTGTGTGAAGATATAGAGATCGAGAATCAATGTCTCCAGCGATGCTCTCCTGGTTCTGACCGCTGAACCCGTTTGGCCCGCTCCAGCCACCTCCTTTCTGAGGCCATCGTCATAAGAGTATCTCATATCCACGAATGAGTGAGATAGGCTGTGACGAGGCTATTCAGCATCCGCTTGCTGAACCCCCTTGGCCTGCTCCAGCCGGTAACTCGAAACGTTCAACTCCAGGATCACACTGTGGTGCACCAAGCGGTCGATCGCGGCCGCCGTCGTCATTGGGTCCTTGAAGATGCTCTCCCACTTCGAGAACGGCAGATTGCTCGTGATCATCACGCTGCCGCGCTCGTACCGCTCCGCCAACAGCGTGAACAGGACTTCCATCTCCTCTCGGCTCTGCTGCACGTACCCCAGGTCGTCGATGATCAGCACCTCGAAGCTCGAGAGTCGCTTCAGGTAGCGGTTCAGCCTCAGGTCCCGCTTGGCAATCAGCAAGTCCTGTACGAGCAGGCTACACGGGCTGAAGAGCACCTTTCGGCCCGATCGGACCAATTCCTGCGCGATGCCGCAAAGCAAGTGCGTCTTGCCACTCCCCGAACGACCGAAGGCCAGGACGTTCTCCCGTGCGTCCACGAAGGCCCCATCCAGCAACGTCCGCGCCTGGCGGGCCACCTTCGCCGGCAGCCGTTTCATGTCGAATCGAGCCAGGTTCTTCTCCACTGGCAAGTCCGATTCCCGTAGCCATCGCTCGATCCGGTTCATGCGTCGCATCTGACACTCCCGCTCCGCAAGTTCTCCGAGGTACTGCTCGTAACTGAGGGACTCTTGGACCGCCCGCCGGGCCAGGTCCTCGAATCCCTCACGAAACGTGGGCAGATGGAGCTCTCGAAGGCACTCCACCAGCCGTTGTTTCAGCTCCGACGCCGATACCATCCCACACCTCCTTGTGCCGGAACAACTCATCGAAACTCGACAAATTCGTCAATTCCACCTGGACATCCGTAACCGGCCGGGCCGTCTCACGACGTCCAACCCATTCCTTCACCGCCGCAAGCGTAATGGCCTGATCCTCCTCCAAAAGCAGCCGCAGGGCATCGTCGACCAACGACTCGTTTTCCCGAGCCGCCAGTTCCAAGATTTGCACATATTCCCGCGCGGCCCGCTTCGGCGTGGTCTGGCGCAGCGCGTCG
>JBEKTN010000426.1:0-6728 GCA_049516015.1 Isosphaeraceae bacterium | reverse complement strand
TGCGGAGCAAAAGCGCCAGATCGAGGATTCAATCCTCAAGCAAGCGGCGGCCTAAGTTATTATGCGACCATGAGATACTTGAAGAATCGATAGAATCCCTGATTGGCGTTGGGTGGCCCCTTTCGCCCCTTTCGCCCCTTCTGTATTCTGTAGCCCGATCGATGATCGGGTGGTCGCACGAAGTCGTGGGTATACGGAAGTTCCCTGGTTTCTCGATAATGCCTTCAGGCTGAGCTATAATCACCGAGAGACGCTCTTGAAGGCTTCTCAATCCCTTTGCGATCCGGACCTCGAAGTCGAGGTCAGGAATGAAGGAGTTCCTCATGGGCCTGCCGGAGCCCACCTACTTCGCCCCTCCCGAGAAGGAGGAAGAGGTCGTACTGGCGCGCCAACTGGAATCCTTGGTGGCCGACCCCCTCGTCGGTAGGCTCCTGGATTCCTTCCCGGAACCGACAATGATCCTCAACTCCAAACGTCAGATCGTCTTGGCCAACGAGCGAAGCCAGGGGCTACTGGGAACGTCTCGGGATCGGCTGCTCGGATTGAGGATTGGCGAGGCGATCCAGTGTCCGCGCGCTCATGACGAACCCGCGGGTTGCGGGACCACCCCAGGCTGCCAGTACTGCGGTGCGGTTCGCGCGGTCATGAACTGCCAGACGGCCCATGCTGCGGATGTTCAAGAATGTCGCGTTGAAAGTCGGTTGACCGGCGAGCCCGTATCGCTCGACCTGCGCGTTTCCGCCGCCCCCTTTTGCTGCCAGGGAGAAGATTACACCGTTTGTTCCCTCCGTGACATCACGGACGAGAAACGCCGGCAGGTCCTCGAACGCATCTTCTTCCACGACGTCCTCAACTCGGCTGGTAGCCTCAAGAGTATGGCCGAGATTCTCGGCCAACTCCACGGAGAGGAGGAGAAAGCGGTCAAAGAGACGGTCCGCAACCTTTCCGGACAGCTCGTCGAGGAGATTCAGTCGCAACGAGACCTCGTTGCCGCCGAAGCCGGTAATCTCGCGGTCACGATCCTCGATGTCAATGTTTCTGAATTGCTCGACCGCATTTGCACCCTCTACCGGCGATCCTCGGTTGGCCACGACAAGAAAATCGTCCTGGCCCCAGTCGAGGAGCAACCGGTGATCTGGACCGATGAAGTCTTGCTCGGACGGGTGCTCGGTAACCTGATCAAGAATGCGCTCGAGGCGTCGGCTTGTGGCCAGACGGTCACCGTGGCGTTTGAGAACAAGAGACAACCGCTCTTCTCGATCCACAACCCCTCGGTAATGCCCGAGGCCGTGCAGCTCCAGATGTTTCAGCGATCGTTCAGCACCAGGGAGGGAAGAGGCCGGGGCATCGGCAGCTATAGCGTCAAGCTGCTCGCCGAGAAGTACCTTCAGGGAAAGGTGTGGTTCGTCTCGCGCGAGCCTGAGGGAACAACCTTCTTTGTCGCCTTGCCTTCGCCTTCCAAGGATGTTCTTTCCCAGGCTTTCGTTTATCAACCGTAGCTCGTCATCCGCGTACCATTGAGCTGAAGTCCAGCCGCTCGACAGACTCGGGAGCCTGGCAGGGGCAAGACGAAGTCGTCCACATCGCGCCTCTGACTCATCAGGAAATGCCTGGTGTACGCGTGTGCCCAATACATAGGCCCTAGAGTTTCAGTGGGGAATCCGAGAATCTCCGATGCGAGGCTCACCTCGATTGCATCGGCCCTGGATTCAATGGCAGTACGCAGGGTCGAAGCGAGAGTGGTCCAGATTGCCCCACACGCTTGCTTTGGAGCGAATCTCGAGAGTGCTGCAAGGCGGCGAACGAAGATGGGCCATCGAGTGGCAATCCGGGCAGAGGATTGAGGGTTGATGCGGGTCGCTGCCCGGGATAGGCTGAATAAAGCCTTTTTTGGCTTGCCCCGTCTTCTTACCGCCTCATCTATCGGGCAACCAATCAGCTTCCAAAGGCCGCGCCCGTACCTTGGATTCTCTCCTTGCTCCTGGCGGTGAAGCCATGATCGCATCCCGGAACCGAGAACCGGACACACGTCGCGCGCTCTTGATCAGCTTGACTTACGCCGCGGCGGCGACCACCTGGGTCGTGGTGACAGACTGGGGCCTTGAACTACTCGTGAACCCGGCTCACTCCCTGGGTTGGTCGATTGGAAAGGGCCTCCTTTTTGTCGCGGTCACCACCCTCGTGCTTTTCCTGTCGCTGCGTACTCAAACCGGGGCAAGCCGCCCGCTCAAGGATGAGGCCCAGAAACCGCGCCTCGACTCCGATGGTTCCTCGGTCAGCACCGAACTCGATGTGACCCGGCGGAAGCGGGCCGGTGCGACCGTGGTCGAGAGCGAGCGAAGGTTCCGCAGTTTGGCCCGCAACATCCCCGGGGTCGTCTTCCAACTCAGGGTGACCGCCGGGAAGGCGTATTGCTTCGATTACCTGAGTCCCAAGGCGGACGAGATCTTCGGCGTCAATCCCAGCCTTCAGGGCGCCGACTGGAGAGACTTAGGTGCACTGGTCCACCCCGACGACCGGTCCGACTTCTTGGCTTCGGTGAACGGCGCGATCACTCGGCGGGCGGACTGGGAGTTCGAGGGTCGACTGGCCGGGCCCGAAGATCGGCCCAGGTGGTTCCAGGGGCTCTCCAGCGTCCTGGAAGACGGAGACGAAATGCTCTTTTTCGGCGTGATCCTCGACATCACCCAGCGCAAGCGCATCGAGGAGCAACTGCGCAAGCTCTCGCTGGCCGTCGAGCACAGCCCCGTCTCGGTCGTCATCACCGACCGCCAGGGATCCATCGAATACGTGAATCCCAGGTTCGCCGAGCTGACCGGCTACACTCTCGAGGAAGCTCGCGGCCAGAATCCCCGCATCCTCAAGTCCGGGTACACCTCCGACGACGTCTACCGGCGAATGTGGGAAAGCATCACTTCGGGGCAGTTATGGCATGGGGAATTCCAGAACAAGAAGAAGAACGGCGAGCTCTACTGGGAATCGGCCTCGATCTCGCCGGTTCTCAACGAACAGGGGGCCGTAACTCACTTTGTCGCGGTCAAGGAGAACATCACTGAACAAAAAGGGGCCGAACTGGCACTGAGTCAAAGCCAGGAACGTTTTCAAAGAGCACTCGAGAACATTCCGGATGTCGTGGTGATTTACGACAGCAATTTCAAGATCCAGTACGTCAACGCCGCTTCGCGCCAGCTCACCGGACGTCCGGCCAGCGACTTCATCGGCAGAAGAGACGAGGAGATCTGGCCTGCGGAGGTTTGCGAAGCGTATTTGCCGGCACTGCGAGATGCGTTCCAGTCCAGGGCGACGCGCTGGCTGGAGACTGATCTCTCGCTTCCGGGCCGAGGGCAACGCAACCTCCGGATCACCTATGTGCCCATGACCGACGACGAGGGCAACGTCCGGGAAGTCCTGGGCATCACCCAAGATCTCACCGAGAGCAAGGCTCGCGAACGGGAAATCGAAAGGTTGAACCGGCTGTACGCGACGTTGTGCGGGCTCAACCAGTCCATTGTGCGCGTCAAGTCGCGAGAGGAATTGTTCCGGGAAGTCTGCCGGATCACTGTCGCGTTCGCCGGTTTCGAGGTGGTGTGGGTGGGCTGGCACGATCGCGAGACGCAGGAAGTTTGTCCCGTTGCACGCGCCGGAGACAGCGCGGGCTATCTCGACAAGATCAAGGTTTACGCCGATGACCGGCCCGAAGGCGGCGGTCCCGTTGGCCTTTGCATCCGCTCAGCCAAACCCTGCATCTTTGACGACTTCGTTCACGACCCACGGACGACACCGTGGCGAGTGGCGGCGATCGCTCATGGTCTCCTATCGGTCGCGGCCCTGCCCATCCAAGTGAACGGAGAGGTCTGCGGCGCCTTCGTGGTCTACGCCGGTGAGAAGGGCGTCTTTCAGGACAAGGAGGTCGCCTTGCTCCAGGAAGTCGCGGCAACCATCTCCTTCGCCCTGAATCACCTCGAACAGGAGGAGAAGCGACAGCGGGCGGAAGATTCCCTGCGCGAGCGTGAAGCTCAGTATCGAGCTGTGATCGAGACTTCGGCAGATGGTTTTTCGATGTGCGACGCGACAGGTCACTTCCTGGAATTGAATGACGCCTATGTCCGCCGTTCGGGCTACAGCCGCGACGAACTCCTGAACATGCGAATCCCCGACGTACTTGCCCACGAGCAGTGGCAAGACGTTGAGGATGGGCTCGCCCAGATTCGCCGCGATGGCAGCGCGCTCTTCGAGTCTTTACACCGATCCAAAGACGGCACCGTCTGGCCCGGGGAGGTTAATGTCGCCTACTGGCCCAACGCCGGGGGCCGGTTTCTGAGTTTCGTCCGCGATGTTCATCGCCGCAACCGTTCCGAGGCCCTGCTTCGCACTCGTCTCCAATTGTCGGACCTTGCCTCGCGGGCCAGTCTCGATGAGCTCCTGCAAACGGCCCTCGATACCGCGGAGCTCTATACCGGTAGCCGGGTCGGCTACTTGCACTTTGTCGATGTGGAACAGCAAGGCCTCGCCCTCGAGGGCCGGTCGACCAGCTCCATCGGCAGCACGGGCCCAAACGAGGTCAGTGTGCAAACTCTGCCGATCAGCCAGGCCGGCGCCTGGGCGGATTGCTGCCACACCCGGGTGCCCGTGATCCATAACGACTTCAGCAGCCGGTCCCAATCGGGGTTGCCGGAATGTTCCACGCCGATTGTCCGCTACATGAGCGTGCCCATCATCCGCAACGACCAGGTGACCGCAATCCTGGGCGTCGGCAACAAGGCGTCCGACTATAACCAGGACGACGTCCAGGTTCTCCACGAACTGGCATCCATGGTGATGGAGATCGTGGAGCGGAAACAAACGGAGATTCTGATGAGCTTGCTGGTCACCGCGCTGGAGGCCTCGGCCAGCGCGATCGTGATCACCAGACTGGACGGAGTGATCGAGTGGGCCAATCCAGCATTCTCGCTCCTGTCAGGCTACAGCCTTGAGGAGGCGGTCGGCCGGAAGCGCGGTGATCTGGGGGGCTCGGGAGTACAAAGCCGGGAACTCACTGCAGCTCTGAGCGAGACCGCTCTCGGAAGGCGAGTCTGGCGTGGGGAGCTCATCAATCAGCGCAAGGACGGCTCGCTGTACTATGAAGAGATGACGATGACCCCGGTTGCCGATGAAGCCGGGATCATTCGACACTTCGTGGCCGTGGAGCAAGACATCACCGAACGCAAGAAGTCGGAAGAGGCGATGCGCCAGCGGATCGAATTGCAGGAGCAATTCGCCAAGGTTGCCGCCTGCGTGCCCGGCGTGGTCTATTCGTTCCGGCTCCGACCGGACGGGACCGCCTGCATCCCGTTCGCCGTCCCGGCCATCGAGGAGCTGTTCGCCATCCCGCGGGACGTGCTCGCCCAAGATGCGGCTCCCCTCTTCGAGAACATTCATCCTGATGACCGTCAACACGCGTTCGAAACCATTGAGGAAGCCTCCCGCCTGCCGTCCCCCTGGCATGACGTCTACCGCTATGTTCACCCTGTCGAGGGCGAGCGCTGGATCGAGGGGTGGTCCGCGCCCCAGGTCGAGCCCGATGGCAGCATCCTCTGGCACGGTTTCGTCATGGATGTCACAGCGCGGAAACAGGTCGAGGAGGAGATTCAAAGCCTGAATGTGAGCCTGGAGCGGCGCGTGGCCGAGCGGACGGCCGAGCTGGAGTCGATGCTGGCGAACGCCACGATCGGTCTGGCCTTCTTCGACCGTGACATCCGCTTCATCCGCATCAACAACTGCCTTGCCCGGATGAACGGCGTCCCCATCGCCGACCACATCGGACGACCGCTTCGCGAGGTGCTGCCCACGATCGCCGACACAGTCGAACCGATGCTGCGCCGGGTCTTTGATACGGGCCGACCCGTCACGGAGATGGAACTCGAGGGTACGATCGCGGCTCATCCGGGGGAGAGACGATTCTGGCTCCACAGCATTTACCCGGTCCCCGGGCAGGATGGCACCGTCATTTCCGTCGGAGCCGCCGTGACCGATATCACGGAACAGAAGCGAGCCCAGGAGAAGCTGGCTGCGGCCAACGCCGAACTGGCAGGCGCCGCCAGGCTCAAGGATGAGTTTCTGGCCAGCATGAGCCATGAGTTGAGGACTCCCCTCAACGGCATTCTCGGCATGTCTGAAGGCCTCCAGGAACATGTCTATGGTCCCTTGAACCTGCAACAGCTCAGAGCCGTGAGGGACGTCGAGGAGTGCGGCCGTCACCTCCTGGCCCTGATCAACGACATCCTCGACGTCGCCAAGATCGAGGCCGGCAAGGTCGAGCTCGATCTCGCCCCGGTGGCGGTCGAGGACGTGTGCCAGGCATCACTTAGACTGGTCAAAGATTCCGCCCTCAAGAAGAAGATCACCGTCTCGTTTCACCTCGACAAACTGGTTCGCGTCTTGACCGCGGACGAGCGCCGTCTCAAGCAGGTTCTGGTCAACCTGCTTTCCAATGCCGTAAAGTTCACGGCCGAAGGCGGCCGGATGGGGCTCGATGTCGTGGGTGAGGGGGACAAAGGACAGGTCCGGTTTACGGTGTGGGACACCGGCATCGGCATGCGTCCCGAAGAGCTGCAACGTCTCTTCCAGCCGTTCGTTCAACTTGACTCCCGACTCTCACGGCAATACGAGGGGACAGGTCTGGGCCTGGCATTGGTCAAGCGGTTGACCGAGCTGCATGGAGGCCGCGTGCTGGTCGAAAGCCAGCCCGG
>JBEKTN010000425.1:0-6924 GCA_049516015.1 Isosphaeraceae bacterium | reverse complement strand
CACCTGGCGTGAGAACGTCGAGACCGTCCTGGCCGCCTCGGACCTGCTGGCTGCTTTCGAGCTGATCGTCGGCAAGGAGGACGTTGGATCCGTCAAGCCTGATCCCGAGGCCTATCTCCTGGCCCTGAGCCGGTTGGGACTGAGCGCCGGCGAAACCGTGGCGATCGAGGAATTCCGGGCATCGCCGTCGGCCATCGTCGCGAATTCGGCGGATGGGTCGGCGATGCCACCTACTTCTCCGGTCTCGAGCCCATATCTGGGCTCTTACGGCACCTGGGGCTTGAGGCGTGAGGCGTGAGGCGTGAGGCGTGAGGCGTGAAGCGTTAAGCGTGAGGAAGCTGGGTTTGCTCGCCCGTCGCGGGTTCCGGCCAACGCCATGGCTGCAAGTCGCCGTTCTCGGCGACGCCCGGCTCATCGAGCAACTGGAGAGAGGACGCGGGACCGAGGTCCGCCGGGTCGGTCCACTCCCTGAGCGCCCAGACGAGCTTCTTGTCCGGGGTCACTTCGAGCACCTGGGCCGATTTCGCCCAGTCTTGCTTCGACCTTCCTGACGTCGAAGTTGTCTGACACTCGGCGACCTATCATTTCAGTGGCCGGCGCGCAGGTCCAGGACTCGCCTGGATCTAGACATTTTCTCGCGTGCGCAGCGGGAATGACTACACGATTGTAGAGGATCCTGGATACTCTAAATACTGAGAGTGCGCGAGCGTGGTCGGAAAAGGAGTTGTCGACCGCTTGCATTGAGTCTGACGTGTCGAAAAACGTGCGCACGGGATCATGGACGCGAACAACTCGGCTATGCTCGTCATAGAATGAGGAGAGTTCACCACGCGGCTCCAGAGGGGGAGTGCTCTGACCATGAAACACAAACTGAGTCTCCTGGCAATCCTTGGCCTCGTTCTTTTTGTGGCACTTGCCGGGATTGACGCGTCAGTCCTGGCTGCGGGCCGCGGCGGTGGTGGTGGTGGCCGCGGTGGCGGCGGCCGCGGTGGTGGTGGTGGCGGAGCCCGCGGTGGCGGTGGTTTCCGCGGAGGTGGTGGCGGGTTCCGTGGTGGCGGCGGGTTCCGTGGTGGCGGCGGGTTCCGTGGTGGCGGCGGTGGCTTTCGTGCTGCTCCCCGTGCAGGTGGTTTCCGCGCCGCTCCGAGCATGGGCGGTTTCCGCGGTGCTTCTGGTATGGGTGGTTTTCGCGGTGCACCCGGCATGGGTGGCTTCCGTGGCGGGCCATCCATGTCTTCGGGTTTTCGACCTTCCATCGGTGGAATGGCCGGACGCGGCTCCGTCGGCGCAGCGCGCGGGATGAATAATGGCATCGCTTTCGGCAACCGAAATAATTATGGACTCGGCCAGTTCGGTGGTGCAAATCGGCTCACGCAGACCAACTTCAACATGAACCGCAATGTCATGGGTGGCCTGGGCGGAGCGCAGCGAAACCTCTACGGCGGCATGGGCAATCGCGGTTTCGGCTATGGGCGCGGTTACGGCGGTTTCGGCTATGGCGGCTGGGGCTATCCCGGCTTGGGCAATGCCGGATATGGCCGTGGCTATGGCGGCTACGGCCGTGGCTATGGCGGGTACGGCCGTGGCTATGGCGGCTACGGCCGTGGCTACGGCGGTTATGGCGGCTACGGCGGTTATGGCGGCTACGGCGGCTGGGGCTATGGCCTGGGATTGGGCTTGGGTCTGGGCTGGGGCCTGGGCGGGCTGGGCTATGGTCTCGGCGGACTGTGGGGGCTCGGTTACGGCGGCTACGGCGGCTGGGGCTATCCAGGTTATGGCTACGGCGATTACGGCGGCTACGGCGGTTATGGCGGCTACGGCGGTTATGGCGGCTACGGCGGCTACGGATACGGTTCGATGCTCAATGACTGGGGGTACTCGCCGTATTACGACCCGTACTACAACCCGGCCGTGGCCGTGGTTCAGCAGCCGGTAGTCTACGACTACTCGCAACCGCTCAGCACGACGGCTCCACAGCCTACCCAGGCGATCTCGGATCAGGCCGGCACCTCGTTCGATCAGGCTCGTGCTGCATTCAAGCTGGGGAACTACAGTCTCGCTCTCGACCTGACCGACCAGGCCTTGCGGCAACTGCCCAACGATGTCTCGCTCCACGAGTTCCGGGCTCTGGCGCTGTTTGCCCTCCAGCGCTACGACGAGTCTGCCACGGCACTCTACGCCGTCCTGGCGACCGGTCCAGGGTGGGACTGGCCGACGCTGATCGGGCTCTATTCCGAAGTCGACGTCTACACCGGTCAACTTCGGGCGCTCGAGTCGTCCATCAGGCAGAATCCCCAGTCGGCCGCGGCGCGGTTCGTGCTGGCGTACCACTACATCACCGCGGGGCATCTGGACGCCGCGATCAGCCAGCTTAAAGACGTCACCCAGTTGCAACCCAGGGATATCGTCGCGACCCAGTTGCTCCGGCAATTGCAGCGAGCGACCCAAGGAACGCCAGGAGCCCTTGCAACCGCACCGGCTCCTGCTCCGGCAGCGGCAGGCGCGACGCCACCGGCCGGTATCGTAACTTCCTTTTCCCCGGCGAAAGAAGGCAGCCTGGTCGCGACTTGGACGGCAGAGCCCAGTGCCGACACAACGATTCGGCTGACCCTGGCAGGCGGCGGCCACTTCACCTGGAAAGTCACGAGCCAGGGGAAGGCTCAGGAATTTCAGGGGGACGAAACCTACGGGAATGGAATCCTGACTCTTGCTCGATCCGGCCAGGATGCCCAGCCGCCAATGGTCGGCCGGGTGACCTGGCGCGATGATGATCATTTCACCTTCAAGATCATGGCCGGACCGCCTGATGACCCAGGGTTGTCGTTCACCAGATCTCCCTGAGACTTTCGCACGCGGTTGAACGAGGCGCAGCAGTTTCAGAACCCGCCATCGGCAACTCGAGCAAACGGCTCGATGCCGGTGGCGGGTTTTTCTGTTCGAGTCACCCGGGCACGAAACGAGTCATCATTCGGCTGCCGGTGAACCACGGCTGACCTTAACCAGATCGGAGTAATCCGCTAGCCCGCAAGCCGAACCTCGAGTAAGATCGAGGTCACTTGCCGGGTTCCTCTACGACCCAAAAGGTGCTTGATAGCCCTGGAGGAGCCAAGCCGATGTCGGGGTCAGAAACCGAAGACCAGCCGACACGCGGTCCACGAGGAGGCAGGAAGCACCAGCCTGGGGGAGGCCATGATCGAAAGAGCGTCCCCGCAAGGAAGAAACGATTCGCTGAGAAGGCCGCCCGGAAACGAAACATGCGGGAAGAGGACGCCAAGAAGCAGTGGAGGGAATGGGACGAGCTCCCGGATGAAGTGAAGAAGCTACTGGGACCAACTGGAGAGCCGAGAGTGCGGAGGTCTGGCGATGAAGCGTAACAAGACCGACCAACCCTTTGACTCTTCCAAGCTGACCGGAGAAGTGGAAACCCTTTATGCCTCCTTAATTGATGCTTTCTATGACAGGGGAGACCGCGAACGAGCCAGACAAATCGCAACTGAGATTCAGCACACTCTGAACAACCGGCCGGATGTCGCTGATTCAATTCGAGGTGAGGAAATTCGTTCTCTCATCGCTGAACTGAACGGAAACTTACAGGAGGCCATTCGACGCCGAGAGTGTGAGATCCGGAAGATACTCGAACTTCACAGCCTCGCTTGTGGTAGGCCCGGTTGGGCCTACGTGTTTCGGCAATACGACTACGGCGACGTGAGTGATCGCCTGGACCTTCTAGCCTCCCTTTACGCCAATGTGGGCGACTGGGAGCGGGCGATCGCGACCCTACGAGAATCCAAAGCCTATTGTGACGGACATGGAATACCCTTTGACGGCCAAGACCTGCTTGACGAATTCGAACAGGAAAGAGTCAGTCCTGAGAGAGGCGCCAAGCGAAAAAAAACCCGCTAGAGCGGTTTTCAGATGCATTGCATGCGCGGCAACTCTCACCCCCCCTACCCCCCCCTTCGCAAGGGGGGGAAAGTCGGCGGCGTCTGGTCTTTTTCCCCCCTTGCGAAGGGGGGATACAGGGGGGTTCTTCGAGTGCCTCTGCGTTGCGCCAGGTTCGGCATCCAGGCGATTGAAAATCGCTCTAGAGCTGACACACAACGCATTGAGGGATGCCAATTAGGAAGTGGGCGTCCCGTCCGACAAAAATCTAATTTATGATCACGCATTTAATTGATGGTTTGGTGCGGGCACGCGAGGAACGTGTTATGGGTCTTGAAGACTCTCTCCTCACTCGACGTCAGCTCTACCGCGGGTTTGGCGCAGTGGGCGCGAGCACTCTCGCCGGGCTGGGGTTCGACGACTTGAAGCCGGTACAGGCGGCTGCCACCAGGCTCAAGATCAAGGGGGCTCGTGAAGTCCCCAGCATCTGCCCGTACTGCGCGGTCGGCTGTGCCCAGATCGTCAGCGTAAGGCAGGGCGAGATCGTCAACATCGAGGGGCACCCGGACAGCCCGATCAACCGCGGCACGCTCTGCCCCAAGGGCTCGGCCGCGTTCCAGCTCGCGGTGAACCCGAACCGCCTGACGAAGGTCAAGTACCGGGCTCCGCACGCAACCGAGTGGGCAGAGAGAGACCTCGACTGGGCGGGGAAAGAAAGCGGGACAGGTCCGCTAGGGAAAGAAAGCGGGACAGGTCCGCTATTGGCAATATGGGCAAGCAGGGGAGCCGCCTAACTTAGCAATATCGGACCTGTCCCGCTTCCCGCTCACCCGCACCTTCCCGGGGTGGGATGCTAGCCACTGATCAACCTCCTCGATAAGCTTGACACCACATCGAACCGCCGGTCCAATCAACTCATTCGTAACCTCACCGTCGATCGTTATTGTTTCACCAATTTGGAGACCAGAGAACCTGGCCTCCTTCTTCATCTTCGTATGAAACTCCTCATCCACGAGCCCACCTCTATGAACAATCACGTTGCGGACGCAGGAAAGCCGGAATAGGGCGCGGTCCTTAATGACAGCGAGGACCGCAGTCCCGTCCTTAGAGAAAGCCGCCTCGTAAGCCTCTACGATTCCATCGAGAAGGGTAAACGCGAAGCGTTTCCTCAGGATTGTGCCCATCACATTTCTCATAACAAAGTTATATCTATGAACAGAATTTAAATCGAGTTGTTTGTCGGACTCGTTCTTCCCCTTTTCCCGACGAACTTGTCCTTTCAGTTTCGACAGAATCTCTGGTTCAGCATTTAACGCCGCCTCCCATAGGTCCCCGGCGAGCGCCTCAATGGCAGTCCATGTTCCGACTATCGAGCCAGTTAGTACTCCCTCAAAACCACCGCGGGCGGGTGTCTCGACGATAGCAATGACGGTGGCAAATGCTCTCGACCACGCCTGAACATCGGTCTCGGTCATGTTAAGATTTATATATGGGTTCCCACTTTTATCCAAAGTAATCGTGAATGCCTTAGCGATGTTTACCATGACTTTCGTCAGGAATCTAATGTTGCGCACAGTATCCGAGTTCTCGTCGCCGAGGGCATCCAACTTGGTATTAAGAAGATCCATTGCGGCATGCGGGGTAAGCCGCGTAGTATTACTCAAATTCGCTATTTCTCCAATCATCTCTCTGATTGGCTCCACGACTTCCCCTGAAGTCAGAGAGATTTGGCCACCCACTTCGCTGAGAGCTGGGAGGACTGCGTTGACAAGCAGACCCATCAGATGAGGTATGACAACAGGAAGCCTGAGCAGCGCATAAACCCTATTTACATTTGTAATAAACGTTCTTGTCACGGCACTAAGATCGCTAGTTTTGAGCGAGTCCAGGATCTCCCTGTAATCGGTCTCTAAAGTGATTGCATCGTATTTCAGATCTTGCACTTAGCACTCCTTATCGCTCGTGATGCGGGCTGTCAGCAGCTGGGTTTTCTTGCATACCATTGAAGACCTCAGCCCACCGTCACCAAGCGTTCACTAGCGCATGCGCTATCTGCTTGCATCATACGATAATGCGCCCCTTGCCGCACCCCTCCCTCCTGCTCATATTGCTACTCGCAATCGCTGGACTGGTTGGTGCACCAGGCGCACCCCACCAGTGAGGTGAGTTCATCTGCCTCCAATCGCGTTGTAGCTCGTTGAACTGATTCTCCCGTTCGCGCTCAGTGGCATGTTCGATCGGACTTCCCGGATCAATTCCACCCGGGTTTGCCGACCGGGCGCCCTCAAGCGAGCCATGATAGCGGAGGGCTTCGCCGGCCGAGGCCGGTGGCATTCCGGAGAATCATCGCTCACCGCCTTTCGCAGCGGCGGCCTTGACCATCGCCAAGATCCCCGCCCGGATCGCCTCGGGCAGTTCAGGCCAGGCGGCCACTATTTCGGCCAGTCCCGGGGGCAAATTCGGGCTTCCGGGGAGCGGGAAGCGGGACACGGGGAGCGGGACAGGTCCGCTATTGGAAATATGGGCAAGCAGGGGAGTCACCTAACTTAGCAATATCGGACCTGTCCCGCTTCCCGCTCTGTCCCGCTTCCCGCTTCCTGTCCCGCTTCCCGCTTCCGGTGTATGTCGTATCCTCATCACGTGCTGGGCGGAGATACTCTGAGCATGGCGAGGCTTCGCGGGCAAGGTCGTTGAGGCTCGACACAGAATGATGTTCCGTGATCAACGAGGGTCTGAGCGAGATCATCGGTCCGTTCCCCGTTCCGCCAGCTAGAGACAAGCGGGAACGGAACGACAATCCGGAGTAGAGAGAAGGCTGTGTTGTACCTCCCCGCCGAAAGAGGGGGCGGTCAACAACGCCGATGATCGCGGAGGCGTAACTTGCCTCTATGACACCCAACTTCTCGGTGCCTGCTTGCATGCGTCCGAGTCTGGTGGCCGCTCTCGCCCTGCGGCCGTCAGGGGCATGCCAGACGTACCAGTCGCCCCCCCAGCCACCGGGCCCCCGGAGGGGTGGGCGGCTGTCGGCTTTGTCAGCCCAGCCTC
>JBEKTN010000424.1:0-6757 GCA_049516015.1 Isosphaeraceae bacterium | reverse complement strand
TCGAGGAACCTCACGCCGGGTTTACCACGTCGTCCTTGGCTGTCTGACATGAGCCAGCTTGGGTGCTCCGCTGTCGGTTCCTTGCGCGTCTGGCTGTAGCGCGCGTCGGTGTGTCGGACCGACGCACGCAAGCGATGATTCCACTGCCCCCAATTCGCACATTGGGGCGAGTGAGTCAACGAACCCTCGATTTCCGGATCCGTCTCTTGCCTTGGGAGAGCAAGCAGACAAGAAGCAACGCTCGGTTATAAGCTTTAGTTCAGGTGTGCGCGATCTGCGCAAGAAGACGCGGCGGCTATCCGTTCATTTTAATTCAATGAGCATCTGATTGATTATCCCGTCGAACTTGAACGGTGCCCGGTCGAAGTAGTCGAGCGACACGGGCGAGCCCAAATCGACGCCGACATCGAGCGTCTCGCTGGCGGTGAACGCCCCCGGCACTGTCCGCTTCACGGTCGTGCGGCCAACTTCCCGGCCATCCAGCTTGAGGATGACGTCCGCCGGGGCGCCGGGCCTGGCGATCGTCTCATCGACCTCGATCTTGTGCTTCCCGGGTGTGATCTTCGCCTCGCTCTTCGCGGTGGTCCTCTCGATAATGAGCATGTTGTATTCGTAGACGAGCTGGCCTTGATTCATGTAGAGGGTCACCCCGCCACTCGACCCACCGAGAGCGTAGAGCACCCCGGAAGCCTCCTGACCGACCTCAACATCGATCGCGACGTGGTTGCTCCGCTTACCGAGTGCCGGGGCGGCGAACTCCGGCATGCGCGTGGTGGTTGCGTCGAACCGCCAGGAACTATAGGGGCTGGAGATCATGTCCTCGGGATGGAACCGGGTCCACAGACCGCCGCCGATGGGCAAAGCTTTGTTCGCCCTCGCCTCGGCTAGGAACAGCTCCTTCATCCTGGCCAGCCGTTCCGGCTCGCTCGCGGCGAGATCGTCGGCCTGCGAGAAGTCCTTCGTCAGGTCGTACAGTTCCCACACGTCCTTGTTAGCGTCCCACCCCTTCAACCGCGCGGCGGTGCTCGGCGTGTCCCACGGGACGAACGGCCCGAAGGTGCAGGCGAACCAGCCATCGTGGTAGATGCCGCGGCTGGCGTTGTTCTCGAAATACTGGGTCTTCTTCCGCGGCGTGGCCTGTGCGTCCGCAAACGTGTACGCCATGCTCACGCCGTCTATCGGGTCCTGCTTGAACCCGTTCACTTCCTCGGGCTGCTTGATGCCGATCACCTCGTAGAGCGTCGGCACGATATCGTTGATGTGGTGGAATTGCGATCGCGGCGCCTTGTCTGGCTTGATCCCTTTGGGCCAGGAGATGATCATCGGATTGCGAGTACCGCCGAAGTGCGCGGCGACGAGCTTGGTGGACCGGAACGGCGTGCTGCCGGCCCACGCCCAGCCCGCGTGGTACATGTTGTCGGTCTTGGGCGAGCCGAGAGCCGGGATCCCGCCGATCTTGTCCAGCGCGGCAAGCTGCTGCTCGATCGTGTTCGGGATGTTGTTCTGGGCGAGCAGCTCGCTGATGCTCCCCTTCTGGCCTTCCGCGCTGGAGCCGTTGTCGCCCCAGATGTAGAGGACGAGGGTGTTGTCACGGAGACCGAGTTGCTCCAGACCATCCAGCAGCTTGCCGACCTGAGCGTCGGTGTGCTCGGCGAATCCGGCGAACACCTCCATGAGCCGCCGCTGGAACGGCCGCTCGGACTCGGGAATGCTGTCCCACGACGCCATCGTGTCGGCTCGCGGGGTGAGCTTCGCATCCGCGGGAACCCAGCCGAGTTCCTTCTGCCGCTGGAAGACACGCTCGCGATACCTGTCCCAGCCGTCGTCGAATTTCCCTTTGTACTTGTCGGCCCACTCCGGGAAGATGTGGTGCGGGCCGTGCGCCGCTCCCGGTGCCCAGTACATGAGGAAAGGCTTGTCGGGAGAGAAGGCCTGGTGTCGCCTTAGCCAGGCGAGTCCCTTGTCGACCATGTCCTCGGTCAGGTGGTACTTCTCGCTGTGCGGCGGTTCGATCGCAGTCTGGTTCTCGTAGAGCCGCGGTTCCCACTGCGACGTTTCGCCGGCGAGGAAGCCGTAGAAGTAGTCGAATCCGTGGCCGGTGGGCCAGCGGTCGAACGGGCCCATGGCGGTGGTCTGGTTGGCCGGGGTGTTGTGCCACTTGCCGAACGCCGCCGACTTGTACCCATAATGGTGCAACGTCTCGGCGATGGTGGCGGAGGTTTTGGGGATGATGCCGGTATAGCCGTCGAAGTCGGACGCCCGCTCGGCGATCGTCCCGTTGCCGACGCGGTGGTGGTTCCGGCCGGTCAGGAGCGCGGCGCGGGTGGGCGAGCAGATCGAGGTGGTGTGGAAGGCGTTGTAACAGATGCCCGAGTCCCGTAGCCGGCTCAAGGTCGGCGTATGGACCTCGCCGCCGAATGTGTCCGGGAGGCCGAAGCCCACGTCGTCGATCAGCACGATGAGGACGTTCGGCGCACCCGGCTTGAGTCGCGCGGGTTCCTTGCGCCACTTCATCGTCGATTCCTGCAACGTCGCCCCGGCCACGCTTGCCGAAGGGACCGGTGGGAAGGGCAGGATCGAACCATCCGCCGGGGCCGGTGGAGAGCTCTGCTGAGCCCGACTGTCTACCGAGCCCAGGGACACCGCGAGACAAACCAGGCCCAGAATCCTCCGCAGTCGCGGGAAAGTTGAATCGTTCACTGGCAGAGCTCCCCTCGTGGTTCGATCAATCGGGTGCAATCACTTCTTGGGCAGACTCGGCATCTCGTGCGGTAGCCCACCGTCGGTGCTGTACTCGGGGTCGAGAACCGTCTGGCCCTGGAAGCCCAGGAAGTCGACCTGCGACTTCAGCCAGAGACTCATCTTCTGCTCTTTCAGGTAGGCCAGGAGGTGGGCTTCGAGGTCTCTCAGTACGTCCGGGTACTGGTCGGCCACGTTGGTCAGCTCACCCGGGTCTTTCTCGAGGTCGAAGAGCTCCGTTTTTCCCGGCAGAATGGCGACCTTGATCAGCTTCCACTTGCCCTTGCGGATGGCGCCCCGGAAGGCCTCTACGTTGATGAGGATGTCCTCATGTGGCGAAGGCTGGCCCTCGGCGAGAGTTGCGGTTGCGTCCTTGCCGTCGAACGGCTTGCTCGGGTTGCCGCAGCCGCCGACGTAGGCAAGAAGCGTCGGCATGACATCGACGTGGTGGAGCGGCTCGTTCACCACGGCTGGCTTGAGCTTGGCAGGCCAGTTGACGATGGCCGGCAAACGCACGCCGCCTTCCTTCAGCCCTCCTTTGCCGCCGCTGAACGGAGCGTTCGAGCAGGGTGGCTTCTGGCCCAGAGCGACTCCACCGCTCTCCTCGCGCTCCTCGGGGGAGCGAGCCCCCGTGGCGAAGAGAGCGCTCGCCGGACCGCCGTTGTCGGACGTGAAGAAGATGATCGTGTTCTCGCGCATTCCCTTCTTTTCCAGGGCAGCGACGATCCGGCCGACGAGGGTGTCCATCCCGGTGATCATCGCGGCGTAGGTCCGGTGCTGTTCGTCCGGGAAGATATCCTTGTAGGCGTCAATCGCGTCCTTGGGAGCCTGGTAGGGTGCGTGGGCCGCGAGTGAGGCTACGTATAGAAAGAGTGGCTTCGAGGTATCGTGGTTGTCGATCAAGCTGACCGCCTCATTGCCAATCAGGTCGGTGTAGTAGCCATCTTCCTTGAGGAAAGTGCCGTTGCGTTGCCAGTCGACAATCCCGCCGCGCTCCTTGGTGAAGTAATCGACCTCGCCCACGAGGTTGCCGTAGAAGTGATCGAATCCGCGGTTCTGGGGCCAGTACTTCTTGTCGGCATGACCCAGGTGCCACTTGCCGACCATCGCGGTCTTGTAGCCAACTTCCTTGAGGGCCTGGGGCAGCGTCTTCTCGTCCGTCGGCAGACCGTACTTGTGGCTCGGAAAGATCACGAGAGTCTGCAACCCGTGCCGCATCGGATACCGGCCCGTCATGAGGGCCGCTCGGGCCGGTGTGCAGACAGGAAGGCCGTAGTACGATTCGAGTCGTACTCCCCCGCTGGCCAGGGTGTCGATGTTCGGCGTCTTGATCTTGCTGCCCCGATAGCCGAGGTCGGCATTGCCAAGATCATCGGCGAGAATGATCACGATGTTCGGCTTGTCCGGAGCTGCGCGAGCTGTCTGGGTGGCGAGACCGCTGCACGCGAGAAGAAGCGCGGCAACGGCGATCCATTTCAGACCAGTCATGGAGAGATCTCCCGGTGATGAGATGAGGAAAGCTTGGCCGGCAGGTGCCAGCCACGTGTGGTACGTCGCTGGTTACTTCGATGGAGCTTCCTTCAACTTCTCCAGCACCTCGTCGAGGTTGAAGCTCGCGGCCTTCTGTCGCTGCGGGTAGTCCTTGAAGGTCATCAGGAACTTGCCCACATAGTCCTGCGCCGGGACCAGTAGGAAGGCGTGATCGAGCAGCCAGTCGTAGTAGGTGTTCGAGGTGACGTCCGCCCGCTCGTACGGATCGAGCCGGAGGTTGAAGATCTTCGGCACGCGGAGCGTCGTGAACGGCTCGGCCCAGATTCGCAATGTTCCCTGGACCCGCTGTTCCATGAATACCAGTTTCCAGTTGTCGTACCGCAGGCCGGTAAGCTGCTGGTCGTCATTGCAGTACAGGAACGAGCCCCGTGGGCTCTTCTCGGCTTGCCCGGTCAGGTAGGGCACGAGGTCATACCCGTCGACATGGACCTTGTAGGTCATTTCCCCGACCTTGTACCCCTTCAGGAGCTTATCGGTCACTTCGGTATCGCCGGCCATGGACAGGAGAGTCGGCAGCCAGTCGTGATGGCCGACGATTTGGTTGGAGACGGTTCCCGCCTTGATCTTGCCCGGCCAGCGCACCATGCACGGCACCCGGTAGGCGCCTTCCCAGTTCGAGTTCTTCTCGTTGCGGAAGGGAGTCATGGCGCCGTCCGGCCAGCTATTCATGTGCGGGCCGTTGTCCGTCGAGTACATGACGAACGTGTTGTCCGCTATCCCGGCATCATCCAGTGCCTTGAGCACCGTACCGACGTTCTTGTCATGGTCGATCATCGCGTCGGCGTACTCACCCATCCACCGGCCAGACTGGCCCTTGCTCTCGGGCTTGACGTGGGTACGGAAGTGCATGTGGGTGAAGTTCACCCACACGAAGAACGGCTTGTCGGCCTTCGCCTGGCGCTGAATGAAGTCCGCGGCGCGGTTCGCCACGTCGTCGTCGATCGTCTCCATTCGTTTCCTGGTCAGCGGGCCGGTGTCCTTGATCGTCTGCTTGCCGACCTTGCCGAACCGTGGGTCAACGGTCGGGTCGTCGATGTCCGAGGCCTTGCAGTCCATCACACCGCGCGGTCCGTATCTCGCGCGGAACCCCGGGTCCTTCGGGTAGTCAGGTAGCTCCGGCTCTTCCTCGGCGTTGAGGTGGTACAGGTTGCCGTAGAACTCGTCGAACCCGTGAACGGTGGGCAGGAACTCATTTCGGTCGCCCAGGTGGTTCTTGCCGAACTGGCCGGTCGCGTAGCCGAGCGGTTTGAGCAGCTCGGCGATAGTCGGGTCTTCCTTACGCAAGCCGAGCCTTGCGCCGGGCAGGCCGACCTTGGTCAACCCGGTGCGCAGCCCGTGCTGGCCGGTGATGAACGAGGCCCGGCCGGCTGTACAGCTCTGCTCGGCGTAGTAGTCGGTGAACATCATCCCTTCTCGGGCCACGCGGTCGATGTTGGGCGTTCGGTAGCCCATCACGCCGTGGGAATAAGCGCTGATGTTCGACTGGCCGATGTCATCACCCCAGATGATGCAGATCTTCGGCTTCTTGCCTGACTTCTGAGCCTCGGCAATGACCGTCTGGTTGTGAGTCGCAAGCGCGAGAATCTCGCCTTTGTTCACGCCGTCGCGTGAGCCCGCCGGTCGTTCCACAATTGCGGCCGGCCGGTCGGCAGTCGTGGCTGGTGCCGGCTGCTCGGCCCTGGCTCTATACTCCAGACTGACTATTCCCCTTGCGGCGGCGAAGCCGAGGACACCTCCGATCGCGGTCACCGCGATCGCGCTGACCTGAATTCGTCGGAACATTGGGATTCCTCGCTCATGGTTTTCCTGGCCGACTGCCACCCCGCCGCCTCACTCTCAAGGGCCGAGCGACCTTCGCAACGAACAAGCAGCGGGCATCGTCCTGCTCAGGGAAAGATGAGTGTATCCTGCCGCCGATGATCGGGCGAGTGGGTGCCGGCTCTGTAAACCCCTGGAAGAGGACAGTCCGTAGCGGGATGCGACAAACGCGCAAGAATACCCTGCTCGAGATCAGAGTGATTCAACGAGGCTCGAGGCGCGAAAAGAGCCGGGAATTCAAGCACAAGAGCCCTTCGACCTCCTGGGCAAAGGGCTTCCCTGGAATGATGGTCAGGCCGACAGAATTTCGACCTTGCGACCTCACGGTCCCATGGTGCATAGGCATTTGAAAGCGTCATTGATATGAGAAGCGGAAAACGGGACAAGAAGCGGAAAACGGGACAGGTCCGATATTGTTAAACTGGGCGGCCCCGCCGACGTCCGAGCGATCTTCAACCGGGCGAGGCATTTTGATTTCGGCACACCCTTCGCGGGCGACCCGTGGGACGATAGGCCGACTCTAGGCTCAAACGTTTCGCGATTTCCTTCTGCCATTCCGGCTGGCCAAAGGGGCGGCCTCGTTGCACGCTCCGGCGAAGCGCTTCCAGTTCCTGCGCGTCGTCGGTTTGATTGACCCGCTCGAGCCAAT
>JBEKTN010000423.1:0-6769 GCA_049516015.1 Isosphaeraceae bacterium | reverse complement strand
ACCCTCGAAAGAAACAAGAAACGCCCGCGGGTGCCCCAAAGATTCACCTCGCCACCAAGTCTCAAATCAAACGGGCGAAAGAGCTTTCCATGGAACAGCGATCAAAAGGGTTAACGGCGTAGAATGCCACGGGCTGCGGCTGCGTCACACGGTTCATCACGGATTCGACCGAGGTACCTCCTAGGTTTCTTGGGGCATTCTCTGTTCCAGACTCTACCAAGAACTATGCCGCAGCCTGGAGAACGGTTGACACGCCGCCCTTGCATTCGCCGAAAAGGTGTGTCATCACCGGGTTCCGAGTACGATAGGGATGGCCTGTTACACACTCGAGATCCTTCTCCACCGTGCGCCGGGGGACCGCAGCTTGGCGAGAAAGACATCACCTTCGTCGACGAAGCAGGGGAGGAAGACCGCGATCCGAGAATCAGGACAGGCATCCGCGCCGCCGGCCCCGATCGTGCTGACCAACGTCTCCTCGTCCCCGTCCCGTCGTCTCGCCGGGCGGTTCGGTATAGCCCTGGCCGTCGCTGGGCTGCTCTCGGTTCACCTGGCCCTGGCCGAGCAGAGCCTCGTCCTGGAGAACCCGACGGTTGATGAGGTGGTGCACTTGCCGGCCGGAGTGACTTACTGGGAGAAGGGGACGTTCCGGCTCTACCATCACAACCCTCCACTTGTCAGGATGGCCGCCTCCCTGCCGGTGATCTGCCTGGGCAATCTGGTGACCGGGCCGGCTTACGAGCAGGATAGCTGGAGGTCTCCCGATCCCCAACCGACAACCTTCTCCCAGACTTTTGCGTATCTGAACAGCGAGCGTTACCTCGACCTGTTCCGGCTGGCTCGCATGGTCATGCCGCTGTTCTCGATCGTGGGAGGCTTGGCGGTCTTCGCCTGGTCGTGCCGGCTCTACGGCAACCGGGGCGGGCTACTCAGCCTCTGCCTGTGGGTCTTTTGCCCGAACATCCTGGCCCACTGCCGCCTGGTCACCACGGACGTCGGCTCGACGTCCCTGGGCGTGGCGGCGACCTTCGTGTTCTGGCTCTACTTGCGCAGCCCTTCATGGCCCAGAGCAGTGGCGGCCGGCGTCATGCTCGGCCTGGCCGAGTTGACCAAGTTCAGCATGCTCGTGCTTTATGCAGTCTGGCCGTTTCTCTGGCTGGTCCGGCTGATCCTGGCGACGCCGCGGGCCCAGGTAGTTCGCCGCGCTACGGTGGGCGTTGCCCAAGGCTCGTTGATCGTGGCTCTGAGCGTCCTGGTGATCGATGCCGGGTATCGCTGCGAGGGCGTCGGCATTCCTTTGGGAAGGTTTGAGTTCGCCTCAAGCACTCTGACGAGACCTGTCGCCGGCGGTATCCGCAAGGCACCGGCCAGCCGGAACCCGCTCTATGCGCTCATGTGGACGTTCCGGGAGAATCGGTTCCGGGGCACCCTCCTGGCCAGACTGCCGGCGCCGCTGCCCGAGCATTACCTGCTCGGCTTTGACGAGCAAAAGGTCGAGGCCGATGGAATTCTCAATCGCCTGCGCCGGGCCGATCGGGCCCTCAAAGAGGGGGATATTGAGCTGGCTCGGAAGGAGGCTGGCTCGGCCGACGAGAGCGTGGGCGGGTACACCGTCTATCTCAACGGTGTGATGCGCGATTCGGGCTGGTGGTACTACTACCTTTGCACACTCCTTTACAAGGTGCCCGAGGGGACGTGGTGCCTTGTACTGCTCTCGCTCCTTCTGCTGTTCATTCAGCGCCGGACACGCGAGGCTTGGGCCGACGAGATCTGCCTGTGGACGGTTCCGGTGGTGGTTCTCTTGTCCATGAGCTTTCTCACCGACATCAATCTCGGGCTCCGTTACGTTCTCTCGATCGCTCCTTATGTGTTCATCGCCGCGGGAAGGGTGGTTCCCTGGGTGGAGGGCCTCTCCGGGCTACGGCTCTTGATCGGACGAGTGATCACGCTTGCCTCGCTGGGTCTGACGATCGCCTCGGCCCTCTCCATTCACCCGCATTACCTCGCCTACTTCAACTGGGCCTCGGGGGGGCCGGATCGCGTGCCGGTCCGGCTCATCGACAGCAATCTCGACTGGGGCCAGGACCTACTCGGCCTGCGCGCATGGTGCCGCGAGAATGCGCATGGGCAACCGGTCGGCCTGGCTTACTTTGGTCAGATCAACCCCTCGTTGTTCGCCTTCGCCCATCCAGGGGATCAATTCGACTGGTTTCTCCCCCCGGTAAGGCCGGGTTCGACGGTGCTCATCCCAAGAAAGCCCGGAATACCTCCTCCCCGGGTTGTCGGCCCGGCAAGGCGCCTGGTTCCCGGCTACTACGCGGTGAGCGCCAGCCTCGTCTACGGCCTTCCCTGGCGGCTCTACGACCCGTCACCAGCGCGGCCCGACGCGTGGGCACCGGTCTGGAATGCCGACCGGGATGCCTTTGGATATTTCCGCATGTTCGAGCCGAAGAGGCGGATCGGACATTCGATCTATGTCTACAAGCTCAGTCAGGCGGATGTCGAAAGAGCGGCGCCTCTGCTGGAGCCTCAAGGTTGAGCTTGTCCTTGATCGGTTGCCGATCGGGCTTCCTGCAGACGTAAACCTGCGCCAGGTCGTCGTTGCTCGCCGGGCCAAAGAACACGTTGGCCTCGAAACCGGCCTCGCGAAGGATCTCCGGAAGATCGGACCCGAACTCGGTAAACACCGGGTATCCGACGTCTCCTCCAGGATGGCAAATCCGAGGGGCGCGGTCGTCGAGCGTGCCATCCGAACGGGTCACGATCCGCGCAAACGTCTGGGCTACACCCGGCAACTGGGGGACGGTGAAGATGTGGTGACCACCAGGAACCAGGACACGCCCGATCTCCTCCAAAGCGGTTGCCAGGCCGGGGACGTGCTCGAGCGTTTCCGACGTGAGCACAAGGTCGAAGCTGTCATCCGGGTAGGTGAGATGGGTGAGGTCTTCCGAACGGCTCCCTGCGACGATCTCGCCCGGCCTGGCACCAGGATGGTAGTCCGAGGCTTGGAACCCTGGCAAGCAGGCGAGTTCTTCGTGCAGACCCTCGATTCGATTGATCTCGGCGATCTTGAGGCGGACGATCTCTTGGGAACGCGTCCACTCGTGGATCGAGCGAACCGGAGCAGGGGGGTTGCCGACCTGGAAGTTCCGGAGGATCACCGCGGCGATCCGTCGCGCCCGCAACTTGGCACCGCAGTTCGAGCAATCGCTCGACTCTTTGCGTGCCAGCGCTTCGGCCAGCCGTGGAGAGAGGCCCCACAATTCCACGAGCCTGCGGGGGATAACTCGCCTGCGCAACAGCATCGGCCGGAACTTCCCGCAAACGACACAAGTCTCCCACCGGCCGTGCACACACGCCGCGGGATAGTCGCGCACCAGCCAGCCGATCCGGTGGGCCTCGTTCCAGATCGGCACCAGGTAGGGCTTCAAGCCGGCGGGAATCGGCAGTCGGCCCATGAGTCGAGTGATCCTTGACAGGTTCAGAAGGCAACGAGCCGTTTGCGGTGTCGTTGTCGGAGAAGGCGGAAGATAAGAGGCCGGAAGTCGTTTCCGGGCTCCACGTACCGGCTGAGGATAGCGACAGTCGCTGGGACAGCGAACAAAACGACTCCTGTTCTTTTCTCTTTTTCAGTCCACAACCTTACGTGCAACCCGCTGTCGCCAATAAGCTGGATCCTCTTCGATCTCCCCCATGAACCGTCGCGCGATCGAACTGGGGGGGCGTGTGCCTTGCTCCCACGAGCGAACCGTGTTTGGGTCGACCCCGAGGAACCGCGCGAACACAACTTGGCTCATGCCCAGGAGGTCGCGTACCCGGCGAACATCCTCGGGGCCATACGAGGGGCGGATGAATTCGGCGTGGTAGCTGCGGACTGTCAGCCGTCCCGGCAACGGCTCGCCGGACCGCATGACATCAATCGCTTCTTGGAAAGCCGAGACGATCTTCGCACCGGCCGGCGACAGTTCCCTCGAGCGAGCAGTGCGGGGACCGGCCGGCCGCTTTCCGCTCCCTCCGGTCTTCCTGTCCACGAGCTTACCCATCGATTCTCCCCTGTTCCTGGTCCCGGTGACTCGTCCGCCCGCGGCTGAACTCCGTCTCGAGTTCTTCTCGGTATGCCCTGATGATCGCCGCGATCGTGCGCCGATCCACAGGGGACAAGTCATCCTTCTCGTTCTTGCCAAAGACAACCGCCAAGGCGATCGTCCCGAACTCCGGGAAATGCACGTAGCAAACGCGGTTCGCCCCACTCTTTCCTCGGGGCGATTTCCGCCCGGAAAACCGCAGCTTTCGCAACCCTCCCGTCCCCTTGATGACCGGGGCTCGCGTCGGCTCCTCGAGGATCTCGAGTTCGAGAGATCGGAGGTCCTCACCATCGAGGCCCAAGCGTTCCCAATCGCGGAGGAACGCCGGGAACCAAACGAATCTCGGCCACTTCTCCGGGTCGAATGGGTCCACCCCTACTCCTGTTCCCCCCCAAACCGGTGACTCGACTACAGGATCTACTTCTACCACTGAGTGATAGAATCGACAAGAGCCGTTCCAGCACCAAGGAACAGTCACGGAATAAGTTCCCGATCTCGTAGTCTCATACTGGCTCGGGAACGGCTGTATAGTTCCATTTGGGAAGGAAGCTGTCGAACACAATCTTCATGGCCTTCTTGAATCCCGCGGCGCACTTGCGGCCGGTGGCGTACACCTTGTCGAGGATGCTCACCTTGACCCTCATTCCGGTGGTCGTTTCGGCCTTGGCCATGTAGTATCGAACGGTCTCCAGCGTGTGGAAGATCACTCCGCGGCAAGCCCGGGTCAAATGCGGGAACAGGCGATGCTCAATCGGATTGTACTTCGAGCAGTAAGGCGGGTAGTGGGCCACGCGGATCTCGATGCCCAGCCGGCTCGCCAGCTTCTGGAGGTCTTCCTTGAACAGATACATGGTCGCGCTGTTGCTGCCGCCGCCATCGCACAACACCAGCAGTTTCTGGGCCTGGGGATAGTCGGCCCGGCCTTGCTGGTCCCACCACGCTGCCAGGCTGTCACAGGCCAGTTCGCTGGTGTCGTGGCTGGTGTTGAGGTGGATGAACCCCTTGTTCTTCCCCACATCGTAGAGACTGTGGGGGATCACCACACCGGCTCCCGCGCTGCCGAAGTCGTGGTCGTTGGTCTCAATGGTTTCCTGCGTGTCGATCTTGCCGTCGCGGTAGAAATTGCCGAGCAATTCCTTCTTCTTCGTGTCCATGCTGATGACGGGCAGGCCGGCCTTCAAATACTCCTTCTTGAGACGGGCGATGTTCTCGAACTGAGCGTTGCGGTTGGGATTGCGGGGGCCCATCGTCTTCTTCTTCTGAGCTTTCCGCCTGCGGTATGGAGCTGTCGCAAAATAACATTGTCAATTTACTGATTGGGCTGTACCGTGTAATTCCATTCCCCGTGGAACTCATCCCTTGTGATGCGGACTGCAGCTAACTGTTCGTCGGTTACCTTAATCCCTATTGGATAGCGACCCTTGTCCAATTCTGCTTTGATGTGCAGGCCAGTTCGAGTCTTGGTATGCCCGATCAAACTCACTATGACCGCTCGACTGACCAACGGTTTTCCTCGCCAGTTCTCAGTGACGTGGCAGAACATGCGATGTTCGATTGCATTCCATTTGCTCGTGCCTGGAGGAAAATGACACACCGAGAGGCTTAACCCAATGGCATCCGCCAACTCTTGGAGTGCGACCTTCCATAATCGGAGACGTCTCCCATTGCTGCCACCAGAGTCGGCCGTTATCAGAAGCTCCTTGGCTTTGGGATAAACCTTCGAACCCATCCTGCACCACCAACGCCGCACCGACTCTGTGGCGAACCGAGCCGTATCGTGATCGATCCCTACGCTGACCCATCCGTCATTAGCCGTCAAATCGTAGACGCCATAGGGAGCGACTTTCCCGAGTTTCTTGTCCTTGAAATCCTTGGAGCGGACCTTCTCGGGCTGACGCTTGGGTCGCCATTCGCCGCCGGGATTCTTGAAATTACCGACCAATTCTTTCTTTTTCGTGTCCACCGACACGACCGGTTGTCCGCGATCCTGGAAGGACCGCACCCGGTGGTAGATGTGTTCGAACTGGGCATTGCGATCTGGATGGGACGCCACCTCGAGGGTCTTGCGATTGGCCTGCAAACTATAATCCATCTCCTGAAGCATTCGAGCCACAGTATGATGGCTGACAGGATGGCCCTGACGGACAAGCGCCGCAGCCAGATTCCGGGTACTCTTGCAGGTCCATCGCAAGGGCGACTGAGGATCGCCACAAGTAGCCGGTTCGACGAGTGCTTCGAGGTCTTGAAGTAAGGTCTGGTCGGTCTCCTTGAGGCAATGACGACCGCCTCCCGGACGACGGATTCGCCGTTTGGCGGGTGCCGGATCGGAGAGAAAGTTGGGAGAGGCCTTCAGTTCCGCCAAACCCGATTGGATCGTAGGTCGAGACAATCCTGTCGCTCGAGCTACAGCCGTGATTCCACCCCATCCGATACTCGCGGCTTCAGTGGCAGCCCACCAGCGCCGCATCCTTTCATCCATAATGGAATCTAGAGTTTCGTACTTCTGGCGGACGTCGGCAATCCGTTCGTGATCGGTCATAATAACAGTATACAAAATCCCCAGTTTTTGGCAACGTTATTTTGCGACAGCTCCTAAGAAACCGAAACCGGAGAAACAGAGTGGAGCGAAGATCAAGCATGTTGCCACCGCGAGGGTATTGAAGGCTCGTCATAAGCGCACATAATTA
>JBEKTN010000422.1:0-6827 GCA_049516015.1 Isosphaeraceae bacterium | reverse complement strand
CCTGGGTGTCGACCGTCGACTGGATCGCCAGGAGCTGGTTGGACGACCCCACGGACGCGGCCTGGATGGTCAACGACTGGCCACCGGTGGCGATCCCTTCGAGGTAGACCCCGCCGCCGCCGCCGCCGTCCGCGCTAACGATCTGGGTGTCGATGGTGACGGCTTGCGTGCGCACGTTGAGCGTGGTGCCGCCGAGGTTGGTGGAAAAGGTGGAAGTGGTCTGGTCGTGATACTCGAGCAGGCCGCTCGAGGTCGTCGCCAGGTACAGCTCGTCGGTCAAGAGAGGGGATACGAAGGACGCCGTGGAGCCCGACACCGAAGCGGTGATCGAGAGCAACGTACGGCTTTCCAAGCCCTCGAAGGCGAGGAGCCGCACCGTCCGGCTCGCCCGCCCGCGCGGCTGCCTCGAGCCGTGCGCTCCATCGGCGCTGGCCTTCGACCGCCTCCTGAGAGACCACCAACTCGTGTTCGACTTGCGTGACATTGGCGTGTTCCTTGGATCGGGGTGCTGGTCACAGTACGGCTGACTTCGTGGACGTCGATGGTCGGGTCGGATGCGCCGGGACCATTGATCGTGAGTTCGTCCTTTTGCCGGACATCGGTGCACGCCTTGGTTCCATCGAGTTGTCAGAGGAATGTGCGTGCCGGTCCCAGCGACTGCGAGCACAGCACCAAAGGCCGAGCCAGGGAACGATCCTCCCGTGGCCGGAGCCTTGGTTGCCGCTGGGAACCGCGAGAGACTCAACGAAAACTCATCGTCGGGAGCGATTCCGTCTCGCTCGTTTCGTACTGATCCTGAGACATCGAGACCACCGCTCGATGTGGAATTGATCATTGATCTGCAAGAGGATAGGGAATGTTTACACCCGAGCTTTGGGATTTTCAAGAAAAAAACGGCCGGATTGCCTAAATTTTTTCGGACGAAGGGGAGGGTGCCACAAACGTCGCTCGTGTCACGGGGTTATTGAATGGCTGTCGCAACCCCGAGCAGACCAAAGGATTCGGGCGACGGAGGCTCCATTGCGGATCTCCTTGCCTCGCATCGAGTTGCGGCGTTCGTTCGATGACCGTGTGACATGACCCAAACGTCCGGACGTTCTTCTTTAAAAAGTTCGTTCGATGACCGTGTGACATGACCCAAACGTCCGGACGTTCTTCTTTAAAAAAACATAAATTTTCACGCCCAGAACGACCGCGCCAGTATGTCGGTTTCAATACGGCCGAACGCATGGCTCCGGCCTGTCTCCAGGTTCTGGAAGACGACCTGAGCCGGGCTGAACAGGAGGGGATCGACGGCGTAAAAGTCGTGGTTACAACGGGCGAAGATCGCCGAGAATGGTTCGCCATGGTCACGCGACGAGGACGAAGGGACCTGCGGTCCGATCTGCTCGAGGCTTTCATCATCGCCGGTGACGTACAGGACCACGCGAGCACCGTAAAGGACCGCGTCGTTGGTCCGCCCGATGGCCGCCAGGTCAGCGCGCGCGACGGGCGGCAGCGGCGCCGAACCATGGGCCGACTGGATCCGTCCCAGGTCGAACTTGAGCTCGGCAAGTTTGTGCAAGGCTGTCTCCACCGAGCGAGCCACGACCTGCACCCCACCGGCAAGGCTCGCCGTCGGCGCGGCGAGCAGAGTGACCGAGGAGGGGAGCACCTTGCATTCCGAGGCGACCGCGGCCACGACCGCGTGGGGAGGCGGCTTGCGGGTCTCGAGCACGCCAACGACCGAGCTTTCCGTCTCCCGGAACCCGATCGTGTCGTAGATAGCCTCTCGCCCCCGGACCGCACGCATCGGACCGGAGCCCATGGCGAAGTACTTTCCCTCGCTGATTGCCCAGCCGGCGTACTGGCTGGCCAGGCAGGCCTGCACCGGATGATCGGTCACGACCTGAATCGTTGGCACAGGCCGCCCCGCGACGTCTCCCGGTACGATCGTCACCACGGCCAGGTCACCCAGGCAAACCCGAGCGAGCTCGACCCCCACGAGCAACCCTCCAGGTGCCTCGATCCCACAGTCGATGTACCTGCCTCCTCCTTCGATCAGATGCAAGACCGATCTTAGCTCGTACACGTGAGCCAGGATCGCCTCGACCACCCAGAGGCCGCGACGGTTCATGGACATCGTCATCGTACCGGCCACCCGCCTGTGTCTTGAGCCTTACACCACTTGCTGTCCGGCCAGGATCTCGCCCCGGCCACCCACCACCATGTCACCATTGTACCGGTCAAGGTATGCGGTGGAAACCGCCTGAGGCACTGAGAAACCCCACGCTCCGAGCTGCTGGAAATAGAGGGTCAAGAACGGCGCGTGGAACCGGCCAGCCCGGGCAAAGGTGGGCAGCAAGTGCTCCTCGGGCGGTCGAGGCAGTGATGGCAAGACCAACGTCCCCCGTTTCATCCCCGCCCCAATGCGCCTGCCAACCGAGCCGAGGACGATCACCGTGCCCGCGATCATGGAACGGCCAACCCCCGCACCCGCGCTGCCGCGAATCGCGATCAGGCCCCGCCGCATCTGGAGGCCCGCGTCGTCGCCGGCGGAACCCTCGACCAGGATCGCCCCGTCGCGCATCCCCAGCCGGCTGCCGGGATACGCCGCGCCCAGGAACGAGCCGGTGTTCCCCCGGATCGTGATCAACCCCCCGCGCATTTCCGCGCCGGCCCAGTCGCCGACCGAGCCGTCAACCTCGATCGTTCCTCCCGTCATCTCCGCGCCAAGCTGCGGACCGACATCACCACGAATGAACATATTCCCAATTGACATTTCCCGCCCGAGCCCGTGGACGTGGCTCAGGTCACCCTCGACCGTCAGCCGCTCGTCGCCGCGAGTCCCCTGCACGCGAAACAGTTCTCCCAGCTCCATGGTCGTGTTGCCCATGGCCAGCCGAGAACGGCTTGCCTGGCCGGCCAGACTGTCCAGGAACATCTCGGGACGCAGAACCGAGCCATCCACCGGGATCGCGGTCGCTGCCCGCCATGTCAATGTCAGTGACAGTGACATCGTGTCAACCTTCCCTTTCGGCCCCGGTAGCCTGGCCCTCGGGATTCGAACCGAAACGGGCCAGAACGTCATGCAGCCGGATGTGAAAGGGCCCCAGCTTGCCGCCATAATTTCCCGCGGTGATCGCCACGATGCCCTTGCCGGCCTGCGCTCCGGCGCGGATGCCGGCCGCCGTGGCTTGCCCGACGGCCTCGAGGGTCAACCCGTCGATCACGATCTCGTAGACACAGCGAACCTCCGGCGGCAGGTCGGTGGGCACCATTCCGCGCAGGGTCGGCGCATAGGCGGTGTTCGTGCTCGCCCGCAGCGCCTTGTACTTGCTGCCCACCTTCGAGCCGGAGCGCGCGATGCCGCCGGGAAACGGCAGGATCACGTCGCGAACCTCGCGCATCGTCTGCACGGCCGCTTCGGTCGCGGCCAGTGCTCCCGCGGGATCGGTCCCCATCAGAATCAGGTTGCCGCCCGCCACACCCTTGCGCGTGCCGAAGGTCTCCTCGCAGGTGAACTCACCGTCCATCACGGGCACGCGCCAGTATCTTCGTCCCGCGAGCCACTTGGAGATCTGCCAGCCATCTCCGAAATAGCGCAGGCTGCCCCCGACTTTGACGGACTTCTCTTCGACCGCAATACCGTTGTAGCAGGCGGTCGTGGGGCAAGTCATCACGCACTGGCCAACCCTGTTGACCAGGGCTTTCTCCATCGCTTCGTGGCTGAAGGCGAAGAGCAGTACGCTCACTCCGGGCCGGCCGTCGGGGGTCTGGTCGGGACCGAGAACCCGTTCGATCGCGGCCTCGGCATCGCAGGCGATCACGCTGGTGGCATAGCCGGACATCGTGCGTCCGGCAATTTCCGCCCAGCCCGGGGTGTCGGCCGTGATGATCGCGCGCGCCGCCGTCATCGGAAAGGCTTCGGCGAACGTGTCCACGATAGCCACGCCGTCAAGCTGCATGATCGGGCCTCAGCAACGAATCGATCGATGCGGGTTCGTGACGCCGCTGTCCACCACCAAGGGCAGGCTGACCTCACCCTCCCCGACCCTGAAGCTGGACGGATGCACGGATGCCTCGCTCAGAAACCACGCGTCCAGTTCCAACCTCGCTCCGGGATCAACCTCGGGCGCCACCAGGAGCGTGGCGCCAGGCGGGGCGGCCCTCAATTCACCGTCGTCCACGACGACCTCGCCGGCCTTGATCACGTACCGCGGCAAGGCGAACATCCGCCGCTTGTCGTCATCCGGGGCATAGATGGTGATGTCCGCGTCGGCTCCGGGCCCGAGCTGCCCCTTCCGCGGCAATCCCAGAATCCGCGCCGGGGCTGCCCGGGTGATGATGGCAATCTCGGAGAGCGTGTACTCGCGGGAAATCGCGGAGAGCCCGCTCATGCGCTTGACCGCCTCGGGCAGGTGCGCCATCGCCTCGGTCCGCAGCCCGTGGTCCATCAACAAGGCGATGATCTGGGGATACGCCAGGAACGAACCTCCGTTGGGATGGTCCGTGGAAAGGGCGATCCGCCAGGGATCGTCAACCCGCAGGAACCACTCCAGGCCGATCGCCCACTGGAGCGCATGCACGTGATTACGATTGTCATACGTGATCGGAACCACCCCGCAGCCGTCCTCCTGTTCGATGTCGACGCTCAGCCACTTGCGCCCGGTGAGGCCGGCGAGGTACTGGCCGACCGGTCCGTCCGCCGTCATGCAGGTCGTTTCACCGAAGAGGACCTGCCCCACGTCGACTGTCAGTCCCTCGTGGGTGTTGACGTGGTCGGCAAGCGGGCCGACCATCGGCCCGAAGTCTCCCTTCTGATCGGCCGAGCCGCCATAGCTGTGGAACTGGATGTGCGCCATGTGCACACGATGTCCGTCCAGAGCCCGCATTCCCTCGAGGGTCGTCTCCCAGTTGCCAGGCACCCCGAGATTCATCCCGTGCAGGTGGACCGGGTGGGGAAGGCCCAGCTCGTCCACCGCGCGGGCCAGGCCAAGTGCAATCTGGCGCGGGGTCACGCCGAAGCGATCGACGCGATCGTCCCAGGCAGCCAGCCGCGTTCCGCCCTGCTTCCACTGCTCCACGCCGCCCGGATTGACGACCTTGACCCCGAAGCCCTTTGCCGACTCCAGGAGCCATGCCACCGTCTGACGCAACCTGACGTGATCGCCCCCGCCTACATGGTCCATGATCGCGTGGTGATTTCCCATCAACACGAGCATCAGCTTGTCCAGCAGGGGCGTGTCCCGGAACTCGGCGTGGGCCTGCCGGGCTCCCAGCGGAGGGATCGCCGCATCCGCGGCGGTCGTGTAGCCCAGCCCGGCGTACTGGTAACCCGTGACAAACGTGCTGGGCACGCTGCCTGCGGTTCCCGACCGGAATCCCTCGCGACGCAACCAGACCGCATCGCGGCTCCTGCGCTCCTCGGGCCGGAGCGCCCGCGCGCCGTTGACCTTGGAACCGGCGATGTGCGAATGCACGTCCACGCCGCCGGGCATCACCACGTAGCCCCGCGCATCGATGGTCCGGCCTGCTTTTGCCGCGCGGTCGGCCGGTGGCGAGATCACCTGGCTACCGTCGATCCAGAGATCTCGGACTTCTTCGTTCACACCGTTGGCCGGATCAACGACCCGCCCGCCGGCTATGCGCAAGGTTGCCATGGAATGGCTCCTGAGTAGCATTGCAACAGGAAACTGGAATCAGGCCGACTCATGGGTTCGCTCCCACCGCCGCACAAGGCCATCTTCCGGGTCCACAATTTCCCCGACGTCCCGAAGAGTCTCGGGAGGACATGCTCCAGCTCAATGAAGACGAGGTATGGGAGAGGCGTACTGTCCGAGACGACGATCATTCCGGGCTCACATCTCGGAGTGCCGCAGCTTCGGCCCGAAGTTCCTCGACGGAGATTTCCAGATAGGCACCGTGCTTCTTGAGCACCCCGTCGGTGTCATAGCTGTCCAAGCCGAGTGCTCTGCTGAGCTGGCCATGAGTAATTGCGTCTTCACGGTACAGGTCGACAAGAAACGCTTCCCGCGCCTTGCCGTTCAGGTCCGCTCCATTGGTGCGAATCTGCTGCTCGATGTCCTGCGGTAGCTCAAAGCTGATGGTCATGGTGTGTCCTCTTCTCTTTACGGCGGGAATCAGCCTGGCTTTTCATCGCGCCTCCCGGCGGGCCAGCTCGTTGGCGAGGTCGTCGCTGGACTCCGGACGGCCGAGGGCCTTACGGGAGGAAAGCGGCGGGTCTGACGGTGAAGAACTTGGCCAGTGCAATGATTTGCGGCTTCGTCAGCGATCGCGTTCCGTTCAGGACGGCCGAGATCGTCGACTGAGTGATTCCGACCCTGGACTCCAGCTCCTTCTGGGTCAGTCGGTTGGACCGCATCAGCTCGCGAAGCACATCGGCCTCGGAGACCGCGCGGGCCAGCTCGTGCACCGCCTCGTAACGCTCCACCAGGTCGGTCAGCGCGTCGAGGTACAACTCGGTCCCCTTGTCCGGCCGGACCCGGAGCAGCTCGTCCAGGATCGCCTGGGCTCGCTTCAAGTGGGCGTCGTCCCGAATGCTGGCCAGGGGGAAACGTTCCACGAGCCTGAAGTAACTCGCCGGTGCCGTCTTTACCGCCATCGATTACTTGCCTTTCTTTCGCTTCGGTGGGGGCTCGTGACACCCGCAATCATCGATCCAGCGACCCTTATCGTACTCGGCGTGGTCCATGACCTTGAGCACGTAGTACTACAGCGCTATGCTTGACGTAACTCCAAGGTCAACTGCAACAAGCAATCAGCATCGCGAATTCATTAGGAGACGCGAGGATCTTCGAAAATAGGCTGCTTTTCCCGTCTTTCGG
>JBEKTN010000421.1:0-6850 GCA_049516015.1 Isosphaeraceae bacterium | reverse complement strand
CGGAACTGAAGCCCCAGCACGGCAGCCAGGGACTCGCGTAAACCCGCTCCAACGCGGGACCGATCAGGGTCCGCGCTGAGATCCCGTGTGTTACCCGAAAACGGGTGTTTTTGAACCATGCCACGATTTTTCAATGTGTGACCGCGCAAGCCCTTGCGGCTCTCATGCTTATTGCGAAATGGCACACATGGCACACTTTCCCCGATAGGACCTACGTAAGTGACATTCCTTAAATGTAGTACAGTAGGTGCATACGTGAATGTAGTGAACAACTTTATTCGCGTGTCAAGTCGCTCTCTCTCACATAGGGAGTGTGCCAAGTGTGCCAAGTGTGACGGCAGAAAGGAGCAAGCATGAGCAGCAAGCGTAAGCACCCAGGCCGGAAAGCCAAGCCTCCGGAGCAAACCCCAGAGGGAGCTATTTTCGCCTCCATGGTGGCCGAGCCGGACGGGCCGAAAGGCTTCACCATGTTCAAGCAAAGAAAAGGGTATTGGCTGTATCTTTGCCCGGATTGCGGGCTCTTTCATCGCCGGGAAGGTAAAGCGCCGTGCTAATCGCCAGTCCACCCCCATACACCTACATGAGGAGAAAGAGAATGCGAACGATTCCCGTCACCGCATTGAAGATCACGTTGCCGTTTCGAGCTGGTGAGTTGCCAGCGATCGACGCAGCCGATCCGTCGTTCACGATCGAGTTGGGCTCGCTGAAGATCCAAGCCCGGATCTCGCCGAAGTCTGCCAGGAAGCTGGCCAGCCATCCGGGGAGTGCCGTGCTTCAAGGCAGGTTGGTTGCCGCGCAGGCCGGGCTGGTGCTTGAACAGGCCGGGTTCAGTTGGATCGACGCCAAGCCGGCTGGGGAGGGGTCATGAGCATCTTGAGCACATCGAACGATCAGACATTCCCGCGCCGGTGTCCGTGCGGAAAGATCGCGCACGAGTCAAGGCGGGCCGCCGAGACAGAGCGAGCGGTTCTCATGAGGCAGGACCGGCTGGCGGGGACGCCGTACAAGATCCACGTCTACATGTGCCCGTGCGGCTGTGGCTGGCATATGGGCAGGAGTAGGACCGATGGCCTGTCAAGATCCCGGCGACGGCTATGAGAAGCGGGAGAGGCAGGATCAAATGGGGAATGTACGGGTTCCCGGATCAGCCGGGTAGCGAAATGCATGCATCGAATGACCCGAATGCATGCATCAAGCTATAAGACTTATATCTGTCCCTGTTTATAGGTTCTCCCGGCGGAAGGAAGGGCAGCTTGGGAGGTTTGGGAACATACGAAGTGCGCAGCAGACAGTACATGTAACATCGGGATGTGCAGAAAGGACTGGCATGACTGAAATCTCCGACAAGATCCTCGTTCAGGCTCTGGCGTTCTCGTCAGCCCTTTTCGAGCCGATTCGCGACGTGCGAGCGCCCTACTGGCCGTCAACCTGGTATCTTCGGGATGTCTATCCGCGGAGCGGTGCGCCTTACCGCGGGTCCGCCGGCATGGAGAGTAGCCGCGCTCTCTCCGCCCTCGTCCGAGATGGCCTGGTCGTTCGCAGGCGTGGCCAGCGGAAAACGGTCGGCGTCAAGCTCACCCAGGCCGGGCTAACCCGGGCGTGGGGGTTGATCGGGGTCCCGCCCACCAAGGCGTGGGCCGTCCTCGAGCAGGTCAACCGGCTCGGACCTGGCGGCGCGTGGGTCGCCGAAGTCTGTTTCAACAAGAATCGGGGTTGGGGCGACGGCTGCTCCGCCGAGTTGAAGGCCGTTGTGGCGTCCCACAGTCCGGCACTCGTGGCCGGTCTGATCGAAAGTAACTGCGACGTGCTGGGCCGGGTCGGCTACAGGACCACCCACTCCGGAAGGGAGGCCCTCGCTGAAGCCAAGGGAATCCACGACAGCGGCTCGAAGCCGCAGGAGCCAGACGGGGAGATCCTCGACCTCGTCGAACAGGCTTACAGTGAATCGATCACCTGGTTGAACTCCCAGGACGCTGCTTCGGTCGGTGCCAGAGGTTCAATCGGCCGTATTCCCCTCGCCACGGACGTGTGGGCCGAAACCCCCTACGCGGGGTCATGAGAGGGGAGGCGAAGATTGCTTGCGGATATCGATATACGTACTCCCTAAACATTCACGTATGAATACGGTCTAGGCGGTCGCGTCGAAATCGTCGAAGTCCTTTTCGGCGGCGATGTGTATGAGGGTCGCAAGGCGCCTCCAGGCTGCGATGTCTACGCGGGCGGCGAGGCTGGGGTCAGCCTGGTTCTCAGAGGCGAGGAAGTGGACGGCATCGATGGCGGCCGTGGTCGAAGCGAGATCGAGCTGAGCATGACTCCCGACGAAGCTCGCGATTTGGCCCGGTTGATTCTGGCCAACGGCATCGTGAGTCCAGAGGGGAACTGATGAAACCCGACAAGCCAGCCAGGGAAGTGATTCGTTGCAGGGCGTGCGGCCGCACCGATCTGCGGGCGCCCTCCACCACGGGCCCTGGCGGTCAGACGGTCAGGGGACGCCTGACCTGTCGCCACTGTGGGAAGGAAGTCCGCGAGCCGAAGTCCAAGGGCTCTTGACAAGCCGGCGATTGCTATGATAATAGAATCATCATAAGTAACTTACGTGAGTTATACACATATTCATGACTTGTTTCGACTGATGGTCCACCAAGGGAGGTCGAGATGGCAGACGAGAGGCGCGCGCAGGAAGACCGGGAAACGTCCTACCTTAGGAACGAATTCGCCGAAGCCAAAAAGTCGTGGGTGAACAGGGAGGCTTCCGGCGAGGATCGCACCGACGTGAACGTCGATGACGCCTGGGGACGAGCGAGGGCGGAAGTGTTGAGCCGTTCGCCGAAGACGAAATGACCGCACGAGGAGGGCGGAGCGATGAATCTGGAATTTCAGCGGATTCCCGAGAGGCCCTCACGTTCGGTGAGGGCGGTCGGGGCAAACAGTGATCAGTACCGAATGGTTGAGTCTCGCTTAAGGGCGGCGGAGCAACGCCTCGAAGCGGAAGAGGCCGACTGGCAAAAACAGTGTGGGATGCACGAATCCCGCAAAGAAACATTGTTGTCGTTGATAGGCGACCTGACGCGAAGGCTCGGCGTTTTGAAGGGAGAATGAGTCGATGTCTCGGTACAAGCTCAACAAGGCCGGAGAAGGTCTGGCCGAAAGTCTAATCGCGGCCGGCTGGGTCGACCATCGGGGCGACTGGTCGTTCACCTCGACCGACGGCAACCGTCTCCTCGGTGATGATGGCCAGGCATGGGACATTTACGGCGGTTCACATTTAGGTGTGAACCCTGATGCTCCCGAGCAAAGCCGTGGTCGGTTCGGCTGGCCGATAGCCAAGGTCGACGGTGATAACAAGGTCAGACTCCACACCAGCGGCCTGAAGGCGATCCTGGACCATGCGAGCGAGAAACACGAAGGCCCGATCCGCGAGGCCGCGAAAGGGATCTTGGAGCGGTGCGAGAAGCGGCGCGCCGAAGCGAAATACGCACCCGCCGACATGGTCGGCTGCCGCGAAGCAATAGCTTTCACGTGCTCGACTGTTTTCGAGTTTAGTGATGACGAATTCTTCGCCCGGGGCAGGATTCTGGCGGCGGCGGATGGATCGGGGCCTAACCTCACATCGGAGGTCCCGACGTTCATGGCGGAGGCGTTTATCGGCGATCATGCGTTGAAACTGCAGGGCTACCGCCATCGGCTCCTTATCGATACCGCGGGCCTGGTCATCCCGCGCCAACGGATGCATATCCATGCACAGTTCGATAAGATGAGCGGGATCGGGCACACCGAAAAAATCAGGCTCGAGGGCAACCGGATCGTGGCTACGGGAATCGTCTCGCGATCGACCGAGGCGGCGAGAGAGTTCACCCACTCGATCAAGGCCCGCGATCCGTCGCATCGGTTCCCTTGGAAATTGGCCTTGATCGCCAGCCCCGATGAGGTTGACCGGGTGGAGCCCGGCCAGATGGCAAGCGTGAACGGCAAAACATGGGATGGTCCCCTTTTCGTCGCACGCCGTTCGACGGTCGCGAACCTGGGGTTCGTCGATGTCTCGCCCGACACCGCGTCATGGGGCAGCATGTTGGACGCGGCCGAAGCCAGCGACCGGGAGCACGAGGCAAGCTGCATTCGGGCCGGCGCCGGTGCAAAAATCAGGGCGATCAAGGAAGCGGAAAGCCTCGAAGCCGCCTGGGAGAGATGCTGCGAGAGCATCCGACCTTACGAAGAGGCGGAGCTCAAGAAATACAACGACGAATTAGATGAGTTGATGGATCAAAAAGCGCGATTCCGCGAGTGCCATGGGCCGGCTCGTCTCAAGCCGATGGGACCGACGCCGATTCAGCAGGCGATCGCCGCGGCGGACGCGGAACGGTTGCGAATTCAACTGGGAGGGGCGCCCGAATCACTCGACCAGCATCTTGAGGCACTCAGAAAGCTGGCCGATGGTGAATTGAATCGATCGGCGGAATTGCGAAGTGCGATGTAATGGGACCAACGGCCGGTTCGCCTCCCGGTCGTTGCGTCGGCGGGGCCGGCTGATGGTGTTACCTCCCATCGTCAGCCGGTCCCGAGAGGGGCGACAGGTCAGGCCAGGCGTGGCGACGGTAGAGGGGGCTGATGGATTGCCCATGGCGGTCTGGGTGTTCGTCTCGAGGCAAGCCAGGCCGTCATGCCGCAAGTTGAGCCAATGAAGATCCCCGGTGAGAGTTCAGCATCTCCAAAGTATAAGGAGTCCAATCCGTGGTATCTGAAGACGAATCTCAAAATGGAACGGGCCTCACATGGGGCCGACGCATTCTGAGGATCAAGACCGGGTTCTTGCCCGTGCTGATGGGCAAAGGTATCCACTATTATTCCGTGTTCAAAGATGCTCTTCCCGAAGACTGCCGCATCCTGGATTGTTCCTTGAATTTTCGCTCGATTCACGATGCGGATGAATTGGTCCTGCTACTCGAGAGCAGTGACTGGGAGCCGATAGATGGGGTACCGGCGCCGGAAGTTAGGCCTGATTTCGTCAAGCATCATTGCCCATGAGTTCAACGCGCCCACTGCGGTGCATTAGGATCACTCGAGTGAAGCACGAGACCGGTCTCGGCCACCTGGTACGTGCCTTCGCCAGTCTGACGCATGCTCAAACCATCCTGGGTCTTGATCTCCTTTATTCCCCGGGTCACGGTCTTTTGGCCGGGGCGCATCAGGTCATAGCGGAAGTCCACGAAAACATCTAGCACATATTCCTCACCGGCATCGTCGGTGGCCACGAAGCTGCCTACGTGTTTTGTTTCTCTTCTTACCCCATTCGCCATGACTGCGCTCTTGGTGAATCAAAACGCCCCGCGCGGGCCACTACTCCCGAGCGGGGCGCAAGACTGACGCCTTAACGTCAGCCTGTTCGTTTTGCGTGGTAGTGGACACGCCGTTAGAGGCAAACTACCGCGCAGGGGGGGCGCCTGCAACGACTTGCTTGCTAATTTGCAAGATCCAGGCTGTGCGAAAACGAAAAAGGCCGCCTCGAGGGCGGCCGTCTCACGTCTTGTTGGCAACGTACGACCGTTGTAGGACGGCCTTCGACGAAAACGGCCTTGTCCGGTGGGGGGGCAAGGCCGCTTTGGGAATGCTGCTTCTGCATGGGGTCAAAAGTGCGGCTTGACCGGCCGGACACTTCCGCCTTGCCCTTCGACCGAGCTGGCGCGTGGAAACGAGGATCGGCGGGACGGCCGCCCTCGTCAGAGGCTGGAAGTCCTGGCACGGCGCAGCGCCTGACGATCAGAAGCCCTACGGGCTGACGTCGCCACCAGTGTTGTCGAAGAACAGATTCCTGGTGTTGATCAGCGTACCGATGTTGTAGACGCCACCGCCATCGGCTGCGGCGTTGTCGATGAAGATACTGCCTCTCACCGTCGCCGTACCGTTATTGTCAATGCCGCCGCCGTCTACGGAGGCGGAGTTGTCGATGAAGGAGCTGCCGCTCACCGTCATAGTCCTATCGTTGCCGAGGGCGCCGCCCAAGGCTGCGGAGTTGCCGATGAAAGAGCTTCTGCTTATCGTCATAGTCCGGTCATTCCATAGGCCGCCGCCGTCGTTGACAGCGGAATTGTCGATGAAGGAGCTGTCGTTCATCGTCAGTATCCCGCCGTTGAAAAGGCCGCCGTCACTGCTTGCGGAGTTGCCGATGAAAGAGCTTCTGCTTATCGTCATAGTCCCGTCATTCCATAGGCCGCCGCCGCTTCCTTCGCTGGCGGAGTTATCGATGAAGGAGCTGCTGCTTATCGTAATAGTCCCGAAGTTGAAAAGGCCGCCGCCGCCACCACCTGCGGAGTTGTCAGTGAAAATACTGTTGCTGATCGTCGTCATCCCGTTGTTGTCGATGCCGCCGCCCCTATCGGCATTGCCTCCAGCGATCGTCATGCCAGAGAGAGTGACGGTTTCGCCACCGTCCACGGTAAAGACGGAAAAATCGGGGGCACTAGAATCCCGTTGGACTGTCAGATTCGAGGCTCCTGGCCCCTTGATGGTGATGTTGTTGTGCAGGTCCGGCAGAGCACTCTTCAGGTCGATCGTAGCGGGGAGAGTGACGGAGAATTTGATAACGTACCTGTTGCTGGCGGCACCTTGATCGGCCGTGGTGATCGCCGCCCGCAGGGTGCCGACTCCAGTATCGGCCAGCGAGGTCACGGGCAAGGAGATGGTTGACAGCACGGTGCGGTCTTCGAGGCGTTCCAGCGTCAGCCGCCTCCGGGCGCAGGGCCAGCGCCCACTAAAGCGTTGCTCCGGTAAGGACTTCCAGCAGGAAGTTTTCGTTCCAACCACAACTGCGGCGTTTCATGGCAAGGCTGTCGCGGTCGGGATGCTGCTTCAGGAG
>JBEKTN010000420.1:0-6889 GCA_049516015.1 Isosphaeraceae bacterium | reverse complement strand
GTAACTGGGCGTTTCTCTGGATTTCGACGGCTCGTTATTCAAAATGATCGATGCGTTCTAACGTACTCAGATTTAATGCTTTACGGCGTTCTTTGTGGTGGACCCGGCGCTGTAGAATTAGGAAGCATGATCCTGGAACTTGCCCGAGCCTCGCTCTGGCGAAACGCCTGAGATGCACAATCCGCAGGCAGTAGCCCGAAGGCCGGGCGGCCTCGTTTGTCGGTTCGCAACTCGAGGAACCGCTGAAGATTCAAACTCTGGGAAGGAATTCGAAGGCCAAAGCTTGCATCGGGACTCCGGCGTTCTAGAGTTCTTGCGGGACTGGAGCGGATCGAAGTGACTCACGTCCTCGCTCCGTTCCGCGAGCAGAGCGGCTCGCCCCATGGACACTGCCAACAAGAGCCTGGTGAGGCCCTCTTCGGTTCGACTCGCCAGGCACCTTGAAGCGCAGGGCGTTGCCCCTCCTGCGGCCTCGAAGTCGTTGATTCCGGTGTCGCGCTTCCCACCGACAAACAGAAAGCGAGCCTGCCATGAGACCGGATCTGCGAAATGTCGTGATCGAGGTGGAGGACGAGAGGAACTCGCAGCGCAGGGTCGTGGTCAAGCACCGGGCATTCCCGGAACTCAACGCTGAGGGCCAATCGCCAACCGAAGGGCTCCTGGCACTTCTGGGATTGTTGAAGCGTTCCTCGCCCTCTGCCATGGACGATCGGCATGGCCTGGAGCTCGCGCATGCCGTCTTCGACGTGGAATCGCTTCTCAAAGTACTGGTCTCCTCGGATCGAGAGAGGATTTGCGCCTATCGCTGTACCATATCAAAAGTGAGTGATTTGATCTATTTCTCAAAGTGCAAAACGCAGGAGGACCAGACCGGATCGGTGAGCTGGGGGCCTGAGTGGTCGGAAGAAAGTGAGGAGGATGATGACGCGGTGGTCATCTATTCGGTGGGCCGCCGCTTTGGAGATCGGCGTTGGTCGAAACCCGGTGAGGGGCCGCGAAAGCGCCAGCCCGAACGCCGCCGGCACGAGCAACGGACGATGGATCGACGCCAGTGCAATCGGCTCAAGCTCATCGACCGATTCTCAGGCAAATGAAGAGCAATCATCGTAAAGGCGTGCTTTTACCCGGCCAACATCGGCCGATTGGCCTGCAACGGGACCGAGTTTGAAGAACCGCGGGCGCCTGGTAAGAAACATCAGCCGTCCGAGTTCTCGCCTCGGCTGGGGAGTCGTAGATTATCCTATGAGGTTCCCTCTGCGGGACGTCGGCAACCCGTTCAACGGAGGGGATCGTGCGCACCAAAGTCCACCGGTACCGCCGCCGAGGGAAGTCGCGCGTGTCTCCTTCCGGCGTGCGGTTGGGGTCTCATTACTTGCTGAAACCACGGCCTCTGGCCGTGTGACCCGAAGAGCTTCGAGCGATCCGGAGTGCTTACTCCGGGGAACTTGCTGGCCTCGGCATCCTGGGTCGTCGTCGGAGAAGCCGCTGCCGAGCATGCGGAAGAGCCTGAATCTCGGTGACATCAACGCCCCCAACGGGGGCAACCTCACGCAAACGGCCCCCTCGGGGGGCCTTCCTCATACCACGGCCTCTAGCCGTGGTTGGTGATTTCCGAGGACTCTTAATAGTCGCTGATCAACTCTAATGGTAAAGGTAGGTTTCCCATGAGACCGGATCTCCGGAATATCCTGATCCTCTCGGAAGGCGAACGCGAATCGGCGCGGAAGTTTCTGGCTCAACACCGGGCTTTCCCCGAGTTGAGTGCCCAGCGTACATCGCCGACCGAAGCCCTCCTCGACCTCCTGGCGCTCCTCAAGCGGAGCTCAGGCTGGGCCGGAGACGCGTGGCACAACCTGGAGCTCGACCGGGCCGTCTTTGATGTCGAGACATTCCTCGAGCTTCTGGCTTCGCCCAATCGAGTGAGCATTTCCGGTCACGATTGCTCGATCACGAAAATCAACGACTTGATCTACTTCCTGAATTACGCTTCCGAGGTGCAACAAGCCGGAGTCGAGGATCCGGGCCGCCGTGGCTCGGAAAGCTCAAGTGAGCCGGGCGATGCGATTGTGATCTACAAGGTGGGCCGGCGCTGCGAGGACCGGCGCGAGCTTGAACCAGACAAGGAACTGCGACCGCACCAGCCGGAACGACGTTTCTCCGAGCGACGGTGCGCGGATCGGCGCCGGTTCAAGCGGCTCGAGATCGTCGATCGCATTCCTGGAGAGTGAGCGAGCACCAACACCCGAACGGTCGGGATGTTGATTCATAAGTTCGCAGTCAGGCGATGACGGCCCATCGTTGACCCGGAAAAGAGGCTGGTATGAACGAGGACGGTTCGACAACCGAGCAACCACCACTCAAGGTCTTGCTGATCGAGGATAGTCCCGGCGATGCCGACCTGGTGCGCGAAAGGCTGGACGGCGAGAGTTCGGTTCCCTTTCACGTCATTTGGGCCGTCACGCTGGAGGCCGGCCGAGAGCGGCTTGCCCAAGGGGGGATCGACCTTGTCCTGCTGGACCTGTCGCTGCCCGACAGCCAAGGCATGGATACGTTCCGCTCCATCCGCGCACTGGCGCCCCAGTTGCCGATCGTGATCCTCACCGGTCTCTTCGATCAAGAAGTGGCCCTCCAGATCCTCCACGAGGGGGGGCAGGACTTCCTTGTCAAGGGTCGGGCCCCGCCTCAACCCCTGTCGCAGATCATTCGGTACTCTGTGGAACGCAAGCACGCCGAGGCCGCGCTGCTCCGCTCGGAAGAGCGGTACCGAGTCCTCTTCGAGACGATCCCCCACCCGATTTGCGTTTTCTCCAAGCATTCGAGAGCCTTTCTCGCCGTCAACCAGGCGGCCCTCGATCACTACGGATACCCCGAGGAGGAATTCCTGAGGAAGGGCATCCTCGACCTCAACGTGCCCGAGTCCGTCCAGGTCGCATCGGCCTGGCTGGCCGCGAATGACCGGAGATCGCCCCTACGCACCCGACACCGCCGCAAGAACGGGAGCGACCTCGATGTGGAGATGACGATCGGAGAGGTGGATTTCGCGGGCGTGCCTGCCATGTTCGCCATCATCACCGACATTTCCGAGCGGCGGCGGGCCGAGGAAAGACTGGAATACCAGGCGTCGCACGATGCCTTGACAGGCTTGGCCAATCGCGCGTTGCTGCGGGAGCGGGTGGAGCGGATGGTCGCGCGGCGGCAGGGAAACCGGGAGATCCCCTTCGCTTTCCTCATGATCGACCTCGATCGATTCAAGGAGATCAACGACACTCTGGGCCATTGCTCCGGGGATCGGGTGCTGCAACATCTCTGCCCGAGACTGGCCTCCTGTGTCCGGCGAACCGATACGGTCGCGCGTCTGGGAGGCGATGAGTTTTCCATCATTCTCGACGGCGCGACCGCCAAGGAAGCGCTCCTGATCGTCGAAAAGCTCGCGGCCAGCATCTCCGCCCCGATGCTCATCGGAGAGCGTTCCCTCTCCGTCGGCGCCGGTATTGGAGTCGCGCTCTATCCGGACCACGGTCAAGATTGGGACACACTGATGCAGCATGCCGACATCGCCATGTACGCGGCGAAGCGAGCGCACTGCGGCCACGTCGTCTACTCCGGAAACCAGTCCAGTGATCCCACTGACCAGTTCGAGCTCACCAGCGAACTGCGCCTCGCCATCGAGGGGAATGAGCTGGAGCTCCATTATCAACCCAAGCTCAACATCGAGACCAGGAAGGTCTGCGGCGTGGAGGCTTTGATTCGCTGGCACCATCCCCGCAAGGGACCGCTCTCTGCAAGCCAGATCATCGCGCTGGCCGAGAATGCGGGCCTGATCAAGCCCCTGGGGCACTGGGTCCTCGCGACCGCCGCGTCCCAGACGGTCGATTGGAACCGGATGGGAATCGACCTGGAGGTCGCCATCAACGTGACTCCGCAGAACCTTCAGGACCCCGAGTTCGTCGAGAGCGTGATCGAGCGCATCAGGCAGGGGAGCTCGCATCGGCTGCGACTGATCGTCGAGATCACCGAGAGCGCCATGATCTTGGATCCCGAGCACTCCAGGCTCATTCTGGATCGCCTCCACGACCTGGGCGTCAAGATCTCGATCGACGACTTTGGCACGGGCTATTCTTCGCTGGCCTATCTGAAGGAGCTACCCGTTGATGAGGTGAAGATCGACCAGAGCTTCGTGCAGAACATGGCCGGCAATTCCCGCGACTCCTGCATCGTGCGAACCATCATCGAACTGGGTCACAATCTGGGTCTTCGGGTCGTCGCCGAAGGCGTGGAGCATCGCTCGGTCCTCGAGCTCTTGACGGGGTTGGGTTGTGACGTCGCCCAGGGCTTCTATCTCAGCCATCCCTTGACCCATCAACAACTTGAACAATGGTACAAAAGTGGGGAATGGACTATCGGATTGGCTTGTGAGCCGGCCGGTGCGGCGTAGGAGGCAGTCAGGGCTCGTTCCGGGGCAGAGCAACGATGGTGAACCAGAAGCTTTCGATGGATTTGACGACCTTGACGAACTCGGCAAGTCTCACCGGTTTGGAGATGTAGCAGTTGGCGTGCTGCCGGTAGCTCCGCAGGATATCCTCCTCGTCCTGGGAGGAGGTCAGGATGACCACCGGGATGTGTTTCAACCCCTCGTCGGCCTTGATCTCCGCGAGCACCTCCCGACCGTCCTTGCCGGGCAGGTTCAGGTCGAGGAGGATGAGGTCGGGCAGGGGCATGTTGGCATACTCCCCTTCCCGCCGCAAGAAAGCCATCGCCTCCTGGCCATCCCCGACGGCGTGCAGGTTGTTGTGGAGCTTGCTTTCCGCCAGCCCCTCGTGGGTCAGATCGACGTCCCCGGGGTTGTCTTCCACCATCAAGATCTCGATGGGTCTCCCCAGCTCTCTTCCTGTAGTCATCGGGCGCCCCCCACGGCGAGCACGTGGCTCATGATAACACCCTGATCCAACAAGGTTGTGATAAATGAGCCCCGGATCAGGACCCCTCGCCATTCGAGCGAATGGGCTGAAGGTGAGAACCGCATGGTGGGGTGGGTTTCAAACCCGCCCGTACGTCTTTTCCGGCCCCTCGATGGTGTCCCTGGTCATCGCAGACCACTGCATTATAGCTACGTTCTCGCAAACTGGGCACATTGCAGTCGAGAATAACCCGGGTGGCCTCGGGGATTCCCTGATGGTCAGGACGAAAGGCCACGTGCATGGCCCGCCTCCCGGGCGGGCGAGGCGTTCGGGTCGCAAGCCCCTCCGGAGAACTGGCGCCCACCCCTGAGCTCGAGGTCGACCGCTCCGAGAACGGCCGGGCCGGGCGCGGTACACGCCCGGCGCGATATCGACCGCGGGTCGTCATGATAGTCTCCTGCCCGCGACCGGGAGGGTGAAAAAGAAGGTGCTCCCCTCGCCCGGTTGAGATTCGACCCAGATCCGGCCCCCGTGCCGCTCCACCACCTTCTGGCAGATTGCCAGCCCCACGCCCATGCCGGGGTACTTGTCCCGCCCGTGCAGCCGCTGGAAGATCTGGAAGATCCGCTCCTGGTGCTCCGGCGCGATGCCGATGCCGTTGTCGCGCACCGAGAAGACCCACTCCTCAGCGTTCCGCACGGCCGCGACGTGGACGCGCGGCGGGCCATCGCAGAACTTCAGCGCGTTGCCGATCAGGTTCTGGAAGAGCTGGACCAACTGCGTCCGGTCGGCGAGCACCGCGGGCAGGGCATCGTGGGTCACCACCGCCCCCTTCTCCGCGATGGCCTTGCCGAGATTACTCGTCGCCTCGTCGACCGCGGCCCCGGTCTCCATCACCTCGAGGGGCCGCGCCTTGGTGGTGACGCGGGAATAACCGAGCAGGTCGTCGATCAGTCCCTTCATCCGCACGGCGCCGTCGACCGCGCGGCTGATGAACAGGTCGGCCTTCTCGTCGAGCCGGCCCTTGTACCGCTCGGCCAGCAGCTCCAGGAAGCTGGCGACCATGCGGAGCGGCTCCTGGAGGTCGTGGGAGGCGATGTAGGCGAACTGCTCGAGCTCGCGGTTGGACCGCGCCAGCTCCGCGGCGTGACGCTCGAGCAAGGCCGCGGCCCGCTTCCGCTCGGTGATGTCGCGGGCGGCCGCGATGACGCCCGCAACCCCCCCCGCCTCATCCCGATAGATCGCTGCATTGTAGAGCACGGGGATCGTGTGCCCGTCGCGGTTCTGGATCTCCAGGGCGTAGTCGCGGACCAGCCCCTCGCGGAACACCCGCCGGTAGCCCTCCCGGGCCTCCTCGGGCTCGGTGAAGTAGTCGGCGAAGTCCTTGCCGATGAGCTCGGCGCGGGGGTAGCCGGTGGCGCCCTCCGTGGCCTCATTCACGTCGGTGATCTTGCCGTCGGGGCCGATGGTGACCAGGGGGTCGAGGCTGCCCTCGATCAGGCGGCGGTTGTAGGCGCTCGTCCGCCTCAACGCCTCCTCGGCCCGCTTCCGCTCGGTGATGTCGCGGGCGATGGCCGCCGCCCCCACGACCTTGCCGGCGGCGTCTCTCAGCGGCGAGCTGCTCAAGGACACGTGCAAGCTTTGACCGTCCTTCCTCCGGCGCGTGGTCTCGTAGTGCTCGACCCGCTCACCCCGCTTGATCTTCTCCACTATCACGGGCCACTCATCGACGGCACCTTCCGGTAACATCATGGAGAAGCTCTGGCCGAGGACCTGCGCTTCCGAGTAGCCATACATCCGCTCCGCGCCCGGGTTCCAACTGAGGATCGTGCCGTCGAGCGACTTGCTGACGATGGCGTCGTCGGTCGCCTGGACGATTGAGGCGAGGACGGTGGCGGCTTCCTCCGCTTGCTTGCGTATCGAGAGGTCGGTGAGGATCGCGCTGATGCCGGAGAATCCCTCGAATCGCAGTGGAGTCAACGAGACCTGGA
>JBEKTN010000419.1:0-6890 GCA_049516015.1 Isosphaeraceae bacterium | reverse complement strand
TTGCACGCAGGGCGTTCCGCTCCACGTAGCGAACGACCTGGTAGAAGTAGTCTTCTGTTTCCACCGGGAAACACTTGTAACGCCCTTGATAGAGATGGCCGTACCCGATCTCGTGACGATGTTCCTTCCACCGTTTCACATGGGTGTTGGTCACTTGCTGCATGAACGCGGGAAGATCGCCATCTCGCTTGGGCCAAACGACAAAATGCCAATGGTTGGGCATCAAACAGTAAGCGCACAACCGCATCCGGCGAGTTCGTAGCGTTTCCTCAACGACCCGCTCGAACGCCAAAAAGTCCTCGTCTTTGGTGAAAAGCAGTCTCCGGCCCACGCCCCGGTTGAGCACGTGGAAAACCGTCCCCCCCGGAGAATGTCGCCTCGGTCGTGACATTCACGGTTTTTTACCAAGATATCCCAGCTTTCAATCACCTTTTCACCACCCAATTTGGTGGCTGTCACCTTTTCACCACCAATTTGGTGGCTGTCACCTTTTCAGCTTCGACCACAAGCGGGAAGCGTCGCTCGACGAGATGTTCGCCACTTTGGAACCTCCTGTCCTGCGGTTCCAGGCGGAGCTGGGAACGGGAGAGCGGCCGAAGTGCGACAGTCGCCCCGACAGTCAAGAAAACGACTCCCGCCCCCTTATCGGTCCCCGGGGTGATGGACCTGAGCGTCAACGGCGGCAAAGGGCAAAGGGGCTACCCGGCCCTTTGCCTTCCAAAAAGAGGAATTGCTGGTGGGCACGCTAACACAACATCTGCACCGCGGCCCGAATGTCCGAGGCAAATCCGATCGCACCCAGCTCGGCGGTCAGCGACGGCAGCGAACGGAACGCCGCTCCGCCAAAGACCACGCGGGGGCTCCGCTCACCAAGTTTGGCACGCACTTCCTTGATCAGCTCAACGACGTGCGGGATGTTGAAGAGCATGGTCGCGGAGACGCCGAGAACGTCCGCGTCGTGCTCCTCGATCGCATGCACGATCCCGCTGTGCGGCATGTTCGTCCCGAGGAAACGTACGTCGTACCCCTGGGCGTCCAGCACGTCGGCTACCATGTTGGCGCCCACTTGGTGCAACTCCCCTGCCACGCCGGTGATCACCATGCTGCCGCGCGTTTGTGTCGGGGGCGGGAGATGGAGGTAAAGCTGCGCCATGACGTACTGGGTGATGGCTGTCGCCATGTGCTCTTCGGCCACCGTGATCTGGTTCGACTCCCAGAGCCGTCCCACCTGGTAGAGCGACTCCTGGAGGACCTCGACATAGATGTCGTTCACCAGGTGGCCGCTCCGGAGCGCTTCGAGGACGACCGTGACCGCCGCCTTGCGCTGATTCTTCAAGATCGCCTGGAGAAAAAGGCTGCCAACGAGCGCCAGGCCCACCTTGCCAGCCTCTGCCCGATCCTCTCCAGGTGGTCCGGAACAGGCCAGCCGACCCGCTACTGTGAAACTCGTCACATACTCGGCCTCGGGAACCGTGAGGTGGGAGGCCAGGGCAGACTCAATCTGCTCCAGGTTCTCGGCCACGAAATGGGCCGCGATGTTTCGGGCGCCAAGCATCCGGGCCGTCCAGCGGACGTAGTCTTCAAATGGAGTCACGCTTCCCGCCTCGAGGGCGCCGGCCAGAAAGTCCAGGTGGAAGCAGGCATCCTCGATGCCGAGATTGCGGCCCCGTTCGCCGTAACGCGCCACCCAGTCCGGGTGGCGCTGGAAGAATTCCGTGGTGACCGACTCCGCGATGGCGGGTTTCAAGTGGCGGAGTTTATCGGCCAAGGCCACACGCTCGGAAAGACTGTTCAGAGGCATAAGATCACTCGCTTTCGTGTCCAAGGCCCGACTCCCTCATCAGGTCGTCCCGACAGGTCGGGAAGCCCTCGTCATACAGCATGACCAGAAAGTCACCCCCGCGGTCATTTGGCCCAGCGAGACCATCTTCTCCTGGTGGACGAGCTTAGCCTGGGCTTCTTTCAGTATCCAGGAACCCGAGCATGTCATCGACCCGATGAGGCCGGTGGAGGAAGGCCTCAGTGACCGTCTGCTCGAGGCCGTTGGTCACCCGAAACCGGGAAACGGCAAGAATCACGTTACACCTCCCGGCCGGGGCAGATGCCCGACGGGGACAGGAAATCCTCGATTGTGCCAGTTTTCTGTCAATGATCAGGCAAAAGGCTAAATAGCTCCTTGCAACAGGGAAAGCAGCTCAGCGCCGAAATCTCGGCGCCTGCCGGACACCCACGCTGTGTATTGCTTTCCGTGTTGTGTGGATCTATTTAGAAACTAATGGAGATCTTGCCTATCTTTCAGTGTTCCCTGCAATTCCGATAGAGTCCACTCCGGGTACAGGCAAGGTGAACCAGAAGCGGCTGCCCCGGCCCGGCTCACTTTCCACGCCGATCTTGCCGCCGTGCGCCTCGACGATTTTCCTGGAGATGCATAGCCCCAGGCCCGTGCTGTCCTCTCCGGCCCTCGGCTTCGTGCTGGCCCGCTGGAATGCACCGAAGAGTTTCGGAATTTCGTCAGGCGGAATTCCCTGGCCCTGGTCGAGGACAGAGAATTCGACGCTTCCGGAAATCGCGCGAACCCTGAGGACCACCGATGTATTGATGGGCGAGTATTTGAATGCGTTGGTTAATAGATTGTTCAGCACCTGTCCGATGCGATTCTCATCGAAGGCCACAACCGGCAGTCCGGGAGCAACATCGGTCGTCAGCGTGATCTTTTTCTTCTCCGCGAGGAGCCGGTTCCGTTCCCTCATCTCCTCCACGTAGGTCGCCAGGACGGTCGATTCGGGGTGCAACTCCACCTTGCCGGCTTCAATCTTGCTGATGTCCAGCAGATCCCCGAGAAGATTCAGCATGCCTTCCGCCTGGCTGCAAATGAGGCCGAGCAACTTGTTTCTCTTCTCTCGAGACATGGTTGTCTCTACGTCCAGGATCAGCTCGGCGAGGGCGCCGATATTCCCGATGGGGTTGCGCAGATCATGGGCCGCCATTCCCAGGAACAGGTTCTTCGTCCGGTTCGCTTCTTCCAGAAGCGCGTTCTTCTCCTCCAGTTCCCGCGTCCGCTCCTTCACCTTCGCCTCCAGTTCGAAATTGGCCCGCTGGAGTTCTTCCGTGAGCTTGCGGCGGTCCTTGAGGAGGCGGTTGTGCTCGAATGCGTGATCGACAACGACTTCCAGCTCGCTCGGTTGCCACGGTTTGACCAAGTAGTGGTAGATCTTCCCCTCGTTCACGGCCGAGATGACTGCCTCGATGTCTGCGTAGCCTGTGATGAGCAATCGGGTCGCATCCTCGTGCTGTTCGGCGGAGCGAGCCAAGAGTGCGGCACCCGTCATGCCCGGCATTCGCTGGTCCGAAAGGATCACGGCGACGTCCTCGCTCCGCCACATCGCCTGGGCCTCGTCCGCTCCCGAGGCGGTCAGAACCCGGTATCGTCCGCGAAACTGATCGGCGATGGACGCAGTGATGGCAGGCTCGTCATCGACGACCAGCAGCGCCCCGGTGCTGCTCGTTGCCGGAGGAGTAGAACTCGCTCTGAGGGCCGCAGCGAAGCCGCCGCTGAGCTGGGATTTCATGGCTTGTTCTCGGCTTTCGAGGTGCTGGCCGGGTCACTCGGCGTACCGGTTTGTAGCGGGAGGCGCAGTCGAACCGTGGTACCCTTGCCGAGTTCGCTGGCGAACTGGATATCGCCCTTGTGGGCCTGGACGATCTGGCGGGCGATGGTCAATCCCAGCCCGGTCCCCGATCCGACGGGCTTCGTGGTGAAAAAGGGGTCGAACAGCCTGGGGAGGTGCTCCCCGGCGATCCCGGAACCCTTGTCCTCGACGGAGATCACATAGAACCCGCCTTCGTGAACCGTCGAGACCTTCACCGCCTGGCCCGGCTGGCTGGCCTGGGCCGCGTTGACGATGACGTTGCTGACGGCCTGGTTCAGGGGGCCGGGAGCGCAGAGGAGAGGCGGCAGTGGCGGGAAATCGGTCTCCAAGATGACCCCATGCTCGACGAGCAGGGTCGACAGAAACCTCAGGCTGGATCGGATGCCGTCGGCGACATCGCAGAGCTTGAGATCCCCCTCATCGAGACGCGAAAAGTTGCGCAAATCCAGGACGATGCGCCGTACCCGTTCCAGGCCGTCCAGGTTGTCGGCGATCTTCTTCGGCACGGATGTGGCGAGGTAGGACAGGTCGATCTCGGCCGTTTTCCGCGCGATCTGATCGGCGACAGACGGACATCCGGCGGCCAGTTCACCGAGGGAGTCGCCCACCACGTTGATCAGTGCGAGCAGGTCGGCAAAGTCCCGCTGAAGCAAGCTCTGGTTGTTGGTTACAAAGGCGATGGGGTTATTGATCTCGTGCGCGATCCCCGCTGTCAACTGTCCGAGCGAGGCCATCTTCTCCTGGTGAACGAGTCTGGCCTGCGCCGCTTTCAGATCGGCGAGGGCCTTCTCCAGCGCGCGGCTCTTGCGTGCGTTCTCGCGCGTCAGCAACGCCAGCTCGTTGTTGAGCTGAATCATCTCTTCTTGGAATGCCTCGTTTGGTTTCTTGGGCGATTCGCCCAGAAGGATGAACCCGTCCGGTTGCACGTCGAGGAGGCATTCCACGGTGAACGGCACGTTGTGCGCATCAACAACGTTGATGAGGAATCGATCCGGCGACCTGGGGACGGCACCCCGTACACGCTGCTGGAGTGCGGCGGCATCAGCGTCGGGGAAGAACTGCCAGAGACTTCTTCCGACCAATTGGTCGGAAGGGACCTTGAGAAGCGTGGCGATTGCGGAATTGCACCCCCGGATGATGCCGTCGGGGGACGCCATGACGAGATGGACGAGCTGCGTCGAGGCGAGGTGACGAGCCAGCAGGGGAGCGGCGTCGGCAGTGAATTCGGCGAGGCTCGGTGGCCGATCAGGGTCAGGGAGGCGATCGAGAATCAGAACTTGCGTGAATGTTGGGTCAAGCTTGATCCCACGTGGAATGCCCCCGTGGGAGAACCGATGCGCGTCGCTGGCGTCCCAGTGCCGGAACGAGTCGGCGTCGGTCCACCGGGTCAGCAGGTGGAAGATCGCCAGGTCGCTGGCATCCGTGAAGACTTCCATGCCGAGGAAGCCCGGTACGTCATCGACCAGGTGCGGCCGGACGAGAAACGCATCACGGACCGCCGCCTCCAGGCCGTTCCTGACTCGGAAGCGGGAGATGGCCTGGATCACGTGTTTCCTTTCCCGGTGCGTTGAGTTCGAAGGAGTCCAGCCCATCGCGCACCTGGGTAATGAGTAAATTCGGCCCAAGTGGCTCTTGCAGGGCGAAGGTGCCCCGACTCGTTCGCGACGATTTAGGCTAAACTCCCTGCTAAGAATAGCATAACTTGAAGAGGAAAAACATCTCCGGCGGGATGATGTTCTTGGAGAAGAGGTCTCCAAGGCGTCGATCGCTCAGATCGTGGGAGCCTCGTCGACCGCGCCGCGACACTTCGTCCCAACCCGAGAACTTGGTCCGAAAGTCTCGAAAGGCAGTACGCTCGGGCGTTGTCTAAGTTGCCCCGGTCCGTCCCATCTGCGTTCATCTGCGTCATCTGCGGACAAGAAGTCCGAAGTCTCAGTGAGCCTCACGATGATCGTGAGGGATGAAGAGTCGAACTTGCCTCATTGCCTTTCCTCCGTCGACGGGCTGTTCGACGAAATCGTGGTCATCGATACAAGCAGCACAGACCGCACGCGGGAGGCTCCTCGACGCCCGCAGAGACGGCGCAGAGACGGTGTCAGACTTTGTTTTTGGTTCTTAGGTGATGTATTCGAAACCAAAAACAAAGTCTGACACCACGCCACGCTGGGAAAGGGGGCCGAGTATTTCAGCGGCAAGATTGCGGCCAACCCGAAGGACGCGCAGGCCTACCAGGCCCGAGGCCGGATCTGGATCGAGAAGGAAGACGGGGAACGTGCCCTGGCCGATCTCGAAGCGGCGATCCGGCTTGCCCCTGCCGATGCCAAGAGCCATCATCTTCGCGCCTTGGTCCTTTTCCAGAAGCAACAGCTTGACGATGCGATCGCCGGGTTTTCCGAGGCCATCCGCCTCGATCCGGGCTTTGCTGTCGCCTATCGCGACCGCGGCCTGGCGTGGGATGCCAAGCGCTTTTTCGATAAGGCCTTCGAGGACCTGAGCGAGGCCATCCGCCTTGATCCCGATAATGTCGCCCTGGTCACGTCGCGGGCCAAGCTCTGCTCCACGCGCGGCAGGCACAATGAGGCCATGGCCGACTACGCGTGGGTGTTGCAGCGGCGGCCTGCCGACCCTGCGGTTTATATGGCGCGCGGTGAGGCGCTGCTGCTCGATCTGCAGTCCGAGGCCGCCATCGCCGAATTCACGAAAGCCCTCGAGGTCGATCCAAACGCCACTCAGGCCCTGATTCTACGGGCGAAGGCCTGGGACCGCCACTTTCAATACGCCCGGGCGATCGACGATTATGCCGAGGCGATCCGCCGGGCCGCCGCCGATCCCGCCCCGCGGCGCGCACTTGCCTGGCTCCTTGCCACCTGCCCCGTCCGGGCTTTTCGCGACGGTCCCCGGGCCGTTCAGGAGGGCACCATGGCCTGCGAGTTGACCCACTGGAACAGACCCGAGTGCCTCGACGCCCTTGCCGCCGCCTGTGCCGAAGCCGGTGATTTCACCTCGCCCGTCAAGTGGCAATCCCGGGCAGTCCAGCTTTTGCCAGCGGGCGACAAGACCCGTGCGCTCTATCGCCGCCGTCTCTACATGTACGAGTTCCAACGCCCTTACCGGGATTAGCAGCCTCAGACCTCCTGATCTGGGACCAGGGTAGGTTGCGGGTCGTAGGAGTTATCTGCTTACGCAGATGGTGTTTGGGAGATCTTCGTCTGAGTGGATAAGATGGCACGATGGGAAATA
>JBEKTN010000418.1:0-6923 GCA_049516015.1 Isosphaeraceae bacterium | reverse complement strand
CTCCATTGGCCCAGGTGGTAAGATAGGGAATTCGGGAAAGCATTATGCGCAATGAGTTCGCGAAATGGGAGATCAAAACCAGCGTGTTTTCAGGGCGAAAATCGCAGGCCGGGAATTGCTGTAGGTATCGTGGTGGCGGGGCCCAGGCGGGCTGGCGGAGAGAGGCCGACTCTTCTTGAGGAGACATGGATCGAACAGGGAGCCAAAGCGCACCGGGAGGAACGACGCCGCGAGGCTCCGGTGAGCCCGCACCGGCCCGATCTGCGCGGCTACATCTACCTGTCGCTGATGGTCCTCTTCGGTTCGACCACCTCGCCCTTCGCCATGGTCGCCGTCAGAGAACTTCCCGTCGGTATCTTGCCGCTGCTGCGATTCAGTTTTGCCGGGCTGTGTTTGATTCCCTTTCTCTCGGACCGAGACGCCCTGTGGCGTCTCCTGTGCGAGGACACCCGCCGGCTGGTCCTGGTCGCTGCCTTTTGCGTGCCGATCAACCAGAGCTTCTTCCTCAACGCGGCCCGGCTCGGGCCCAACTCTCACGTGGGCCTTTTTTACGCCGTCTGCCCGCTGGTCGTTTGGATCTTGGCGTGGGTGCTCGGGCATGAGGCGCTCGATCTTGGGCGGCTCTGGGGCGTTCTGGCCAGCATCGCCGGGGTGGTTGTGATCGGGCTCGGCAATCTCTGGGAAGGCAGCGGCGTCTTGCCCGCGGAATCGCACTCCATCATGCTGGCCGACCTGCTCCTGATCGGGGCCGTCGTCTCGTGGGGCGCCTATCTGACGCTGAGCAAGCCGCTCGTGGCCCGGCACGGGGCGCTGCCGGTCCTGGCGGGGACCTTCCTCGTCGGCTGTCTGCTCGAGCTGCCGATCGCTCTGATCACGCTACCCGGCTGGCTGCCCATGCTCGCTCGAGCTTCATCCTCTGCCTGGATCAGCCTGGCGATCCTCGCGCTGCTGGTCACCCCGCTCAATCTAGCCCTGCAAAACCTTTCGCTCCGCCGGCTCGACGCCAGCCAGGTCGCCACCTTCAGCAACGCGGCACCCGTGCTGACGGTCGTCTGGGGAGTCTGGTTCTTTCACGAGGTCTTGACACCGACCCTGATCATCGGCGGCCTCATGACGCTTGGCGGCATTTTCTGGACGAACCTGCCCGCCTCCAGGCCTACCGCCGGGCCCAGGGTCGCCGCGTGAGTTTGTCCCGGTCTTGTTGCGCGGCTCGATGATGGGTTATGCTCGCCTCCCTTGGAAGCGGCCCGGTTCTATAGAAGAGACGCCGGAGCTCGCGGGGATAACGTACGGGTGCGAGGATGTTGAAATCGTGAGGAACCCCGACCCTGACGCACGCTCACGGGGCGCGAAGCTCGCCTTTTACGTCACCAGCCATGGCTTTGGCCATCTCAACCGCGCCGTCGCGGTGATCAACCACGTTCCAGCAGACTTGCCGGTCGTTATTCGCTCGCACCCCAACCTGTTTCCCCACTGGCGGGAGCGGTTGACGCGTCCGGCGGAGCTGACCGGACACGTCTCGGACGCCGGCGCGGTCAATCCGCCGGGAGACAGCACGGCGACCGATGGCCCGGCGACCCTGGAGCTGGCCGCCCGGGTGCATGCCGAGGCCATGGCCCGGGTCGATGAAGAGGCGCGCTGGTTGCGCGACGAACGCGTCGCAGCCCTGCTGTGCGATGCCCCGGCCGTCCCCCTGGTCGCGGCCCGCCGCGCCGGTATTCCGGGGTTCTTGCTGGCGAACTTCACATGGGCCGACATCTATGCACCCTATGCCCGCGTCGCGGGGGGGCACGCCAACGGCCTGGTCGCCGATCTGCGCCGCGCCTATCGCCAGGCCACGACCGTCTTCCGGGCCGAGCCTGCCTTGCGGATGACCTGGCTGCCGGGACAGGTCAACGTCGGCATGGTCGCCAACCCCGGCCGCGACCGACGCAAGGAGCTTCGCGGGCTCCTGGGTCTGGGCTCGCAAGAAAAGCTAATCTATTTCTACGTGGGCAGGTACGGCCAGAATGACCTCGATTGGGGGCGATTGGAGGCCCACGCGGCCAAAGGCGTCCACTTTGTTGGTTATCACGCCGCGCCGGCCGGTCCCTTGAAGAACCTCCACTTGCTGAGCCCCTCCGAATGGCACGGCAGCGACCTGATCGCCTCGACCGACGCCTTGGTAGCCAAGGCCGGCTACGGGACCGTCTGCGAGGCGATGGCCGGCAACACGCCGATCATCTACCCGCCGCGCCGGGGTTTCTCGGAATTCCGGGCGCTCGATCGATCGCTCCGGTCATGGGGCGGAGGCATCCCGGTTTCCGCGCGCGACTTCCGAGAATTGCGGTTGGACCGAGCCCTGGATCGAGCCTTCCATCTTGGCCCTCTCACGCCTCCCTTCCCGACCGCCGGCGCCGCCCGGGTCGCCCGTCACCTGGCCGGGCTCTGCCGAGCCCAATCGGCCAGATGGGTAAGTCAACCGGCTGTATGAAGGAGGCCCTTGAGCGTGGGACAATATTCTAATATTGTCACGTGCGTATATTGAGATGCTTCTTGAGCAGCATTGGTTCGCCGTATCCGTGGGCAGTGATAAATCCTCCGCATTTCGATGGTCGTCTCACTGCGTGAACGCTGGTATAATCATTTCGGTGTGCAGGCGAGGGGTCTCCGGCGAATCTGTAGCGCCGGCTCGCTTGTCTATACGGATCGAGGGCCCCTCATGAGCAGCGCTCCAAAACACGCCTCGCGGTCCGTTCCCGGGCCTGGCTCCACTCAGAGCGATCCCCGGTCTGGCCCAAAGTTGAGCCCAAAGAAAAGGGCCGGGATTGAACGCGCTTCTTTCAAGTACGGATACCGTGAGATCCAGGTGAAGGGGTCTGACGGAGATATCGCGTACGAGAGAGCCCCGCTGACCCTCGAGGATGTGCTTCATCCTCAATTCGGAGACGTCCATGTGCTCAGTGAGGCCCACGGCGACGATTGCCTTTACCTGAGGGATGTGTTCAAGGCCCGATATCAGGACGATCACTCGGTGGTTGTGTTCAATGACGTCGGGATCTTCTGGGACATTCCAGGGCTCAAGCATCACAGCCCGGATGTGTCGCTGATCTTCGGCGTCAAGAAGCGCAAGGAGTGGAAGTCCTTCCACGTCAAGACGGAGAAAGTCCGGCCGGCTTTGATCGTCGAAGTGACCTCGCCGGACACGCGGGTCAACGATGTGAAGACGAAGGTGGAGCAGTATGCTCAGGCGAAAGTGCCACACTATGTGATCGTCGATGCCCAGGAGGAGGCGGAGCGTCGTCGAGTCACGCTCATGCGCTACCGTCTGGCGGACGGACATTACGAGCGGCAAGGGCCGGAGGAGCACGGGCGGGTGTGGCTGGAGCCGGTAGGTTTATGGCTGGGAGTGAGGACGGATCCGCAAACTGGCGGTGATCGAGTCGCGCTCTTCGATCCCTCGACAGGACAGGAGATCGGGGACTACGCGGTACTCCACCGCAAGCGGGCAGAGGCCGAGGCTCGCGCCGATCAGGCCGAGGCTCGCGCCGATCAGGCCGAGGCTCGCGCCGATCAGGCCGCCGAGAGGGTTCTTCAACTCGAGGCCGAGCTGAGGCGACTGCGCCCATGACCAGAGTTGCCGTTTATCACGAGCCGGCCGATCCGGAATCGATGCCTTACCGTACCGTGTCCGGGCGGAACCAGGCCATGGGACGCACGGCCGGCGAGGCCCTCGACGCGCTGGCTGCGCAGCTCCCCCAGGAAGACGCCGATACCCTCGTGATCGTCCGGAACATGAGCCCGGACCGCTTCTTCGGCGCCGAGCAACGACGGCGGCTGGAAGAGCTGATGGCATTGAGGCGTAAGGCGATCGCCGGGAACTCCCTCTTGACAGCGCAGGAAGAGGCGGAGCTGGAACAACTGGTTGACGCCCAGGTGCGGGCCGCGACCGAGCGTGCCACGGCTTTGTTCCACGACATTGCGCAATGAACAGATATTATACCGGCGTGGCCGAGCGTGCCGGGCATCGTTGCGAATACTGTCACGCGCCGGAGGCCGTCTTCAACCTGCCCTTTGAGGTCGAGCACATCGTGCCCACGTCACGGGATGGACCCGACGACGAGTCCAACCAGGCGCTCGCCTGCCGGGTTCTGACCCCTTGGAACTGCTCGTTCTCGGTCCAATGCTGCTGCGCAACGGACGGCGCATCATCGCGGACGCGACGCACCCGACGAGCTACACGCTTGACGCAACCTACACGCCGGGCCTATCGTCAGCTCATTCGGGTTGACCCAGATGGAAGTACCCCTCGTCCCATAAACCCTGCACGGCCAGTTGAATCGCTTTGGTGGAGACTTCTGGAACCACGACAAGACCCTTTTCGGCGTAGTACGGATGGCCCGCGCCTGCATTGTCCGCCAGGCCCTGTTCCAGACGGACCAGGTCGATGAACGAGAGCCGGTGGCGCGCGCCATCTTCCAGCTCAACAATCACGCCTGGGAGATAACCTCGGAACGGAGCCTCGAACTCGGCCTGTTGATCATAGCCCTGAGGAAACGAGAGGGTGTAAGGTTGGAGACGGGTTGACATCGCATTACCTCGAACCGGAGCCTTCAAACAGGAACCAGGACGATCTTGCTCAAGGCCATTTCGTACTCTGCCAGTGCCATCGGATACGCGGGAACGATCTCAAAGTGAGTCGGATCGCGTCCGCGCTGGATGATGGTCAGCTCCTCGGGGAGATTGGTGACCCGGTAAGCGCCTCCGAACCGTTCCAGATGATCGGGCCTGCTGAACACGGAGATTCCATGGGTCGGTTGAACCAGACCGCTGGCGGGATCCATCTTGACCTCGAAGGGCTTGGGCCTGAGGTTCGTCCCGCCACGGTAGAAGTTGCCCTCGGCCATGAGTCCTTCGAGCCGCTCGAGTCTCTGCGTGGTTCTCGCATACGAGCCCTTGGATTCATTCTACACACCCAGCCGTGCAAGAAAAGCCGCGGCCCAAGGTCCAGAGAGAGCTCGCGGGTAGGGTGCGTCGCGCTGGTGCAACATCGGCCGTCGCAAACGACCGTGACAGCGATGTTCCCGGAGATGGTGCCTCATCGGAGGCTTGACGCCCCTACCGGGCTGATTGCCTATCACTCGCAGTTTGCGCCCAGAATTAGCAGTGACCCCTTTGACCCACGTGGCCGTCGTCGGGGTGGTGGAGAACGGGCTGGTGCGCCTGCTCGACCCGCGAGTGAGGCTGCCCGAGCAGTCGCGAGTGATCGTCGTGGCAGCCGAGCCCTCCTGAGCCAACTTCAATGGCCAGGGGTATTCTGCCCCAGCCACTCGACGCCGCACTTGATGAGAATCGAGTAACGATGGTAGCTTCATCCCGATGGTCGAGAGATCGATTCTCGCGAGTGGGAAGGGCAAGCGAATGGACGTCATCATCCATATCCCGAAGGGGATCGAGGAGCAACTCGAGGCGGCCTTTGGTCGCGACCTCGCGCAGGCTGCCCGCGAAGCACTCGCCATCGAAGGGTATCGGACCGAGAGGCTAAGCCTCGGCCAAGTCGCTGAACTTCTTGGTGTATCCACCATTGAAGCGGACCAGTTCCTCAAGGAGCGACAGGTGCCGCTCCTTTACACGATCGATGATTTTGAGCGGGACCGAAAAGCACTCAAGAGCGCACTCGCGGAATGATCGTCGTCTCGGACACTTCACCCTTGAATTACCTCGTGTTGATCGAGGAGGTGGAAGTCCTTCCCGCCATCTTCGGCCGGGTCGTGGTCCCGCCAGCGGTCATCGACGAGCTTCAGGGCCCGAGAGCGCCGGATGCAGTCAAGACTTGGATTGCGGCCCCTCCGAGCTGGCTCGAAATCCGAAGTCCCGAATCGAGCGGCACGAACCTCGCACTTGGTCGGGGCGAGCGAGAGGCGATCTGCCTTGCTTCCGAGCTCTCTGCCTTGTGTCTCATCGACGACCGGAAAGCGAGACGCGAGGCCGAACGCATGGGAGTGCGCGTCACGGGACTTCTCGGAGTTCTCGCAGAAGCCAGGGATCGGGGCCTCAGCGACGCTGAAGTCGTCGTCGAGCGACTCACCATGACAAGTTTTCGAGCGAGCCGGGCCCTCATTGCGGCGATCCTCAGGCCCGAGCGCTAAGTCGCCCTTCAAGGCCTCCTCGACGTGCGCGGGTACAGAGCGAGGGTGCCTGAGCGCTTGTGGTCTTGTTGGCCGAGTTTGGTTTGGCTGGGTTGCGGCCCGAGTGGCTGTGGTGGAAGCGAAGCGACACCACAGGCGGGCCTCGGACATGTCTGAGGCCCGCGACCCTGGGGCAAGTTGCCCCGGCCACCCGTCGCTGAACGATTGTTGCGTCATCGAAGGCTGTTCGCACCCTTCACAACTGGCGGGCCCGGTGACCGCGGGGTATATTGAGTCGATGAGGCGGTTCAAGTGGATCGAGTGGAATCTGCAAAAGATTGCCGCCCCCGGCCTCTCCGCCGAGGAGGTCGAGGCCCCCTTCGATTCGAGCGCGTCTACCAGCTCGACGGGCGTCGCGATGGCTCCTTCCGCATGTTCGCAGAGGTGCCATCTGGCCGCCGGATCTGGGTGATCTGGCGATACGACCGGGAGGACGAGCAGGTTCCTGACGTGTTCGGAGAGGTCGACGGGGCGTCGGTCTTTGTCATAACCGCCTACTGACTGAGAGGCTACCCCCATGCCGACCCCCCAGCCCGACCTGAGGAGCGAGCGCCGCAAGGTCCTGGACGAGCAACTCGCCTCCGAGCCGCACCTGCCCCGCCCCGCCATCCCTCCCGGCGAGCAGCCGCGCCCCCTTGAGGGGCATCTTCGCCATCGCCATCCCGTGGCCGTCGTCGGGGTGGTGGAGAACGGGCTGGTGCGCCTGCTCGACCCGCGAGTGAGGCTGCCCGAGCAGTCGCGAGTGATCGTCGTGGC
>JBEKTN010000417.1:0-6949 GCA_049516015.1 Isosphaeraceae bacterium | reverse complement strand
GGTTGCGGAAGAACCGGATGCGGCACCGCGACGCTTGGCCGGAGGTCTCGAGCAGGTGGAGAACCAGGCCCCAGCTCCTGCCTTCGCCGGTCGCCTCGACGAAGCCCACATGAGTGACCACGACCGCCTTGCGGTCAAGGTGGATGAGCCAGCCGCGCGAACCAGGCGCGGGCGGGCCCTCGGCGGTCGGTACGACGGCAGCCGGCGTGATCATGTCAAAGGCGGCCTGGAAAGGATGTTCCAGGTCGAGCACCACGCCCATGCGGAAGCTTCGCCCGGTCTCGGCGCCTGCCACCAGGAGGGTGTCAAGCATCCGGCTGCCGTGCTTTTGATGGTAGGGCAAACCGCCGCAGAGCAGGGCCGTGCGCTGGCGGCGGGTCGAGATATCGAGGGCATCGGCGGTCTCGGGGCGGCCGATCTCGGTCACTTCGGGAGCCAGCAGGACCGTCCGGCGGAGCATCGAGCTCGTGTCGGGCCAGGCCCAGCGGCTGGCGAGGTAAGTCGTCCATGGATCGGCTCCGGCCGCGCGCGCGAGCCAGCCCGGCGCGATCTCGCCGAGGGTGATGTCGATCTCCAGAATCGGCCGGCCTGACCAGAGCCGGTACCTCTGGCTGAAACTGGCGAGCCGCGCTCCGGTCCGCGAATCGAAGAGCTTGCCGGCCGCGGTCGCCTGCACGAGCGCCGGGCCGGCGTAGTCGATGTCGAAGCGTTCCGCCTTCATCTGGCTGGCGAGCGGCTTCCCCGCGGCTTCGCCCAGGCCGGCGAGCAAGAGTTGCTGGCCGATCCGGGGCGTTGATTCGCCAACCGCCATCACGCCGCGAATCCCTCCCGTCGCCTCGTCGATCTCGAGCTCGACCGTCTCGTTCTTGAGTGTTCGGCCCCGGGCGGAAAGGCCCCCGGGCTCGGCGGCCGGCAGCTCGAGGTTGGGCTCCGCGGGCACCCAGGCATAGCCGAAGGCCGGCAGATCCACCACCGCGTAGACGCCCTCGTCAGTGAACTGAGATGCACGCAATGGTCCCTCGGGACGGAGATCGAGCGCCGCGTCGGGCAAGATCACCGCGACTCGACGGGGAACGCCCAGTGGATTGATCACCAGGTATCCCGCTCGAGATGGGCCGGAACCGCCGGGCCGGGCGGCCAGGATGCCGCGCGAGAGCTGTCCGGCCCAGAACGATTCCAGAGCGTCGAGCCCGGACGCCGCGTCGCCATGTCGGCCGGTCTCGATCAGGTTCTCGATGCGCGCGGGATCCGTCTGCGCGCTGACCATCTCCGGGCTGGGGGGCGATCCGGTTGCGGCGGCCGAGATGGCCAGAGCCGTTGCCCGGGCCCACTCCATGGCGTCGAAACGGGCGCGCAAGCGATGGTGGCGTGCCAGGCGGGAGATCGGCTCCGGATCTCGACTGGCTGCCGCCTGGGCCAGGTAGGGCGAGAGATAAGAGTCGGGGTCGGGCCGAAAGGTCTCGTAGGGGCGGTCGGTCAGGTGAAAGTAATCGTTGAGCGTGACCCATCGGCCGAGCACCGGCGAATAGGTCGCACCCCGCCTGAGATCGCCATACCACATGGCCACCGGAGTGGGCCAGTGAACCAGGGGAAGTGTCGCCACATGGTCGTTCCGCATGGTCGCGGCCAGCCGCCAGGCGATCATCAGTCCTTGCGCGGGTCGATCGGCCGCCAGCGGCGGTCGGAGCAGGGTCTCCAGGCTGGTCCCGTCGGGGCTCTCCCAGAGCCGCTTGACCTCGGCACGGATCGGGAAGCGGCCGGCGTCGAAACCCAGGTGCAGCGCGTACCGCAACCCGAACCGCTTGGCGATCTGCGGCAGTTGCGTGCACAGCCCGAACCGCCGCCGCGCGAAAGTCTCGACGTTGCGCTCTTCCAGGTGTGCCCGGTAGACTGCGCTGCCGCGGCGAAACTGCCAGAGAATCGACTCGAGCGGCAGCACCAGGTTCTCGGCCTCCGCGTACTGCCCGCCCGCGACATCAACCCAACCGTCGTTGATCGCCTGGCGAAGCCGTTCCATGCCCTCGGGATCACGACTCGCCTGGTTCTCGATCGCCAGAGCCGGCGCCAGGAAAGAGATCGCGACATGCGAATCAAGCGGACCGGCCAGCACGCCCCCTGGCAGCGCGGGGTCGAGCAGGCAGAGATCCACGAAATACGCATCGACCGGGTAGAACCGCTCCCGGGCCTGGGTCAGAACCTCGAAACCGGCACGCAGCCGATTGACGGCGGTCGATCGGTCACAACCCTGCCAGGCATCGGCGCCGGCGAGAATCTCGCGGGTCAGGGCCTGGTGGTTGATCGCGCCCTCATGCCCCATCGCGGTGGCCAGGTCGCGGAGCAGCCAGCGGGTCGCGCCCAGCGCCAGGAAGTCCAGGGCGACGGCAATCATCCCCGGATCATCGGCGGTCTCGGGCGTGCCCACCGCCCCCAGACGCTCCTGGATTTCACCGATCAGTGCCGCGCGGTCCGTTCCCGACTCGAGCAGGATCGCGCCGGCATCCTCGACCTGGGTGCGGTATCCGGAAGGGAGGCGGTCCAGTGTCCCGGCCGCGATCACGCGGATTTCTTTCGGTGCCGGAGTCGAGGGCGTCTCGATCGGTTCGATGATCGGCAGTGCCGCCGCCCGGGCAAGCAGCGAGGGATGCCAGAGCGCCGAGGCAGCGCACCAGCTCGCCTGAGCCAGCACATCGTCCAGGCCGGCGGGCGGCTCCTTGCCGTCATGGGGAATCAGGGCGACCAGCTTCCAGCCACTGCGCGGAGCCAGGGGTTCGGGTTCAGGAACGAAGTCCGGTTGCGGCTGGAGGACCTGTCCAGAGCTTTCGACCTCACCAGTTCCGCCGCGCGAATCATCACCAAGGGAACCCACTGGCTGGTCCGGTTGATCGGTGATCGCGGATTCCGTCTCCGGGCTCGGCGGGGGAGCGAGCGGGGGCTCGATGTCCCGGGGTCCAAGGGAGGGCATGCTCATGCGATCAGACTCCGAGCGCGGACTTGAGTTCGCGCAAATCGGCCGCGAGGGTCTCGAGCCGGTTCCGCAGCTCATCGACCTCGGCGCGAACCGCGGCGATCTCGGTGGCCCAGGCCGGCGTCATCGCCCCGGCCGACAGTTCCCCGCGTGCACCCGAGACCCGCGCCGGTGCTTCCTCATCGCCGCCGGCCGCCGCCGTTGCGGCAAGGGCCAGGCGAACCTTTCCCAGCTCCTCCGGGGGATAGAGCCCATGCGTGAGCATGACTCGTCGCTTCTGGCCCGGAGGCGAAAGATAAACCACCAGCCCGCGTGGCGTCAGGGCCTCGAGAATCGTCTGGAGCGCGGCCAGGTCGGCAAGCGGCTCCATGCGGCTGACGCGGGCCCGCAGCTCGCCCTCGGTTTGCGGGCCGCGGAGCAGCAGCTCGATGACCACCGCAAGCTCGGCCTTGCTGACCTTGAGCCACTCATAAAGCGTGTGCTTCCACCGCGGCACGCGGCCGCCGGCCTCGACCATGATCGACGCGCCCTTCCTGCGCAGGCTCTGGAGAGCGTCCTCGACATCGTCCTGATCATAGTTGGTGATCGGGTCGCGGTTGGATTTCTGGTTGCAACCGGCGACGATGGCCGCGACCGTGAGCGGGTAATACTCCGGCGTCGTCTTGCCCTTCTCGGCCAGGACCCCCACAACCCGGCGCTCTCGCGGACCCAGCGGAACCCAGGCAGCGCCCGGCCCGCCCGTCGATTCAGTCTGGCTCATGGTCAATTCGATCCTCGCGCTCACCGCTACTCTGTGGCCGGGCACGCAGCTCGAGGCCCAACCTCACGACAGCTCGAGCCGGAGGGTCTCGCTGATCCGGTTGGTGAAATTCGCCAGTGCCACCACCACGGCAAGCTCGACCAGTTCCCGCTCCGTGAGCTTCTGCTTGAGCCGATCGGCGAGCTCGTCGGAGACGACCACGTTGCGGGTAACCTCCTCGGCATACTGGAGCACATCCCGCTGAAGATCGTCATAGATCTCGGAGCCGGAGTAGTTGTCGGTCTCGTTCACTTGCCGCTCATCGAGTCCTGCTTTCCTTCCCGCCTTCTTGTGATGCTGCAGGCAGTAGCCGCAACTGTTGACCTCGGAAGCCCGGATGTAGGCCAGCTCGCGGAGCTTGGGATCGAGCTTGATCCGGCCCAGGGCCCCGTTGAGCGCGATGAAGCCCTCGAGTAGCTCGGGGCTATGAGCAAGGACGCGGAGGAAGTTGGGCACCTCGTGCCCCCGGCTCTCGACTTTCTCGAAACGCGGCCGGATGTTTTCGGCGGCTTCCGAAGTCGGTACGTAGCTGACAAGCGCCATGAAAGATGTCCCCTGGTTCTCTGGGCTCTCGATTGCCCGACCCATATCGTCGTGAGTGCGCGGCCCGGCGGACCACCCTTCGGGCGGCACCCCCGCGCCCTGCCGAATTTGGGCCCTGTTTTCGCTCTGGTGGACCCAGTGATCATCCTAGCCGTCGCCGAGCGGGGCGTTCAAGGCGTCAGCGGGCCGGTTCACCGTCGGAAGGCGCCGCGACGCACGCTGCCGACGTAGGCCTCGAAGGCCGTGTCGGCGGAGACGAGTGTCAAGCCCTCGACCAGCGTGGTCGCGGCGATCAGGCGGTCGAAGGGGTCTGTATGGTGGAAAGGAAGAGTCGTGAGGGGCTCGATATGGTGCGATTCGAGGGGGAGCAGGTGGATGTCAACCGCCGAAAGCTTGGCGGGGAAGATTGCCGCGAACGGTGCGGCGAGCGGCGAGTGATAGGGATCAGAGCCGGTTTCCGGTTTTCGATCTGCAAAACCCGGAAACCGGCTTTGACCCCGCGAAGCCCTTCGGCCAAGCGATTGGGGCTCGAATGCACGACTCGGCCCCGTGGAAGACTGAAGAAACAATCGTAGGCTTGCCAAGTTTACTTGTACTCTCTGTGTTCTCCAGATTTGGTGGCTGTCACTTTTCGCCCCCCTGTGTTTCGCTCCGCCGTCGCCAAAACACCCATAGATATCTCAGACCACCGATCTTTCCTGGACGTGAGTGCCTGGCCGAGACTTTTTTTGCATCCTCGCCCTGTCCGGCGGCGGCCAGCGCTGCACGCACTCTCTTGTCGTGGCATGCCGATCCGCTGTATACTGACGTCATGAGCGAGACAGCCACTCTTGATACCGAAAGCGAAATCCTGGAACAGGTCATTGAATCCGACACCGCCGGGATGTCGCCCGAGGCTGCGCAGGCGCTGCTCCGATTTCGGTTCAATACTGCCGCGGTCGCACGTATGAACGAACTGGCGGAGAAGAACCGCCAGGGCACCATCGCGCCGTCCGAACGCGCCCTCTTGGAGCGTTACCTGCGCGTCGGCAACTTCCTCAACGTGATCCACGCCAAGGCTCGCTGCGCTTTGGCCGAGCCCGCTTCCCCTGCCTCCTGACGCGATGAACGAGGCACTGAAACGTCTGGTTTGGGACCGCGCCGAAAACACCTGCGAATACTGTCGGCTCCCGCAATCGCTCGACGTTCTGCCCTTCCAGATCGACCACGTCATTGCCGAGCAACACCACGGACCGACCGTCGCCGAAAACTTGGCGTTGTCCTGCCTGAATGACAACCTCCACAAGGGGCCGAATATCGCAGGTCTCGACCCCGACACAAGTTTGCTAACGCGACTCTTCCACCCCCGCCAGGACATTTGGGAGGAGCATTTCGCCTGGGTCGGCCCCGTGCTTACGGGCCGAACCGACATCGGACGAACGACGATCGATGTCCTTGTCATGAACGCTCCCGAGCGCGTCGAGTTGCGCCGGCTACTGATCCGAGCCGGGCTTTTCCCAGGCGTGCAACCACCGCGTAATTGACGGCGGTCAACACGAGGTCACGGGCCCGCCTTCTTCAACAACGCCGCCACGTCGGCCCACAACTGGGTGAACGCCTTCTGTTCGTCCGCCGGGAGATTGGCCAGGGCCGCCGCGTCGCGGATGCCGGCCAGGTCGGTAGGCCAGGGGGTCAGACTTTGTTCCTGGTTTCTCGACGGGGATGAAAAACCAAAAACAAAGTCTGACCCCGGGACTCTTTCTCCGCTCCGTCCCCTTTCCATCCTCCTCAGTATTTGTACTGCGTTCTGCCGGAGGAGTCTCCGGGGCCGCGCTTCCGCCAGTGGGCACCTGACCAATAGCCCCCTCCGTGTTGAGTAACCCAGACGACTTCGTCTTCGGTCAGCTTCCGAAACTGATACAGTACACGCCTGGGCCGGTGAAAAGTTGGTGTTGACTGGGCTGGAGGGACGATTTCAAGACGCGTGTTTTTGTTGCGCGCGATGGAATGACGTCGCGAGCGAGCGATCCCTTTCCCCCCCCTTGCGAAGGGGGGGCAGGGGGGGTGATGCGGGAGCCTTGGAAAGCGAAAACGATTCTTCTTGCCTCGCGAGAGGGATGCGAAAGGACTGAGAGGGAGAGTGTGTGGGAAGACCTTGTGACTGGTCGTGCCGGGACCACCCCCCCTAACCCCCCCTTCGCAAGGGGGGGGGAAACGGCGCAGCAAAACCGGGATGAAAGCGCAGCTTGTGCAAGACCAGCTTTTCACCAGCCCAGTACACGCCCATCGATCGATTTCTCGCCGATGTCACTGAGATAGACGAATTCAGAGCCGAACAGCTTTTCGATGGCGGCGACTGCTTCGACTTGGAGCAGGCAGTCACCCTCCCTAAGCTGAGCAACCATCCATTGAGCAACATCCTTCGACGTTGCCACGGGAACAACCTCGATGTTGACGTTAGCCTAAAGTAAAGCTTGACGGATGCGTCCTCCCGGGGATGCTCTTTTTTGAGCCCACGAGTTGACGACTTCGTCACACAATACGTTAGGGAAATCCCCGATAATAATTTCATCTTGATTCGCGATCTTGGTTCTCCGTGATCCGAGGTCCGTTAGATCGATTGAGGTTGGATGAGGATTTCATACTTGGGGAGGATCTTGTCG
>JBEKTN010000416.1:0-6957 GCA_049516015.1 Isosphaeraceae bacterium | reverse complement strand
CTATACTGGCTCCTAGATGCAAATGATGGTGGGGTCGAATCCGGTTAGCTTTGTTCATAAAATGTTTAACATGGTTGGGCGGCGATGATTTCAAAGCAAGAGAGCTGGAGTATTCTGATCGCAGGGCATTGGAACCGGATGATTTTTACGCCGGAATGGGTCGGCTCGCGTTTGTTCCATCAGGACGAGGTTGAGACCCTAATCGCGCTCCTCCCGATTTTCCCCGTTATCTATCGCCATAGCGAGGTAGTGCTAGAGGCGTCCGCTGGGAGGCTGGTCTTCCACCCGCGATTTAACACCGATAGTTCCCTAGAAGCAGCGCAGCGCATGGCGCTGACGGTGCTGGATGATTTGCCCAGGACGCCGCTCTTAGGAGTTGGCATCAATTTCTGCTTCATTGAACGGAACCCCCCGGCGGCGATGCTACAGGTGTTTAACCACGACGACGACAGATTAATCGCTAGGGCAGAATGGGACAATCCGGAAACCACGGTCACCCGAAAGCTAACCGGCCAACATGGTACGCTTAACTTATCACTGGGTCGAAAAGCCGATGGCATCACTATCGACTTCAATTTTCATACGGATACGATCGGCACCATCGAACAAGCCACCGCGGCGGCCAGGCAGGCTATCGACGGGCGAGTAGTGCGGCTGAGGGATACGGCACTCGGGTTCATGCGCGACATTTATCATTTGCAGTTGGAAGAAGGTGACGAACATGGGTGAGACCAGTTCCCAAACCCCGCCGGCCACCGGCATCACGCCAGGCATCAGCCCCGATCAGCTAAAGAAGGGGCTCGTGGGCTATCCAGATCCTTACAAGGGATCAAACGAAGCTGAGCCATCGGAAGAATACGTTGTGCGCGTCCGCAAGAATCAGACGACTGTGGCCTTCACGCTCAATACCAAACGGTTGGTTGAGCGGCGCGAGATCGAACGGGCGAATGAAGAAAAGCGACGTTCCCGAGGGTAATCGCTGACCGGCCTCGCTTCGGTGCGCGGATGCCTACTCATTACGTCTATGACGAGCCGAAGAAAACGGAATTGAACCAGGGGGACATCCTCCGTAGGAGCGATGCGCTCGTCGCGCTTCTGGACGAGTACTTTCCCTATTACAGCAAACACCGTGATTATATCTATTTCATGGTGCTGACTCAGACATGCGATCTGGTGAGGCGAAATGGCAGCCCATGCGTTGCGCCTTACATTTCGATAGCCGCAGTGAGACCGATAAAAGACGTGGTGTTGTTGGAAGCGGCCAAGCATCAGCACGCCAAGCTGAAGACGACAAGGATTGTCGGGAATAAAGCGAGGGGAAAGCTCGCCATGTTCCTCGAAAGCTTGATGGACAACAACAAGGCTGGTCTATTCTACCTGCACACCGACCTGGACTTGGGAATCAGCGAACCATGCTGCGCCTTTCTCCAGCTCTCTGTGTCCTTTCGCGCGGTGAATTATGATAAATGCTTGGAAGCGAAGATTGCTCAGCTCAAAGAGCCGTTCCAGGCGAAACTGGGATGGTTGATTGGCAATATGTACAGTCGGGTGGCAACAACCGAGTGGAACATCGAAAAACCGGCTGAGAAAGTGGGCATTGTGGCGACAAAACTACTGAAACAGATCATCGACAATTATGATGATGAGCAGATAAAGGTGGCCCTCTCCGAACTGCAGGACGATGGCAGAATCGAGACCATGACACCGGAACAGATAGCCTCCCACGTAACGAAAACGGAACTGGTGCCAAAGCTTAAGCAGTTTAAGGACCGTGCCGCAGAGACACTCTCCACCTTGAAAGTGGTCGAGCCTATCAAGGATGTGGTCGTGAGATCTCTGTTGCAGGACGATACCCTGAAACAGAGATTGGTATCGCTCCTACCCTCTCAAGAGGGATTCGATCCACAGGCTGCCGCTGAGGAAGCTCTGCGGATCGTCATCAGCAAGATTCGGGAAACGCTAAGCGATGAACCTTCTGCCGAGAGGGGGGATTACGTTCGTGGTTTGGTGACGGACTTAATGGCGGATAATGTGCTCAAGAGCCTAATAAGATAAGGCGATGGGACCATCGCCATGATGACTCGGGGGGGGGATCAGCGGAGAATCTCGCTTAATCCACTTTATGGGACAGCTTTCCACGGTAGGGGTCAAGCGGTGAGTTGGGCGGGTGGACTGCCACTTGTAATCCGTCAGCCACCATGCGACCTTCAAGACTCAATTTACTTCACCGACAGCCTGTTCGCGCAAGGATTCATAGAGCCGGGCTGGGCCGAGCAGCACGTCTTTGATGCCGCTGCGAACGGTCTCGGAGCCCAACGCCTGCGTGCTCATGGCGGTGTGAGCCTCCAGCGCGCCGATGATCGCGTTCATGAGTTCCGATTTCAGATCGGGCGAGTTCGCGAACTGCTCTTTGGTATTGTTGGTCGCTTGCTGCTTGAGCGTCTCGGATTCCAGGAGTTTCCCCATGATCACGTTGTTAACGTAAACCAGTTTGTCCTGGTCCGTCAGGTCACCTTCAAACAGTTCGTTCACGCGCTGGATGATCTCGTTCAGAAGGGCTCTCTGTTTCTCTTGAACGCTCCCACCGCCCGCTTCGGTGATCGGCTCCAGCTTGGGGTTCTCACCGGCGACCAGGGGCATCGGGCGATTGCCCTGATCCCTCAGGTTGTGGTGGGTCAACACCACTTTGGAAAGGTCGATTCCCTCGCGCTCGCGGCCAAACACGAGCAGGCGGAGCACTTGCTTGTAGAAGATCGAACGCTTCTCGAGCGCCGTGTTGCCATAGTCGAAGATTTGTGACAGGAACGTGTAGAGACGCAGAAACGCCCCCATGTCGCGCTGGAACAGCAGCAATGCGTCCAGCTCATTTCGAGCCGCTTCCATCGCGGGTTTGTTCTTCTGCTCTATGGCGGTCTTCAGGGCCTGCTGTGCCGCCTTGTAACGCTTCTGGAGCCGGTCTACAACGGGCTCGACGGCGGCAGCCAGTTCGCTCTGCTTGGCATTCGGGTTCAATTCCACGGCCACGACGCGATCCACCTCGAAATCGTCGTAGTGACCGGCGGCGTCCAGCTTGGCGCGCAGGTCGTAGACGAGATCGGGGTCGGTCACATTCGCCAGCTCGGCCGTCGTGTAGTAAGCCTTGAACGCCTTCAGAACGTCTTCCGCGTCGTTCACGAAGTCCAGCACGTAGGTCGCGTCCTTGCCGGGATGGGCGCGATTCAGCCGGGAGAGGGTCTGCACGGCTTGAATGTCCGCCAGTCGCTTATCGACGTACATCCCGCAAAGCAGCGGCTGATCGAAGCCGGTCTGGAACTTGTTCGCAACCAGGAGAATCTGATACTCGTCGGTGTTGAACGCTTCGCGAATGTCGCGGCCTCGAAGGTTCGGGTTCAGCGTGTGGGTGGTTTCGGTGAACGGGTCGGGCCCGGATTCCGTGTCCTTGACCTCGCCCGAGAACGCCACCAGCGTCCCGATGGCGTAGCCGCGATCCTTGATGTACTTGTCGATCGCGATCTTCCACCGGACCACTTCCTGCCGGCTCCCCACGACTACCATCGCCTTGGCTTGTCCATTTAGGAGCGGAGCGATGTACTGGCGGAAGTGCTCGACCACCACCTGGACCTTTTGCGCAATGTTGTAGGGATGCAGCCGCACCCAGCCCATGATCCCCTTCAAGGCCGCGCTGCGTTCGACTTCCTTGTCGTCACAGTCCTTGCCGTTGTGGGCCAGTTTGAAGGCCAGCTTGTACGTGGTGTAGTTCTGAAGGACATCAAGGATGAATTTTTCCTCGATGGCTTGCCGCATCGAATAGACGTGGAACGCAGCAGGAAGATTGCCTTCACCGGCCGGTTGGGTCGGATCGGGCCGGGTGCCGAACAGTTCCATCGTCTTGGACTTGGGTGTTGCGGTGAACGCGACGTAGGTGATGCCGCCGTCGTCAGCGCGCGCGGCCATCTGAGCCGCGAGAATGTCTTCGGTGCTGACTTCGCCTCCGTCTCCGAGTTCCTTCAGTTCCTCGGCGGTCAGCACGGCCTTCAACTTGGCCGCCGCTTCGCCGGACTGCGAGCTGTGCGCCTCGTCGGCGATCACCGCGAAGCGCTTGCCCTGAGTGGCCGCGAGTTCGCGCACGGCTTTCAGGGCGAAGGGAAATGTCTGAATGGTACAGACCACGATCTTCTTGTCGCCGGATAGGGCTGTCGCGAGTTCGCCGCTCTTGCTGCTGCTCTCGCCCTTGATCGTCGCCACCACGCCGGTGGTTCGCTCGAAGTCGAAGATCGCTTCCTGCAACTGCGTGTCGATCACGTTGCGGTCGGACACCACCAGCACCGAATCGAACAGCTTCTTGTGCTGCGCGTCGTGCAGGTCGGCCAGAAAGTGGGCGGACCACGCGATCGAGTTGGTCTTGCCCGAGCCCGCCGAATGCTGAATCAGGTACTTGCCCCCCGGTCCTTCGTCCAGCACGGCCGCCTGGAGCTTTCGGGTCGCGTCAAGCTGATGAAACCGGGGGAAGATGACCTTCTCGATCTGCTTCTTCTTGTCCTTTTGCGCCACCAGATACCGGCCCAGGATTTCGAGCCAGCTCTCCCGCTCCCAGACCTGTTCCCAGAGGTAAGCGGTGCGATGGCCGCCGCTGGGGTTCACGGGGTTGCCGGCCCCTCCGTGGTCGCCCTGATTGAATGGCAGGAACACGGAGTTCGTGCCGTCCAGCCGGGTCGTCATGTAAACTTCGTGGTTGCTCACGGCGAAATGTACCAGCGCCCCGCTGGGAAAGGAGAGCAGCGGCTCAGCAGACTGACCCTTGGGCTTGGGATGGCGATCGAAGCGATACTGGTCGATTGCGTCACCGACGCTTTGCGTGAAGTCCGTCTTGAGTTCGGCCGTCGCCACCGGCAGACCGTTCAGGAACAGCACCAGGTCGATGCTGTTCTCGTTGTGAGCCGAGTACCGCACCTGCCGCACGACGCGCAGGCGGTTGGCGGCGTAGCGAGCCAGGATGTCGGGGTTGATGGCCAGGGCGGGTTTGAACTGAGCGAGCGACAACTTCTCTCGCAGCCCCAGCATTTCGATGCCGTGCCGCAGCACATCCAGCGTGCCGCGCTGGTCGATTTGATCGCGAAGACGGGTCAGCAGGGTTTCGGTGGCGTGCGACCCGTGGTTCTTGGCGATCGCATCCCAGGCTTTGGGCTGAATGGCCTGCACCCAGGCCAGCACGTCCTCGGAGAACAAGGCCCGAGCCCGATCGTACTTTGCCGCGTCACCTTCATCGTACAACCAGCCATTGGCGGCGAGGTGTTCGCAGATTTCCGTCTCGAAGTTGACCTCTTTGTGCAGGCTCATGCGGCCTCCGATTCCGCCAACCCTCGCACGTCGATCTTGCCGGTGACGGCGGCGGAGATCAGGGCGGTCCTGCGTTCTTGGAGGAGGTCGATGGCGCGCTGGGCTTCGGCGGTAAGGGCGTCGAACTTTGAGGTCTGATCTGCAACAAACCCCACTACCTCCCGCTGCTCGCAAAGAGGGGGGAGAAAGATCGAGAGCGAGAGGAATAGGTCGGGCTCCAACCTCCATTGAGATGGTCTGATGCCATTCGATATGCTTCTGTAAACACTAACCATGCTTTGGGATCTAAGGAGTAGGTGAAGGAACGCCGAAAACTCCCGATGACGTGGGGCAAACACGACATAGTCTGGACTTGTAATTCCTTCCAAATCCGAAACCCCGAGAGAGCCCTGCCAGGCTTTCATTTTATTTACGACCAGATCCTCTGGGTTCACGAGCTGATAGGCGCTGAGGTCTTCGGGCGTCTTGTTCATGTTGTCGTCGCGAGAGTCCTTCAGGATGACTCCGTAGTCTCTATAGACTGACAGGACTTCCTTGCCTTCTTGATTCTGTCGCTTCTCTTGCTTGAACAGAAACCGAAGCCTCTTCACCTCCCAATGCTCGGGGACGTCACCGAGCCATTCGATGCCGGAGGGCTTCATGGGAGCGTGTAGGTTCATGCCCTTGGTTACGGCGTGGGAGATGACGGCCTGGCGTTTTTCTTTCAGCAGTTCGATCAGCCGCCGCTGCTCCCGCACCAGCGAGTCGATCTTCCCCGTCTCCCGGTCAAGAAACGATGCGATTGCGGTTTGTTCATGGAGGGGCGGCATCAAAACGTCGAAGCTGTTGAGATTGCCGATTGTTAATTAGTTAATGGTTGATGTGAGAAAGGAACTTGATTGCAGATCAAACAGTTTGGAATTAAACACCCAATAAAGAAAACTATTCAAGTGACTCCTAAGATGGTCATAAATGCACCGAATGATTGTCCTGCCGAGTCGCAATCGATTTTGGCATTCTTGCCTATCAACGCGCGGCTTCCATTCCGCGAACAGATCAAGATATCCCCACTTTGCGTGATCAATCGCGATGGTATTTCTTTCTTGACAAAGACATTGTCGTCGAAGACAATCCTACCGCCTTGAATGTTCGAGGAACGCAAGACAAGTGTACCTGTTCCTTCGTCAACAATTTCCGAGGGATCGTAGGTCAATCCAATTTGAGCTTGCCCAAGATGTTTTAACTTTGTTGCCATCCAATGCTCCGGCACTTCGCCTAGCCATTCCACACCGCTGTCCCTGTACTTCGCGTATCTCGGAAAGCTCATTTCGACAGCCCCCCGATCATCGTCAGAATCCGGTCAGTGACTCCCTTCAGGTCGGCGTCGATATCGACCAGGTCGCGAGGCGGCTTGAAGACATAGAAATGGCGGTTGAACGGGATCTCGTAGCCGACTTTCGTCTTCTCGTGATCGATCCACGCATCAGGCGCATGGGGCAGAACTTCACGCTTGAAGTAGGTTCAGACCTCCTGATCTGGGACCAGGGTAGGTTGCGGGTCGTAGGAGTTATCTGCTTACGCAGATGGTGTTTGGGAGATCTTCGTCTGAGTGGATAAGATGGCACGATGGGAAATAGAAAT
>JBEKTN010000415.1:0-6962 GCA_049516015.1 Isosphaeraceae bacterium | reverse complement strand
TCTATTTCCCATCGTGCCATCTTATCCACTCAGACGAAGATCTCCCAAACACCATCTGCGTAAGCAGATAACTCCTACGACCCGCAACCTACCCTGGTCCCAGATCAGGAGGTCTGAGGCTTCGGCCTGGGCCCTCGCCCAGGAGATCGCCGCCGCGTCGTGGGCGGACAGGGCCTCGGCCTCGGTCTGCCACAGCGGCATGCCCTCCGGCCCAGGTTCCCCAGCCGAACGACCCCAGGTTCGGGCAACGACCCCCGCCAGCCCGGCCCTCTCGGCCTGGCGGGCAACCAGCCATCAGCCTCCCGATTCCGTTGAGGTCGATGCTCTCGCAACTGTGTATCCGGGAGTAGGCACAACTCGCCTCGATCGCATGGACCAGGCGGTGGGGTAGCAGGCGCTTCATCCACGCGACATCATCGACCGCGCGCCGGAGCATGCCCGACGCCGTAATTACGAAGTGGTAGACGCCGTGTCTCTTTAACAACACTTCGTACACTACTTACGGCGACGCTCAACACTTTTCGCGTCGATTACTTCGACTCCAGCGCCCTCGTGAAACGGTACATCCAGGAGACAGGCACCGCCTGGGTTCGCAGTCTCAGTCGGCGCGGGACGTCCGATCCTATCTACCTCGCCCGCATCACGGCGGTCGAGGTCTGCTCAGCCGTGGCCCGCCGTGCTCGCGCCGGGGGCTTGTCACCGTGTCTGGTCGTGATGCGAGTCGATCTCGCCCCGGACGTAGGCGAACTGAAAGCTACCCTGTTGGTGCTCCCCGAACACGATGAACGCCGGGACCTCCTCGTGGATGTAGTCCTCGTCCCATTCGGTCATCGAGACGATGTGCCAGCGGCCGAGAAACGGCGACACTGGCTTCGACCTCCTTTTCGCCGTTGTGACTCCCTCAGCCTCAATGCCAGTTCCAGAACCAGTAGCCGTAGTCACCGACCAGCTTGCGGTTCCCCACGGCGTCGTCGAGTTCGAACAGCGGGACGGGGAAAGACTCCTCACGGTCCCGAGCTTCGCAGAGCAGCCCTTCCTCTTCGTCCAGCTCGTACTCCTTGGGGTCGACCAGTCGGTTGACGGTCAGCGTCGTGCCGTCGCTTTCGGACCTTGCCTTGAACGGGAACTTCAGGTTTGCCGCCAGGTAGCGGTAGTAGGCCAGGAGGGTCTTCAGGCTGACCTCGGGGAGCGGGTCGTCGTGTGTCAGCCCGAGGGCCATGCGGACCCGATCGTCTTGGTCCTTCCCTGACAGTGGGAGCGTCTTGATCTCGGTCGGCTGCTCGATCGGGACTGGTGTCCCGTCGTCCGGCTCGATGTCTTCCTCACCCAGCCACATCGTTTCCAGTCCTAACCCGTCCCGTTCACACCGCTTGAGGTAGACCGGATGCATGCCGCCGAGGGTTCTCTTGTCCCATTTGATCTCATAAGTGATCTGGTCGTCCGTCTGCTCGACCTCTGTGACGGTTCCAGTCCAGCCGCCCAGAGGTATGTCGGGAAAGTCGGGGTCGATCACGCCGTACTCGACTCGAACCTTGTTTCCCACCTGGAAGCGAGGGGGGCCCGACTTGTTCTTGGTGTGGCTCATGGTTCACTCCTCGGTGGAATTGTCCGCCCGGTCGCCGGGGATGAAGGGGATGAGCCCTTTCCGGTACGCTTCCTCCTGGATATCCCTCGGCAGATGCCGGGCATCGACGATCAGGCCGTTGACCTGGATCATCGCTGCCCGCCCCTCTCACCTGAGATTCTTCAACTCTCGGTTCACTGCCTCGACCGAGAACTTCTCCGGGTCGAACTTGCCGCCGATCCATTCCTTCATGTCTTGGTGGTCCGGGTGCTTCGGGTCAGCTATCGCTTTCAGGAAATCGGCATAGCCCCAGACACCGCCGCAGTCCTCGGGCGGGCAAGCCCTGGCTCCTTCGGCGCACCGGGGATACTTGACCTTGGGCTCTGGCTCAACAACTCGCTCAAACTGGATGCTGTGTTGCCAGCTATCTCCGAAGTCGTACTCATAGACAAACCGGGCGTTCTTGCCGGCCTTGACGATCTGGCTCAGCAGGATGCCATCCTCATCTTTCATCTCCATGCCGAGGTCCAGGTCGTCGAAATCCGCTTTACCGTAGTATTCGTCGTTGATGATAAACTGATGCATGTGGCTGTGTTGCCAGCCCATGACGGTTTGGATGACCTCATGAAGATCGCCGAGGGTACAGTCAGGAACCTGAATACGCCTCCAGACCGGCGGCTGGGTGTCCACGAGCGTGATCTTGAACTGATATACCTGGCTTCTCGCTTCGGTGGGTGTGGAGTCCGCTTCTGGTTCTGACTCCTTGACCCAGACCCACTCGGTTTTGATGCCCAGCTTAGCCCGGACCTGATAAAACAGAGCGTTGCTGATGTCCCCGGTGTGCCCCGCCTTGGTCCACCTCTGATTGACCTGGCGATAGTCGAGGTTCGGGTTCCTGCCCAGGGCTTTGCGGAGGAACTCGGACTTCGTTTCTGTCTTCGCCGGTTTCTTCTTTGCCATGAGCGTTCCCCCGCTGATCGCGGTCGCATAAGGTAACTCACTATCCCCACTGCCGCCACTTCCGCTTCGCCAGCCACGCCTCGGCTGAGGCAATGTCCCGGCTCTCGCTGGGCCTGATCCGGTAGGCACCCCAGCGCCCGTCCCGGTAGGCATAGAGGCAAGTCCCGCCGAAGCTCTCCCCCGACCAACTCATCGCCCCGAACCGCACGAGCACCCGGCTCCGGTCCTTGCTCCCTTCGATAATTATTGGCTTCCGGTGATACGAATACCATTCCGAAGGCTCGACGAGGACGTGCAGCGGCAGGCCGAAGTAATGAAACAGGGCCTCCTGCGGCGAGCAGACCTCACCCGACTCGGCATAGACAAAAGTCGTCCCCTCCCGCTTGACCTGAAGCCGTTCCAGCCCCTTGCCCGCCCGTCGCAACGCCTTATCGAGTGCGCCCAGGCCGTGAAACGTCCCCTTCGTGCCACTGGCGACGGTCTTGATGAGTTTTCGGGCCGATCCCCTGGCGATCTCGGACCAGCTCCCCTTGCGGCCTTCCTGTTCCAGCAAAAGGTCAGCCGAATCGGCCAGCGGCGTGATCCGCCCCCATGCCTCGACCCCACCAGAGTCCCCCTCGCCGAGCGGTCGCTCCAGGTAGAACCGGCCCCGCTGAAGACCGTGCCTGAAGCCCAAGACCCATCAGCACGGGCGAGGCGGCGACCTCCTTGGTCATCGTCGCCAGGAGCGTCGTCTTCTCCTCGTCGAGTAGCGTTCGTGCCTCGGGCCGGGGCTCTCGTTCCGGCCAATTTCGCCGTCGCCATCTCATCGGCTCTCTTCTCTCTCACAAGGCGAGGAACGGAGGGACTTTCATCCGTAGTTCACCAGCCAGGAGGCGTGGTCTTCGATCAGCCTGCGGTTCGCCTGGTCCTCGATGTCCTCGATGTCCCTCAGCGAGAACTCGACGGAACCTCCCGGCTCCTTGCCCACGCCGATCAGCCCGTGGCACTCCTCGACCTCGTACTGGTCGAAATCATACAAGCCGGTGACGGTCAGCCGGACGAGCTTGCTAGAGTACGGGCCGGTCTTCCTCCGGTACTGTGCCCGGAACGGCAAGGTCAGGTGAGCCAGCAGGTAGCGGTAGTAGGCGGACTGGTTCTTCCGGTTCACTTCAGGCAGTAGATCGTCGTGGGTCAGTCTAAACGCTGCCCGGATGCGGTCGTCTTGGTCATCCATCGACAGAGGCGGTGTCTTGATCTGGGTTGGCTGCTCGATCAGGACAGGTGTTCCGTCGTCGGGCTCTATGTCTTCCTCACCCAAGCCCATGGTCTCGAAATCCAGTCCGTCCCGCTCACATCGCCTTCGGTGGATCGGGTGGATATTCGCTAGAGTTCGATCGTCCAACTTGAACACACAGTTGATCAGACCCTCGTGCTCGATGATCTCGGTGATGGTCCCCGACCAGCCGCCCAGGGGCATATCGGGGAAGTCCGGGTCGCTTACGCCCGGCTTGACCCGAACCTTGTCCGACAGCTTGAGAGACTGGGCAGTCATGGTCGTGTAATCTCCTCCCTTTCATCTGCGTGTACTGGCGATCCTGATCTTCTTCACTTGCTCCGTCAAGAGCAGTGGCAGAGGCGTTGTCTGCTCAATCTCACTTGCTCTGACGGCGCTTCTTTGCTGCCTCCCGTTCTCGCATCTTCGCCAACGTGGTATCAAGGTAGCGGACGTAGCCCTCTGGGCTCATCCAGCCTTTCGGACAATCGACACGCTCCAGATCATCGCCGATGAACTTGAGGAACTGGTGGGTCTCGCTGGTCGTGCGTCGAACCCGCACCCTGCATTTCGTTCCCATGACCCCGCGCACCCGCCCGATACGTCCGTCTGGGATGCGGGCGCAATCACCGACCTTGAATGGTTGACCCATTACACTGTTCTCAACTCTCGGTTCACGGCGTTGAGGTCGAACTTCTCCGGGTCGAACTTCCCGCCGATCCATTCCTTCATATCCCGGTGGTTCTCGTGCTTGGGGTCTGCCATCGCTTCCAGGAAATCGGCGTAGCCCCAAGCACCGCCGCAATCCTCGGGCGGGCAAGCCCTGGCTCCTTCGAGGCACCGGGGATACTTGACCTTGGGCTCTGGCTCCAACCTTTTCTCCAGGGCGATCTCGTGCTGCCAACTGTCTCCGAAGTCATACTCGTAAATGAACCGGACCTTCCGTCCCGTCTTGGCGACCTGGCTGATCGGAATCCCTTCCTCGTCCCCTTTTTCCATGTGCCATTCCCTATCTTCGGGATCGAGGGGTCCGTAGTATTCCCCCCGGACAATGAACTGGTGCAGATGGCAATCCTCCCAGCCCATGACGACTTGAAGGACTTCGTGAAGTTCGCCCAGCGTGCAATCCGGCACCTGAATCCGCCGCCATATCGGTGGATCGCTCTCCTTGAGGGTGACCTTGAACTGATAGATGGCACCAGACTTGTGAACCGCCTGGCGTTTCTCCATAAGGTGCTTCCCTTCCAGGTCATCCAGGAGGTCGTCGATCTTGTCGAGGGCGGCGTTCAGCCGCTTCCTGTGAGCGGGTGGGACGTAGGCGAGCGAGGTGTAAATCTCCTCGCCCATCTTCTCCAGTTCCTTCTTCGTAAACTCGACGAATTGCCGATCCCTGGATGCCTCCTTGATCCTGGTCTTGAGACCCATCGCAAGCCGAGTTGAATGGACCAGCGATTCCCACTGCTTCACGGTTAGCTTGAGCGGGTATCTCTCGTCTGGCTGCTTCCTCTTCTTGGCTGGCATGACTCGTACTCCATCAGCCGATCACCAGGGCGGCATCCTGATCTCAATCCCGTGCTTCGGAGCAATTTGAAGGAGCTTCTGGATGTCCTCGGGCGTCGGTGTCACGGGTTCGGTTTCCCCGTCGATCGCCTCCCGACCTATCTCCAAGAAGAAGGCCTCCAGTACCTAAGGCGTCACCACGATCAACATCCGGGTGGTCTTCGACCCGGTGTTCTTGAAAGAGTGCAACGAACCCCTGGCGAGAGTGACCCAGGCTCCAGAAGTTGCCGTGAAATTGAGACCATCGGCATGGAACTGGAGTTCCCCCTCCAGAACGTTAAAAGCCTCATCCTCCCGGCTCTGGATATGCTGCGGCGGACCACTGCCGGGAGGCACAATCGCCTCCACGAGGGCGTAAGCTCCGCTCGTGTCATTCCCGCTGCATTTTATCGTGTAACGGTCGCCGACAATCCAGATCGACCGACCCTCACCCGCAACCATGACTCCGTTGTTCATCGGTGCCGTGCATCCCAGCCCCAGACAGAGATCGGCTGGATGTCGGCTTCCCAGACTTCATCGGTGGTGGGGAGGCGACCTAGACGGCTCTTCACGAACGCCGAGCCTTTCCCCAGGTTCATTTTCTCGTTGTATTCCCTCATCGGCTCGTGCCTGCGCTTCTCCAGTGAATCCGCCTGACTTGGATGACCCCGACGGACGATCCCATCGTCCTCAATCCCTTCGCTTGCTGCCCTGCTTTCCCGCCCAGAACGGGCAAAAGGGACAGTCCTCGCCGTCGGGGAAATCCTCGCCCTCCTCGTGGGGGCAGCCCATGTTCCCAGCGCTGGCGGCGACCGATTTGACCCCATGTTCGTTGAAGAACTCCTGGATCTCCCGCTTGACCTTTGGGCTCGTTGTCACATCAGTGGCCACCCATCGCATGATGATCGGCTCGGCAGCAGGTGACTTGATCACCCCGGCGGCGATCTTGGTCGTGGTCTTGTCGTCAGGGCCGTAGAGAGCCACCGTGCCGATAGGGTACTCCGGGCGTTTCTTGTGCTTGCCGTGCAGGTCGGTGATCGCGGGTGACGGTCGGGGCTGGCGGGCTGCGACCTCCTTCGGCAGACAACAGTGCTTATACTTCTTCCCGCTTCCACAGGGACAAGGATCGTTGCGGGAGACTCGGTTGCGTTCCATGGCTCACCCCCAAACTGATGCTCGCCCTTCGCTTGTTCATCGCATCAAGGTCAAACCTGGCGGGATCAAAGCTAACGCCGACCGCAGCATTTCTTGAACTTCTTGCCGCTCTCGACAGGCCGATCAGCCGGTAGGCATCCTGCCTGCCATAAGTCTCCACGGCCTTCATGACCTGGGCCATGATGGACACGTCATGGGAATACGACTTGGCAAAGTAGTCGGTCGCCCTGTCGCGGATCTCCAAGTCGGGGTGGAGGATGGCTTCCTTGATCTTGTCTTCGGGGAATCTTATAGTTCCTGATCTTTCGTATTCGTTGTTCGTTCCTTCAATTCCAACAGGCGTGAGGACGAGATCATGACTTTCTAATCCGCATACGCCGAAGTTTCTTGTTCACTGACTCCAGATCAAATCTCTCTGGATCGAATTCGCCACCGACCCATTCCAGCATCTCTTCGTGACTTCGATGATCGGGGTTACTGATCGCCTCC
>JBEKTN010000414.1:0-7043 GCA_049516015.1 Isosphaeraceae bacterium | reverse complement strand
AACGCGACCGAGTTCACCTATCCGGGCACCGAGTTGAAACTCGTCTACTCGATCGCCGCCGAGGCCGAGAGCCCAAGTTCGGCCCCACATCAAAATCCCGCAGGTCAGGAGATCTGGGCCTTCACTGCCCTTTTGGCAGCAGCCGTAATTGCCCAGCCCCCGGCCTCCGACCCCCCCCGGAAGGTCGTCATCCCATTCGATTTCGAGTCCAAGTTTGACAATGGCGTGTACGGCCAGACCATCGGCGATATGCTCTGGGCGAAGCTCCATCGCCAGGGGGGCTTCGTCATTCCCGAATCGATGCAGGATGTCCGCGACTGGTGCCAGCGCACCCACATGATCCCTGGGCCCGAGGCGACGCTGGAGAAGATGAAGGAGGTCGTCGCCAAGGAGCAGGCCGGCGATATCGGTATCTGGGGCAAGATCGAGCGCGTGCAGGGCTTCGAGACCGACGTTTACGATCTCTGGATCAACGTCGCCGACTTCTCGGTGGACCCGCCGCGATGGATTTACCAGAAGAAGGCCCGCACCCAGACCGTCAGCGAGATCCCCCACATCTACGTCAAGGAGGCCCTCGACCGCCTGTATGGCCGCACCGAGCAGATCGCTGGGGCGCCCGATCCCGAGCTTCTGAAGCGGTGGGAGAAAGCCCCGAATCTCGTCAAGGGCGACCTCGAACGAGGCCGCAGCGCGCCGGCCGGCTGGGACCCCCTGCCCCACGACGTCACCTGGGTTGTGGAGAAAGGCAAGGACGCGAAAGCCGGCAATCGGATCATCCGCTTCACGATGAACGAGGACGTGGCCGGCTCGACGGGCGTGCTGTACTACAGCAATTTCTTCCCGGTCGAGGAAGGAGCCACGTATCGCTTCCAGTGCCGCTGGCGGACGACCGGCTCGGCGGCCAAGGTTTTCATCAAGTGCTATGACGAGCTGCCGACCTCGTTCCGGACCCGCGCCGGCGGTGATTCGCTCAAGACCGAGAAGCGCGAAGTCTATCGCAGCCAGCAAAACCTGCAGGGATCTGCCGGAGCCTGGAATGTGCAGACCGAGGATTTCACGCTCCAGCACACCCAGTTTACTCCCCGCTGGGGGCGGGTCATGCTCTATGCCTACTGGCCGGCAGGATCGGTCGAGTGGGATGACGTCGTGGTCAAGCAGGTCGCACCGGCGTCCCCGCGTAAGGGTGAAAAAGATCGCCGGCCCTCGACGGAAACCAAGGTGCGCACCAGGGAGATGCAGGAAGACCCAGCGGCACCGGCCCAGCCCGCGCCTGCCGGGAAAAAGCCCGGGGCGCAAGGGCCGCGTGGAAGCTCGGGTCCAGATTGACCGCGCGTGGCACTGACAGGTTGAACTCGTGCCGCTTTCCCGCCATCCTGGGAAGAAAGGTCCGGCAGCATCATCGCCGCCAGTTGCGCTGCCGGAGCGAGACCCTCCGCACACTCACGAAGCAACCATGACGATGCTCCAGCGCACCATCAGTTGGTGGATTCTCTCGGCGACGGCCCTCCTGCCCGGGATGGTGAGCAGCACGGCCGCGGCGGCGAAGGCCGATGATGACGACGCGGCCGCGGCGGCGAAAACCGAGGAACTGCTCAAGGCGATGACCTTGGACGAGAAGGCCGGCCAGATGACCCAGGTCGATCTCAAGGCCATCAAGGACAAGGCCGACATCGCCCGGTACGCCCTGGGCTCGATACTCAGCGGCGGCGATTCCGACCCCGACGATATCACGGCCCAGGGCTGGGCCAGGACCCACGACGAGCTCCAGTCGTGGGCACTCAAGAGCCGGCTGAAGATCCCCCTCATCTACGGAATCGACGCGGTGCATGGGCACAACAACGTGGACGGGGCGGTCGTCTTCCCCCACAACATCGGCCTGGGTGCGATGCGCGATCCCGGACTGGTCGAGAAGGCCGCGCGGATCACGGCCCTGGAACTGGCCGGCACCGGAATCCGCTGGGCATTCGCCCCCTGCCTGGCCGTCGCCCGCGACGAGCGGTGGGGCCGCACGTACGAGAGCTTCGGCGAGAATCCCGAGCTCGCCGAGGCTATGGGTGCCGCGGCGGTCCGCGGGCTCCAGGGCCCCACGCTGGGAGAGACCACGTCGGTGCTCGCCTGCGCCAAGCACTTCGTGGGCGACGGCGGCACCACGCGGGGCGTGGACCAGGGAAACACCGAGTGCGATCTAGCCACCCTGAGGAAGATTCATCTGCCCGGATATCTGGGGGCCATCAAGGCGGGCGCTTCATCCGTCATGGCCTCGTACAGCAGCTGGAACGGCAAGAAGATGCACGGTAATCATGATCTTCTGACCGACTTACTCAAGACGGAGCTCGGGTTTCACGGTTTCGTCGTTTCCGACTGGGCCGCCATCGACCAGCTCTCGCACGATTACAAGACGGCCATCGAGACCTCGATCAACGCCGGCATCGACATGGTCATGATCCCCAACGGTCCGGGACAGAGGAACAACTACGTCGAGTACATCACCCTGCTCAAGGACCTGGTGAACGAGGGCAAGGTTCCCCAAACCCGGATCGACGACGCAGTCAGGCGCATCGTGCACGTCAAGTCGCGCATGCACCTGTTCGACCATCCCTGCTCCGAGGCGACGCTGACCTCGGCGGTCGGATCGACCGAGCACCGCCAGGTCGCGCGCGAGTGCGTGCAGAAGTCGCTCGTGCTGCTGAAGAACGAGAAGAGCACGCTGCCGCTCTTGAAACATGCCAAGCGGCTGGTTCTGGCGGGTCAGGCGGCCGATGACCTGGGAATTCAGTGCGGCGGCTGGACGATCGCCTGGCAAGGCAAGACGGGCAACGTGATGCGCGGCGGCACGACGATCCTGGCCGCCGTCCGCCAGACCGTCGGGCCAAACACCGAGGTGACGCACTCCGCCCTTGGCTCGGGCATCGCGGGGGCTGACGCGGTGATCGTCGTGATCGGCGAGCGTCCCTACGCCGAGATGCGGGGCGACCGCAGGGCCCTGAGCCTTCCACAAGCAGACCTGACCGTCTTGAAGAAGGCGAAGGAGGCTGGCGTGCCGGTCGTGACCGTCGTCTTTTCGGGCCGGCCGGTCCTGCTCGGCCCGGTTCTCGAGTCCAGCGACGCTGTGCTCGCCGCCTGGCTTCCCGGTACCGAGGGTCAAGGCATCGCCGATGTCCTCCTTGGCGACGTCAAGCCGACCGGCAGGCTGCCCCACACCTGGCCTCGGTCAATGGACCAGATTCCCTGCAACGTCGACGATGGCACCGCCAAGGACCCACTGTTTCCGTATGGTTTTGGGCTGACTTATTGAGATCAGGGTCCCGAAGACCGTACGGAGGTCGAACCGCAACAAGATCGCCAGGCCTCAGCGCGGAACACCATTCGGGAATGCGCAACTTGCCCATGTCGAGGCTGCCGGCTCACTCGTCCTGCGATGGCGAAGAGCGCCGGCGGGGGTTGGCCTTGCGGCCTGCCTTGCCCGCTCCTCGCGCCAGCAGCTTGTCCGCCCAGTCGCGGACCATCCGGGCGTTGTCGCGGCGGGCCGGGCGGGCGAAATCGAGCCCGAACCGCTCCGCGCCGACCCGGTATGCGGCCTGGCGCACGGCCGCCGACCCGCGCTTGATGGCCTTGCGCAGCAGGGACCGCACCTCGTCCGGACCCAGCTCCTCGGCGTGGCGCCGGACCAGGTCCAGGGCGCCCTCCGTCACTGCGTCGGCGCCCTGGGGATCTCGGTCGGGCCTGAGGTGGAACTGCGCAAGGACCTCGCCGAGCGGCTCGCCGACGTCCTCCGCCAGGGCGCGCACGGCGTGCCGTTTCAGCACCGGGACCCGCTGCCCCAGGCCTATGTGGATCAAATCCTGCCAGATCATCGGGTACTGGAGGAAGCGCTCGGGATCGGCGTCGATTGAGGCGTGGAGGGCAAGGGTGCGCTCCTTGAGCCTCGAGGCCTCGGGGGAACACCCCAGCAGCCCCCGGCAGAACTCGCGCTTCACGTCCCTGGGAATCCAGTCCGCCGCCATTAGGTCGTTGAACAGGCGGAAGGTGGTGCGCGCCGAGATTCGGGCGCGATCGACGGCGCCGAGCAGGGCATGCAGGTCCCACGCCTCGATCGCCCCTCGGCCCTCCAGGATCAGGCGGCTCAGAGGCAGCAGGTCGTCCTCGGCGACCGCGTCGTAGAATTCCTTGGGCATTTGCAGGGCCAGGTGGACCAGGCTGGCCGGTGTGACGGGCGGGTCCAGTCCCTGCCGGGCCAAGTGCAGCCACGCCAGCCCGATCCCCGGTGGGCCGTGGAAGCTGCCGGGCTCGGGGAAGCAGACCCGCAAGAAATGGCGGGTGACCGGAGCGATCAGGTCCGCCTCGCCCTCGGTGAGAACACGTACGACGACGTAGCCCAGAGCCTCGGGATCACTAAACCACCCGTGGGGCACGTCGCGAAGCTGGAGCGTGGCCTTTGGGTCTATCCAGTCGGCCTGCTCGTAATCCGCGAAGCCGTGGCGCGCGTGCCACAGGTATGCCTGCCAGCCCTCCTCATCCAGACCGAGGGCCTCACGCAGCGCGCGGAGGGCCTTGGAGGGTCGAGGCTGATCGGCACCTGCCGGCGATTTCTTTTTGGCCATGTGGCGTGTGTTCCCCCTTCTCGTCCGACACGAGCTTACAGCGAAATGTTCCAGACCTCGACCAATCGCCAGCCCTTGTTCGACGGGGCGACCACGCCGCCGACCTCCCACCCGACCTTGCACGCCCTGGCGACCTTCGCGGTGACTTATGATCGGGCCTATCTCCGCGTCGCCGGAGACCATCGATTCCATCGCACATTCTATCCGAGCCGGCGGTGGGGATCACGTCCCCCCCGATGAGCCGACCGACCTGGGGACGGCCTTCCCGGACGACCATCGGCGGCGCCGGGAATCATCGACCTTGGTGGGTGCGATATCGAAACTTGGTAGAAGAGCAACTCGCAATCCCTTTGCCCGACGCCTTTCGCAGTCGAGGGCACGGAATTGCAAGGTTCGTTCAATTCGCTATGATAACCCTCTGCCTGGGGTTACGAACACAAGAGCGAGCACACGAGTCGCGTCTTTATCGACCCGGGAAATTGGGGCAGGTCTTTTCTGAGCAGGGAGGCGTCTTGGAATTGAGCTTCCTTCGATCCACGAAGCGTGCCAAAAGAAGATGACGAAGCCAGCGGGGCGCGTCTTTCTCACGTAAACACTTGCTAACTACTTGCTTGATCAGAGACGGACGATCGGACGGCGATTTTCTCGAAAACCGCGGCCTCCATCTCGGGGCCCGGGAGACTGTGGGCTCTTGACCGAACAAAGTGCGAATTCGGTGACGCATGCGAATAGCAGTAATCTTTGGTACGCGGCCTGAAGCGATCAAGATGGCCCCCGTCGTCCGTGAACTGCGCACCAATTCCAGAGCGAAAGCGGCCCTCCAGACGTTGGTGTTCGTCACGGCGCAGCATCGCGAGATGGTCGACCAGGTGCTCACTCACTTCGAGATCGAGCCCGACGCCGATCTGGATGTCATGCAGCCGCGCCAGGACCTGGCAGGCCTGACGGCGCGCCTGATCGAGGGTCTGGACCGGCTGTTATCCGAGACGGCCCCTGATCTGGTACTCGTTCACGGCGACACGACGACGGCCCTCGCCGCGAGCCTGGCAGCCTACTACCGGAAGATTCCGGTGGGTCATGTTGAAGCCGGCCTGCGCACCCGGAACCGTTACAGCCCGTTTCCGGAGGAGATGAACCGGCACCTGGTCGATACACTTGCCGTACACCACTTTGCACCGACCACCTGGGCGGCCGACAACCTGAAGCGCGAAGGGGTCGCCGCCGAAAGGATTGTCGTGACCGGTAACACGGCAATCGATGCGCTGCGGCTGACACTCGAGCGGTCGCGCCAGCAAGGCGCTGACGCCTTTCACCAACGTGCTGCGGAACTGGCCCGGATCGTGGAGCGTCACAGCCCGATCGTGCTTGTGACCAGCCACCGGCGGGAGAGCTTCGGCATCGGCCTGGTAGGCATCTGTGAGGCACTCATCGATCTCACGACGCGGTTTCGAAATCTGGCGATCATCTACCCGGTGCATCCCAACCCGGACGTGCGGGCCACTGTCGCCACGGTGCTGGCCGGACACGAGAGGATTTACCTCACCGACCCTCTGGACTACGACGTGTTCTGCCACCTGATGGCCTCGAGCCGGTTGATCCTGACGGACTCCGGAGGCATTCAGGAAGAGGCCCCAAGCCTCGACAAGCCCGTGCTCGTACTGCGCGATACCAGCGAGCGCCCGGAGGCCGTCGAGGCCGGCGCCGCGCGCGTCGTCGGCACCCAGCGGAAGGCTATCACCGCGGCGGCCGTGGAGCTACTGACCGATCCGGAGGTTTATGCGAAGATGGCCGGCGCAATCAACCCTTACGGCGACGGTTATGCCGCACAGCGGATCGTTGCCCACCTGATGGCGCACGATCAGATCATCGACCCCGCGACCACAACTCGCTCCGGCGACTCCGCGGGCTGATGCAACACCACGAATAATTGATCACGCAGGCTCGATCACTTCAGCTTTCACGGCTTCGAGGTGTATCGGCCACATCACGACGCCAGGTCGGTGCGGATCGACGTTCACGCACGCGAGGTGGCATTCGAACCGGGTGGGCTGCCCAAGCGCGTCTTGCGGATCGCTGGCCAGGCCGTGCGATCCGGCCAGTGCGCTGACGCTCACGCTCGTGCACACGTGCGCTTCTGTCGACCTGTGGCGATGTGCGGGTCTATGCCCATTTTCTCCAACTCCTCGACCGCTTCTTTGCTGAAGTAGCCGGTGTCGGCCGTGTTCGGAATCGGCGTGGGCGTCCCGTCCGCCGCTTTCGGTTGCTCGATCCCTGCCGCGTTCATGATCGTTCGCCGTTATGCATGGGATACTTGGACAGGCTCCTAGTTCTACAGCGCCGGGTCCACCACAAAGAACGCCGTAAAGCATTAAATCTGAGTACGTTAGAACGCATCGATCATTTTGAATAACGAGCCGTCGAAATCCAGAGAAACGCCCAGTT
>JBEKTN010000413.1:0-7065 GCA_049516015.1 Isosphaeraceae bacterium | reverse complement strand
CGGGGTGTGGAAACGGAGCATGGCGAAGCTAGTGAGGCACCGGCAACCGAAAGGGCCGGACACAGATATGCCGAGCCTAAAACCACCGCGCCACACCTCGACTCTACAACTCCGAAAAATTAACAATGCCCCGACAAGGAGCTAAGAAGCAGCCCTTTCAACATCGGTGAACAAAATCGTAAACATCAGCAGCAAAGTCTCTTACGGAGAAAGAGACACCACGAAATAATTAGGTGTGACATACGATTGTCACAAGTGCCAATTGTATGTCATCAGATTGAGTATTATACGGATTATGCGAATTTACAGAAGAACTGGGTAATAGAGGACATGCGGGCATTAGAGACCTCCGTTTCCTCTTTCCTAAGTACCGCAAACTCTCTCGCCTATGGCATGCTTGCATTGTTCGGCTTCGTTCACCGATGTTGAAAGGGCTGGAGCTAAGAAGTCAGGGGTACCGCCCCGAATCCCCCGCGTTCCTAGCCGTCTAGCGGGTCGTTGAAAATTAAGTATGGTGTCCCCGGAACTTGTCCCCGGAACTACGCGTGGGTGCATGCGTCCCAGGCCATCGGCGATGCCGAGAGCGCGAGGGAGCTGCTGGCCGTCGTCACCGAGAAGAAGTCGCATCGTGATGCCCTCCAGGAGGGGCTCAACCGCCTCGTCGCCGCGCGGGCGCAGGGAGCCGACGTAGCCGCCCCGGGCCGGGCCGCCGCCCACCTCGCCCTCGGGACGGCTCGAGGCTTGACTTCCGAGGAGCGGCGACGATGGCGGAAGTCCTCACGGCCTGGGTCCATGGGTTGCATCGAGAATTCGAGAGACGGGATGTTTCCGAGATGAACATAAAGGTCGGCTTCGAAATTAAATACGATTGCCCTCAGCCTACTCCGATGATCTTGATGCTGAACATCCACTATTCTCGCATTTCCGACTTGCTGAGGCCCGACCACCTCGTCGTCACCCCGTTCGTCCCGATCAAGGCGTACCGCGACGGCTTCGGCAACTGGTGCAGCCGGATCCTTGCTCCGAGAGGCGAAGTGCGCCTCTGGGCCGATACGATCGTCAACGATCCGGGGACCCCTGATCGGGTCGACCGATCGGCGCAGCAGCATGCGGTGTACGATCTGCCGGAAGACACCCTCGTGTTCTTGCTGGGGAGCCGGTATTGCGAGACCGACCGCCTCTCGGAGACCGCCTGGGCGCTCTTCGGCGACACGGCCGGCGGCTGGGGACGTGTCCAGGCCATCTGCGATTTCGTCCACCGGCACGTGACGTTCGGATACGAACATGCGCGTCCGACGAAGACCGCATGGGAAACCTTCAACGAACGCCAGGGCGTCTGCCGGGATTTCGTGCACTTGGCGGTGGCCTTCTGCCGCTGCATGAACATCCCGGCCCGCTATTGCACCGGTTATCTCGGCGACATCGGCGTGCCGGCGAGCGACGCGCCGATGGATTTCATCGCCTGGTTCGAGGCCTTCGTGGGGGGCCAGTGGCACACCTTTGATGCCCGTCATAATGTCCCGAGGATCGGGCGTGTCTTGATCGCACATGGGCGAGACGCTTCCGACGTGGCGATCAGCACGACCTTTGGGCTAACGACGCTGAAAGGATTCCGGGTCTGGACCGACGAGGTCAAGGACTGAGGCATACGGCTGCGATGGGCGTTTCGGCCCCAGTCGGAGTTGGCGTTTCTACGGAGAAGGCGAACTCACTCTCGTCGCCTCCGTGAAGGATTTATGAAGACAATGGCCCGGTTTGTCTCGAATCGTTGCCATACCCCAGACAGAGGAGGTTGACACTGGCACTGAGCAGGTTGAGGCTGTCGCCGGGGGCGAGGGTGAATATGTAGCCAGAGGTATGAGTTGACGTGATGCGTTTTCCGTGGCGGAAGACGCAGTCGAAGAGCGGCCTGAAGGGGTCTCACGAATTCCCGGCGTGCGGGTAACCTCTGAGACTTCGATTGCGAGACGAGTTGTCGAGACGGAATCGTACAGCTTTCAGATCGACTCACGGTAGAGCCGGGTAAGCATCGGCCTGGTGGCTGTCCAGCAAACTGGACGGCTCAGCGTTGTTTTCTGCTCCGTTGCTACGCGATCCCCAATAGATTACATTGACCCCGTGAACGGATACCCCCGGGGTATGAGGACGCGGCGGCCAAGAAAGCGCCGGCGAAGCAGCCGCCGGCCGAACAGAAAGCGATCACCGAGAACTACGGAGACATGGAGAAGACGCCCTTGATCAAGGAGGTCAAGAAGGGGAGCCAGACGATCGACCTGGCGCTCGACTGAGTGCCGCCCGCGGAGGGCGACCGAACCGGCCCGCCGCCGGGCCGAGGACGCTCCCTGTGGGACGGATGCCTGATGGTTGTTTATGGCATCCAGCCTTCCTCAAGTGAGAGTCCGGCCGGCATGGCGAAATTCCAGAGGAAGGGGGCCGTCTCGAAAAATCTGCCGCGTCGGACCGGAGGAGCAACGACGGCCGGCGTGTTGGATCGGGCCGGGAATGTTCCGGCTTCATAGTTGCTTGTCGAATCATCACGTATCGAGCAGGACCGAGTACCAGTCGTGAGAGAATCGGGAGGCCCTCGTGGAGCGATCAGTCTGGAAGCTCCTGCTCGTAGGAGTAGGCGTCGCGGGCGGGGGCACGCTCGCGGCGGGGTGCGGGGCGGGGGTGACCGAGCTGCCGCCGAGCCCACCGTCCCGGGCCCCTTACGAGACCCGCAGGCCTCCGCAGATTGAATCGAGCCGGACCGGGGAAGAAACCGCGCCCGCCGCGAATCAAGTCGAGGTTTCCTGGGAGACCGACAGCGACGCCAAGTTCGCGCGGTTCCTCCGGGACAACGCCGGCGGGATGATCAAGAAGGCGGCCGTCGGGCTCGAAAAACGGGGCGAGCTCAAGGTCGAGATCAGCCGCGCGGTTGAACCCGAGGAAACCCTGACACTGACCAAAAGCCTCATGGCCGGCGCGCGCAAGGACTTTCCCGATCGGCCGATCACCCTCTCGCTCTACGACCCCCAGGACGCTCCGATCCTCAAGGCCCGCTACAGGCCCGGTGAGGGCGTGCATTACCAGATCGCGCCCGGGAAATCTCAGGGCCAGACTCCGGCCACGACGTCGACATCCAAGCCTGCCGGCGATCCGCTCACACGGGGCGGAGTGACGGAGCGCGACCAGGCGTTCGCCGCATGGGCCGAGACGCACGGCAAGTCGATGCTCCGCTACGTCGAGGCCGACCTCGAACGCCACGGACGGCTCTGGTTCGGGGTCACCCGCGACGTGAAACCGGAGGAGGTCAGGCCTCTGACCACGTCTTTGCTGAAAGGCGCGCGCAAAGAGTTTCCCAAGGGGGAGCTCGTGGCCACCGTATTCGACCCCGATGGAGAGCGGATCGGTCGCGCCCACCTGGAACGCGATGGCGATGTGCGCTGGGAACAATAGTAGTCAATCCGGGTTCGCGACCGAACCGAAGGGGGAAAATCCAATGCCGCAGTGGGGCAATCAAGACTACAAGAATGCCGTGTTCGAGCAGCTCGCCAAGGGTTCGGGGAGCGACGCTCAGGAGACGGACCACTTCGAACACTTCTCCAACTTCTCGGCGGGGGCGCCGAGGCGGGACGTGGAAGCCGGCGTCGGCGAGGCGCTCCACCCGGAGGCCGTTTCACCCGACCAGATGGAGCCGCAGCTCCGCGACGCAGCCTCAAAAATCCAGCCGCAGGAGCGCTCGGAGATAGCCAAGGACCTGCTCGACGAACTCCAGCAGCGGGGACTCGCCCCGAGCTGGCTCCAGAAAATGCTCGGCCTGGGTTCTTCCGACCCCCGCCAGGCCAGCGCGGACGACGTCGCCAAGCTTGCCGAATACTCGCGGCAGAACCACCCCGAGGTGTTCAAGCGGATCATGGCCGACAAGCCGTTCCTCGTCCGCTGGTTGAGCAAGCCGCTCGTCGCCGCGCTCGTGGGCGTGATCGCAGGCAAGCTGATGAACCGGGCATACGACCATTAATTGACCGACGTCCGGCGGCCGGGTGGCGATGGAACCATCCGGTCGTCGGACGTCGATCACCGAACATCTGGAAGGAGACCCTCTCATGTGGATGATCGGATACGCCGTCTTCGGCTTGGTCGCCGGCGTGATCGCGCGAATGTTGCACCCGGGCCGCGACCCGATGAACTGGCTCTGGACGATGCTCCTGGGCATCGGCGGCGCCGAGGTCGGGGGCTTCGCCGCGCGGCAGATGGGCTACGACCCGAGCGCCGGCCTGACGGCCTGGATCGCCGCGATCGCCGGCTCGGTCTTGCTCCTGGTCGGCTACCACATGATGACCGCCCCCGCCGCGCGGGCGCTCGACTCCAGCGGCCCGGCGACGAACGCCGACTACAAACGGGCCGCCATGGACGACCTGTCGCGCGGCCCGAACGGGTGAGCCCGTGCTCCGCGGGTCTTTTTTTCCATCGACGCCCCCGGTCCTACAATGAGAAGGCCGGGGGCGTTGAACCGAGCGCCGGGACCGGGCTCCCATGGCAGAGATTCTCACTCAGGTCCTCCAGCCAGAGTCGGTCGGAGACCAGCGAAACTTCTGCGTCAACGATGGGTTTTACCCCTTAATCGCGGCGCGAGCCCGTCGTCTCGGCCAGGTCGCGAAGTCTCTCGTGGTGCCGCCGTTCGTGATGGTAGGCCAGGCCCAAGAATGCCGCGGCCAAGCCGACCAGCAGGGTCGCCAGCAGGGCCACGATGATCAGCATCATGGGCGTGTCGAGCTGGACCCACTTGACGTAAGTGATGGCCGCAGGGTCGCGCGCCACCAAGTTCTGATACCGCATGCCGACGCCGATGGCCGAGAGGCCCAGCCCGATCAGGGCGCCCGCGGTGATGATCGAGGCACAGAGCGCTCGCATCGCCAACTCCTCCAGAGAAAGAAACGAGCCGCGGACCGGGCCGCACCGGCCCGACCGAGGGATTTGACGCCGGCGGCTTGCAGGAATCGTTCACATGTTGCAGCCGCGCATCATGCCGGCGAGGACCAGCAGGATGCCGGCGATGATCATCACCAAGCTGCTGCAACCGCATCCGGGATAGGCCCCGTAGGGTCCCTTGGGCTGGTACCAGCCGCCGCCACCTAACGGTCCTCCAGGTCCCATGCTCATATCATACACCTATCGGTTCGAGGACGAGGTCACCGTGCCGCTCACTCCAGGCGGACCGGACCGAGATCCCCCAGTATGACCGAAAGCGGTGCCGCTCCACCAGTCCCCTGCGCGCCAATTCGTCGCTTCGGCCTTTCGGGCACACCCATCTTCATTAGCGGCCGGCAAACCGGACCGGGCTGAGGGTCGGCACGAGGCGGTACCGTTCGGCGGTTTCGGATCAGTCGGGCCTTGTTCTCCGCGACCCGCTCTGTTGAGCTTATGGGTCGGGGCGGCACACCGTGAGGAGTCGCGTTCCCGCAGGCGCGGAGTTCAAAAATCGTGAACAAATTGGTCTTGATCCTGATCGCCATTTTCCTGCCGCCGGTCGCCGTCGTTCTGAAACGGGGCTTCGGCAAGGACCTTCTCATCAACATCCTGCTTTGCTTGTTGGTGTTCTTCCCGGGGATGGTTCACGCCTTGTGGGTCGTATCAAGAGTAGATGCGCCCTGAAGGACGAACACGAGGTCGTGTCACAGGGGCGTTGCGCCCCGTTTGAGAGTCGGGCTCTTCAGCCCGGTGAACCGGGCTGAAGACTGACGTGTCCCCGGCATCACGAGCCCATGACGATCGAAAGCCAGGCCCGGATTCATTCGATCGGTGGAATCCGAAACAGGGTTCGAGGATTTCCCGAAAGCAAAGATGCGCAATCTGGGATATATTTTTCCTTACAGCCTATGGGTGGGGATCTCGCAGGAGTCGATTTCATGTCGAACGAGGCGGTGATTACGGTGGGTAACGACCCCTTGAAGTCGGTCGCCGACGCCTTGGACTCTGCGGTCCAAGCGGCAAAGGGGGGAGTAAAGGACGTGAGGGTGACCGCGTCCGGTGCGTTACCGGCTCTCAGCAGTTTCCTCTCCGGGCCCACTTACAAGACCTGCTACGCCGTCTCCTACGGGATGGTCTTTTCCACGGTCCTGGTCGCCCGGGCGATCCCGAAAGAGAACGCGGCTGTCCACGGGTTCATCGACGGGGCGCGTGCCGCGATCGACATGGTCAAGGAAATGAAGGCCAAGTCTCTGTCCGGGGAACACCCGGCCATCGTCTTGCCGGACCACGGAACCGACACGACACCTTGACCTGGCGCTACAAAGACTTCAACGAGGCCGACACCCATGGGCTACACCGATCTCGCCGCCTCGTTCCCGGCCCGGGGGGCTTCGTCGATCGCGACCGACACGGCGCACATTGTCTTCCTGGAGGAGGGGCTGGAGAAGCTCTGCGAGTTACGCGATATTGCCCGCGATCTGGACCAGAACGTCAAGCGGAGCTGGTCCATGATCCTGGCCCCGAACATTGCATGCATCGTGGGAGTGTTCACGATGGGGTTCGGGATCATGGCGTCGGTGGTTACCAACAACGTCGCCGCGCTGGCCGCCCTGGGTAACGGCGTGCTCCTGCTGCGCAAGGTCGCACAGATCGAGGCTGAACGCCGTCACCGGCTGGAGATGACCCAAGCTCATGCGATGGAAAGAAACCCTGTACACGCGACGGCTGCGTCGGCCGATCGACGAGCGGACGCGGAGCGCGATCGCCAACGAGTACTCGCGGCGTCGACATGAGATCCCCGTGCCAACCGAGCTGCAATGGCACCCCGATAAGCCCCAGTTCACCATCCGGGCGCAATGGCTTTCCTTTGTCGTCCGGTTCACCCATGATATACTCGAGGTGGACGCGGAACTCTCGCTGGGCGCCAAGACGTTCGCAACCCAGACGCACCGTCAGAACGCCGTCCGGATCATAGACTCGATCGCGACCGATCTGGGGCTCTGAGCACGCGAGCCCGACGCCCCGAAGACGAAGGACACCGCCATGAGCGACGACCCACCGCCCATCGAGCCCCCGACCACCCGCCCCAGCCTCAGGTCCGGGGGAGGAACCGAT
>JBEKTN010000412.1:0-7085 GCA_049516015.1 Isosphaeraceae bacterium | reverse complement strand
GAAAAAGACAAAGAACAAGACAAACTTTGCGCAATTCCGGGGGAACTAGACAAAGAATATGACGCCGATGGTGGCGCTCTCTAAACGATCGAAATTGGCTCTCATTTCGAGATCGGTCTCAAACAACTGCATTCGCGCCACGCCGCGATTCAAGACGTGAAAAACCATTCCACCAGGAGCGACCCGCGCTGTTCGTGGCATCGCCGAACCATAATCCAAAACTCCCCATCTTGTCGTACCTGTCCCGCTTTCCTCTGCTGTCCCGCTTTCCTCTGTGTCCCGCTTTCCCCTGTCCCGCTTTCCTCTCTTGCTCACGATGGAGGCCGGGCCCCTAGCAGGGGTGGGCGGCCCACCCCGGCAAGCGGGGGCCCGGTCGCTCCCCTCGAGGGGGAAGCCACTCCAGCCAGATCAGCCAGGAACTTGACGGCGGTCGGGAAGTCGCACTTGTTGACCTTCTTGACCAGCTCGGCGGCGTCCCCTCCTATCGCACAAACCCAGCAACGCCACGTCTTCCGGTTCGTTGAAGACCGTTCCCTTTGCTCCCCCTTGAGCGACCCACTCATTGATCAGGTCACAGGCTTTGCAGTCGCGCTGGGTCAACTTCTCGGTCAGAAACGCGGAGGCCTTGTCGCACTTCTCGGGTGGCCGTCCTCCAAAGTTGCGGTTTTCCAGTGCGTCGCGGTCCCCCTGGTCGCTCAGATCAGCGAAATGGCCGTGAGGGCGGATCGGGTTGCCGATGGCCACAAGTCTTTCATACCCAAGCGATTAGAATGCGTCCCATGACCTTGTTCAACCCCGTTTTTAATAGCGTGACGCCTAAAGGCATAGATCGATGAAAAACCCAGGCTGACGAGGGACTGACTCCAGCCGACGAAGCCCCATTGTGAACCGGCCGCGGCCGTTCACGCCCACGCTGGGGATGATTCTATTGAAACCCAACTGGTAAACCTTGGTCGGGGAACAGCCCAAAAACCGAGCTGCGGTGTCTACCCCAACAAGTTCGTCGTCCGGCCGTTGCATGCGCTGTCCCCTGTGGTCGGTGCCCTTCTAAGGCTCCAGTGTTATACCTCCCACGGCGACGGTGGCGTCATTGTAGGGTGGGTGTAACCCACCGGCCTCACACCGTTTGCGGTGGGTTTCACCCACCCTACAAATGGCTCACCAGTGCCCGCGTGCGGTATAGCACCATTCGGAGAATGAAACGGTCCTGGATGGGTGGTCACTCGAGCTTGACCTCGCCGCTTTTCACGCATTCCAGGTCGGCCAGCGTGGCACAGCCGGCAGGCAGCTCGGCGTCCTCGATGAGCATGTCGGGAATGTCGTCCTTGATGGCGAACCTGGTACCGCAGCGGGTGCAGATCAGCACGTCTCCCTCCTGGCGCAAGGGGGCCTTGCCCAGCGGGCACACCAGAAGAGAAAGGAACTCGTCATTGAACATCGGCACACGTCCTCATGCAGGAATCTTGATCCGTGGTGATCGTCGCGTGGCGATCACTCCGCGTCCGGGCACGGTAGAGCGGGCTCGCGGGGGCGAATGGTCGCCATTATGTCGCGACCAGGTCGGTGATTGAAGCCGAATCGGCACACCGAGCATCCTGGTGAATGAGTGCGACCCCCGGCGGTTCTCTCCTCTGTTCCGCGGCGGTGTTCCCGGTCATAATTGATCGAGAGGCGATGAAATCTTCCGCAAGTCTCCGCCGCAATGCCGGCTCAGCCCTGAGATCCAGGCGGAACCGCAAGAGATTCCAATGGCTTACGTTGTTCGCTACGGCCGGATGCGGTTTCTCGGCGAATACATGGGTCCGGAGGATCAGGATCATTTCCGGGGCCAGCGCGTGGTGATCCGCACCGATCGGGGAACCGAGCTGGGAGAGATTCTCTGCCCGGCGACCGAGCGGACGGCGAGTTATCTCGAACAATCCGTTCCGGGAGAGATCCTGCGGCCGGCGACTCCTGAAGACCTGGAACATGAAGCGACGCTGATCCAGGCACAGAAGAAGGCCTTCGACGTCTGCCAGGAGCTGATCTCCAGGCGCCGCCTCCAGATGGACCTGGTCGACGTCGAGATCATCCTGGGCCGCGAGCGAATCGCGTTTTATTACCTGGCCGAAAAGCGCGTGGACTTTCGCGAGCTCGTCAAGGACCTGGCCCGCGCGTTGCGAACCCGGATCGAGATGCGCCAGATTGGCGTGCGTGACGAGGCGAAACTGCTGGCGGACTATGGCGATTGTGGCAAACCGGTTTGCTGCAACACCCATCTGACCGCCATGCCTCCCGTCTCCATGAAGATGGCCAAGCTCCAGAAGACCACGCTCGACCCCGCCAAGATCTCGGGTCGGTGCGGCCGGCTCAAGTGCTGCCTGCGGTACGAGTTCGACACCTATCGCGAGCTCGAGAGCCAGCTTCCCGCGTTCGGTTCGCAGGTAGTCACCTCGAAGGGGCGGGGACGGGTGGTCGGGCAGGAGATCCTGGCCCAGAAGCTGGTCGTGGAATTCGAGGACCACCGTCGAATCATCATCGGCCCCGACGACGTGCTGAGCGTCGAGCTTCCCAGGAGCCGGCAAGCACACGCCGGCGAGCAGACCGGCCCCAAGAGCGGCCGGTCTCATTCCGATGGGCTCGAGGACCAGTCCCTCCAGGGAATCGACGCCGATCATGCTGCATGGTCCGATGACGGATCGAGCGACGAGGCCGAGCCCGAAACACAGGCGGAGGACGGCAACGATCTCGGGCCCGACCGGAGGGATCGCCGGGGAGGTTGATCGGCCCATGAACCTACGTGACCAGTTGGCGCGGGTGATCGCCCGTGATTCTCGCTATACGATCGAGTCGTACGCCTTTGTGCTCGAGTCGCTCAAGCGCGCGCGCACCCACAAGTTGCAAGAGCAACGGAAACGGCGTGACCGGGACCGCGCGTCACGACCGCGCAAGCGCGCCCAGCCCGCGCCTGCCGGGGAAGCCGAGACCGAGCTACCGGGCCATGTCACCGGCGCCGAGATCTGCCAGGCCGCCCGGCGCCTGGCACTGCGCTACTACGGGCTGATGGCGATCACCGTGCTCAATGAGTGGGGCATCCACTGCACATCCGACATCGGCGAGATCGTCTACAATCTGATCGCGTCGGGCGACCTGGACAAGGCCCCCAGCGACAAACGGTCGGACTTCGATGACGTGTTCGACTTCGCGACGGCATTACAGCCGAAGTCGTTACTTGAAGAAGAAAAGTCTCGGTAAGACGAGCACCTTCCCTCGGTCGAGAACTCGCCACGGGCAAGTGCCGGCGGCTTCCGGCCAGCTCAAGTGGGGCATGCCGCTCGGACTTCCGCGGAACAGGAGATTTCTCACAATGGCCTGGAGCAGGGATCGCAAACGGTTCGTCGGGGCCCTGAGTCTGTTCCTGCTCTGGGTCGTGCTCTTGGGCATCTTGGCCATCGTCTCGGCGTACCGACCGGCCGCTCACTCCGCCCTGCCCGATCAGCCGGCTGCCTCCGGCGAACCCCGAAGTGCCGGGGACGAGAAGTAGCAAGGTTGGGCCGGGGACTGCGGAGCCTGCTCATTCCATGACGAGGCGCGAGGCGCCTTCGCTGCGAATCATTCCAGCGTGACATCGAGCCGTGTCACCGAGGCAGGCGCCAGCACGCAGTGCAGCTCTGGACCGCGAAGATCCGTGGGAGTCGAACTGGGCACGACGGTCTCCGGCTGCTCGAAGGTGTTGTGAGCATTCAGCTCTTTGTGCGTGAGCACGGTCCGTCGTACCTCGCGCGCCGATCCGCCACGGAGGAGGATGGACACCTCGGCCGGATCGGTGGCGTGCGTGTGCACGAGCGTCAGCGTCAACTCGCGCTGGCCGGTCCGCGAGGCCGAGCCGGCAATCCGGAAAATCCGCTTCGGCCACTTGCCCGGTCCGAAAGCCACCTCGGGCGCGTGCACGTCGATCCGCACCGACCTGGCCCCGTGATGAGGCCGGTACATCTCGAAGACATGGAAATTGGGCGTGGCCACAAACCTGTCGCCGTCGGCGAGGAACAACGAGTGGAGGTTGTTGACCAGTTGCGCGATATTCGCCATGTCCACCTTGTCGGCGTGCCGGTTGAAGGTATCGAGCGTCAAGGCCGCCGCCAGCGCGTCTCGCAGCGTGCCCATTTGCTCGAACAGATGGGCCGGATTGATCTCGGTGCCGGCGGGGTGCCAGCTTCCCCACTCGTCAACCACGAGTTTGATGTTGTGGGCGGGGTCAAACAGTCCGAGCACCGCCCACTGATCGCGGATCAGCGTCTCCATCTGGTTGGCCTTGTAGAGCTGCTCGTACCATTGATCGGTCGTGAACTTCAGGGCATGGCCGGTCGTCCCACAGTAGTAATGCGGCGCCCAGCCCCGGATCGGCGCCCGTGCGCCATCGGCCCACTTGGTGAAGAAACGCCTGGTCCAGTCGAGGTCGTTGCTGTTCGGCCCGGCGGCGATCAGGTAGAGCTGCACACCGTACACGGGAAGCCACTCGGTGAACTTGCGGTATTCGCGGCAGTAATCCTCGGGCGTGAATTTACCGCCGCAGCCCCAGCTCTCGTTGCCGACACCCCAGTAGCGGATGCCCAGCGGCTCGCGCTCGCCGTTGGCCGCGCGCTCATCGGCCAGCGTGGTCGAGCCGGCCGGCGCGTTGCAGTACTCGACCCACTGCTGATACTCTTCCGGCGACCCCGTTCCGACGTTGGCAGCGAGGTAAGGCTCGACATCGCAGAGCCGGCAGAACCGGATGAACTCGTGCGTGCCAAAAGTGTTCGGCTCGGTCACCTCGCGCCAGCGGCCGAACCTTCTGGGCCGCGATGCGACGGGTCCGATCCCATCGCGCCAGTGGTAGCGATCCGCGAAGCACCCCCCCGGCCAGCGGACGACGACCTTCCCCAGCCGCTTGACGTGCTCGACCAGCGCCTTGCGGAATCCGCCGATGTTGGGAACCTTGGAGTCGGCGCCCACCCAGATGCCGTCGTAGATCACCCCGCCGATATGCTCGGCAAACTGGCTGTAGATCGCCGGCCGGATGGTGCCGATTGGCTCATCGAGCAGCACCGTGACCGACAGGCCCGAGGCACCCGCCCCCGCGCCGGAAATCCGGTGGATTGCCGTACCCGCGCTCCCCAGTGCCGCCACTCCCACCAGCCCACGCAACATCGTCCGTCGCTTCACTTGACTCTCCCTCTCCGCTGGGACACAAGGTCAGCAGGATGCTCTTCGAGCGGCCAGTTCGGCACGCACCCAGCTCCGCAATCGCCGGGCCCAGGCCGACTCGTCGGTGGTGTCCTCCTGGGTGAGCCAGCGCACGACCTCGGAGTTCTTGATGGGGAGCCAGGCGCTGGTCTCGATCGAGAGGTAGCGACCGCCAGGGTCCAGCCGCTCAATGGTCAGGGTCTGGCCATCGAATCGCCAGACCTCGGCGACCCCGAGGAACGCGTAAATACCCGGTCGGTCCACCAGCGAGGGGGAGATGTCGACCTCGATGGCCAGGTCCGGGTTGGGATAGTCGGCGACGTCGTTGGAGCCGCGGGCCTTGGCCCGTGCGGCGGCGGCAAGTTTCTCGGGATGGAAGTAATAGCACTGGTCGGCTTCGAGACCCCGGGCTAGCTCCTTACGCTTCCATGTGGTCTCGCGATTCGCCGAACAGGATATCTTAAGTTCCTCGGTGATCACATCAACCAGTCGACCGAGCAAACCGCTGAAATTCTCGTGCAGGCGCCCCCTGGTCATGATTTCGAGATCCTCTCCATCGTAGGCCATCCGAATCCCGCTTCGCTCAGGCAGCGAGTCGACCCACAATTCGTAAAGGCTCCAGGGAACCCCCCGGACCGCGATCCGGGTCTCGCCCTCGGGCACGAATGGAGCTGCCGGCTTGGGCCTGGTCATCACACTCATGGCAAGCCACCCCTTCTGTCGCCATGCATGTTGCTTCGAACGGAAAGGAGAATCTTCGGCGAGTTCTAGATGGGAAACGACCCCGATGCCGGGTCCGCAACAGAGCCACCACAGGGTCTCGAACCCTGGACTTCAACTTCACGAATCGCTACCTGGCGGCACTGACATATTGACGTAAGCTACTGGCGATGCGTTACTTCGGCCTTGATCCTGTCGAATCGGCGAAACGCCAGAAAGAGCAAGAATCACCCACTTTGCACGTGGTTTTCTGTCCCTCTTCTGTGCGCCGTCGGTATCGGTTTCACGGCCTCAGCGTCGGCTGGTGCGCCTACCTTCGATGCTACCTGCGTGAGGTCTTGGAGTCCAGACGCGGGGCTGACTTGACCGCGACGCGAATATGCCCAGCTTCCCCGCTTTCTCCCAAGCGTTGGTGCGTGGCCTTGCCGGTCTCGCCGACCTCGGCTACGGGGTGCTCGACTCGGCGATGGTCGAGACGGCGGTGTACTGTCTGGTAGAATGTTCGTGATGACCATGGACCTTCGGAGACTTCGGGATGTCCACGATCACCCTTCAGGAAGCACAGGCCAACCTGGCGGAACTCGTTCATCGTCTCGTCCCCGCCGAGGGCGTGACATCACCGAGAACGACCGGCCGGTCGCCCGGCTCATTCCCGTGCCCATCGTCCGGCAACGCCCGCCCCGGCCCCGGCCGCCGGTGACCGGGGTGCCCAAGGCAGGACAGGATGAAGGGCGGCTCGTCGTCCCCGATGACTTCAAGGAACCGCTGGAGGATATGAAGGAGTCCATGGTGTAAGGCTAGGCTGATGCGAAGTTGCTATTGACAAGGTTTTAGAGGTCGTTTCGGGTGATCCGGTTTGGTTACGCTGGGCACAGGCATTGGGACCGGATTGCGGCAAGAAGGGCGATATTCTGATGGTGGAAGTCGTCTTTCCTCCAGTGACGCGGCGCGCCGGTAACAAAAACAAAAGCGAGATGAACCGTTGTCTGCCAATTTGGCTGTCAGGGCCAACTTCGCATCAGCCTAGCCGAAGGCCGGGTCAGGGGTGGTACTGGCCGAGGCGCTGACCCCCCTCATCCGCCGCTGCGCGGCACCTTCTCCCGGCGGGAGAAGGGATTTTGTCCCTCTCCCGCCGGGAGAGGGTGGCCGAAGGCCGGGTGAGG
>JBEKTN010000411.1:0-7115 GCA_049516015.1 Isosphaeraceae bacterium | reverse complement strand
CTCTTGGGCTCTTGGGCTCGTCTCGTCAGCGAGGTGTCAATACCTCGACAAGCGATGCGCGTCCATCATCGGCCCAAGAGCGCCGATTGCTTGGCTGAATGGGTATAATCATGCTGTTGTTTTTGTTCTCTTCATAAGTGGGTGGCCCTTTTCCGCTCTGTTCTCTTCATAAGTGGGTGGCCCTTTTCCGCTTTTATTGATCGCCGAAAGCAACGGGGCACTCGCCTGGAACGGCGGCATTCGATCGAGTGACGAGGCGAACTGGGCGGTTGGGATTTGTCTGGAAGTCTGGGCCCGCGGATCTTCCGGTTGATCTTTCGCAAACCGGGCGATGTCCGTAAGATGCCGCCGCGTCAGGGCCGGGGTCGAGAGGGGATCCGGCGGAGTGGATGGGAAGACTCGAAACATGGATGTTTGCACGAGTTCCTCGACACCGCAGACCGAGACGTTTCCCGCAGCGCCTGCGCCGGGGCCGCCGAGTCTGTGGAGGAAGCGGCTGCTCGAGGATCGCGTGCAGTTGCCCCGGTTCTGGCCAGTCATCCAGAACCTGGTGAATCAGGAACTTCGGGTCCGCTATCAGCGATCGGTCCTTGGTTTCTTCTGGACGCTGCTCAATCCGCTGCTGATGATGGCGATCCTGTCGTGGGTTTTCTCGGTTCTTTTTCGCGGGATCGCAAATTATCCGGTGTACCTGTTCGCGGGGATGGTCCCCTGGAGTTTCCTGAGTGGTAGCGTGAACGAGTGTGCCATGTGCATCATCGTGAACGAGGGGTTGATCCGGAAGATATTTGTTCCCAAGCTGGTTTTCCCGCTGGCTCGAATCTTGATCAACCTGGTGACGCTGCTCTTGTCGATGGGCTCTCTGTTCCTGCTCCTCTGGCCGCTGGGTGCGCGGCCCTCGTGGCCGATGATTCTTCTGCCCGCGGCCATGCTCTTGTTCATGGCTTTCACTCTGGGGCTGAGCTTGATTGTCGCGACGGCGAACACCTTCTACCGCGACTGCGGGCACCTGGTTACCGTCTTTTTCCAGGCCTGGTACTTCGCCACGCCGATCCTCTATCGAGCGGAGGATTTTTCGGCGGGGACGCAATGGCGATTTCGACTCAATCCGGCCTACTACTTCATCGAGCTGTTCCACGACCTCATTTACTACGGCAGATGGCCGCAGTTCAGCTCATGGCTGCTCGCCACTGTGATCGCGCTGGCGAGCCTGGGGATCGGATATGCCATATTCAAGTCGCAAGAAGACAAGATGGTATTCCGACTCTGAGTCGCACGGCGCGGGGTCGCGCAATCGCGCATCCTCCGCGGTGCCGTTGATCGAGCTTCGCGACGTGTCGCTGCGGTTCATCAACTACGCCGACAAGCAGTACTCCTTCAAGCGCGCGGTGCTCGACCTGGTGCTCAGGCGCGAGTCGCCGGTTTCGGTCTCCGAGTTCTGGGCGCTGCGGAACATCAACCTCCGGATCAACCACGGCGAACGCGTCGGCATCGTCGGCGGCAACGGCGCCGGCAAGAGCACGCTGCTGCGGCTCCTGGCGCGGATCTATCCGCCGAGCTCGGGAACGGTCGAGGTTCGGGGCAACGTCGCGCCCTTGATCGAGATGGGTGCCGGCTTCAATACCGAGCTGTCCGGCTTTGACAACATCCTCTATAACGGAGCCATGCTCGGCTTCACCCGCCCCCAGATGCTCTCCAAGGTCGACGGAATTCACGAGTTCACCGGGCTGCGCGAGTTCGCCGATCTGCCGCTCAAGTATTATTCGAGCGGAATGTACATGAGGCTCGCATTCGCCATCGCAACCGAGATCGATCCCGAGATCCTGATCATCGACGAGGCGCTTGGCGTTGGAGACGCGTCGTTCCAGGAAAAAGCCAAGGACCGCATCTTCAAGCTGCTGGGCCGCTCGCACGCCGTGATCCTGGTTTCCCACAACATGAACTCTTTGCGCCAGCTCTGCACGCGCGGCCTCTGGCTGCGGCAAGGGCAGCTCGTGGCCGACGGCCCGATCGAGCCGATCATCGAAGAGTACCTGGCCTGGACGCACGCCGCCAAGGCGAGCTAGAGACGGGATGCGTCGAGCCGAAAGCTCGACGACCGGGATTGACCGGACTTGACTTCCACGTCATCATTCCCGCGCTCGCAGACGCCAGCCCGGGCAGCAGGGACGTGCGGTAGGAAGCGAACCGCGAAAGATACGGACTCTGGGTCGAGGGAGTGACCCGACATGGCAACCGCTCACGTGGTCGTTCTGGTCTCTGCGCTTCTGGGCTGGTCGGATATCACCATCCAGCCCAGCCGCGGCGATCGCGGGTTCTCGTCGTTCCAGCACAGCGTTGCCGGGATCGATCGGCCCAGCGAGCGGACGCTCGAAACGCTCAAGCGTTACGACCTCGAGCGGCCATACCGGAAGAACGTGAACAATGCTCTCCTCAGCCTCGAGAAGGTCGCGCGCAGGCATCCGGATGCCGAGCTCGTCTATGCGCTTGCCGAGCTCTCCTGGGTCGACGGCCTGAAGCAGGACCGCTGGCGCAGGGCCCAGGCGATCGACCGGTTTCTGGACGCGGTCGGCTATGCACATGATTACCTTTTCGACCCCGAGCTGGCCGAGGGCCGGGGACCGTCCGACCCGAGGTTTCGCCTGGCCTGCGAGATTTACAACGCGGGGCTGGAACGGCTCATCCGCGCAGCGCAGTCGAAAGACCCGATCGATCCGCAAGGGGTGATCCGGCTGAAGGTCCACGGCCACGAGCAGGTGCTTCAGGTCGTGCTCCGCAACTCTCCCTGGACCCCCGCCGACGTTCACAAGTTGATTCTGGCATCCGATTTCGAGGTGTCCGGGCTGGCCACCAGCCACAACCAGTACGGTCTTGGGGTGCCCTTGATCGGCGTTCGCGTCACCGACCCGAAGCAAGAGGAGCGGACCCCCCAGGAGCGGTTCTACCCGGATGAGATGGCCTTCCCGCTCACGGCGTTCCTCGTCCCCAACTCACGGCTGAGCGATTCCGGCGAGACTGTCGACGAGGCCCGCAAATGCACCCTGGAGCTGAAGGACCCGGTGCGCGAGCGGGCGGTGGGCCAGCCGCCCAGCGCGATCGCCCTGGAAATCGACCTGACCACGCCGCTGGCCTACATGTGGTCGCGGAGCGACCTGGAGAAGTTCCGCTGGTCCGGCCTGCTCCGTCCCGAGCAAGGCTTGCAGCGGGCCAATTTGCTGATGATCCGGCCCTACGAGCCGGGGAAGATTCCCGTGGTCATGGTTCATGGTTTGATTTCCACCCCGCTGGCCTGGATCCCCATGCTCAACGAGCTGCTGCGCGATCCGTCGATTCAGGAACATTATCAGTTCATGCTTTACATGTATCCCACCGGGGTGCCGATGCCGATCGCGGCCGCCAACCTGCGCGACGCCCTCAGCCAGGCGAAGATGACGTTTAACCCCGACGGCCGCGACCCCGCCTTTGACCGCACGGTCTTGCTCGGGCACAGCATGGGCGGATTGCTCAGCCACTTCATGACGGTCTCCAGCGGAGATCAGCTCTGGCGTCTCTACTCCGATAAATCGTTCGACGATATTCTGGGTCCCAAGAACGTGCTCGACGATTTGCGCAGGCTGCTCCTGTTCGAGCCACTGCCGTTTGTCAGCCGTGTCGTGTTCCTGGCCACGCCGCACCGCGGCTCCGACCTCTCGCGCGGGGTCGTCGGCCGGGTAGGGGCGGGACTGATCAATGATCCCGACTATGTCGCCAAGCTGCTCCATCAACTGGTCAAGGACAACCCCGACGCCTTCGACCGTCGCCGCTTCCGCCGCTTCCCGACCAGCATCGAGACGCTGGATCCCAGCTCGCCGATCTTGAAATCCCTGCTGGCCATGAAACCGGGACCGGGCATTGCCTACCATTCGATCATCGGCTCGCTGCGGCCCGGCGGAGTGGACGATAGCACCGACGGCGTTGTGCCCTACCGCAGCGCCCATCTCGATGGCGCCGAGTCCGAAAAGGTCGTGCGTTCGGACCACGGCGTTCAGAAAGACGGCGAAGCGATCCAGGAGGTTCGCCGCATCCTGCGCGAGCACATCGGCCTTGCGGGAGAGACCGCCCGAGCCGGGCGCGAAGGGACGGTGCAGCGCTCCGGCGCGGCCACCGCCACGGCCACTGCCCCTCGGCCCGAGCTGCTGCAGGCCTTGCCGCGATGAGCGAGCCGGGTCATTCCCTGGCGGCTCGAGGAACTGGCTGCTAAACTCCGGAGAGGTGCGCGGAACCGTGCATGACCCGTTGTCTGCACCGCCGCGGCCGCCCCAGCGAGTTGCCCACGATGTACGCGTACCTGACGGACCGGCTGGCGGACTTTGCCCTCGACACCCGATTCGAGGATCTGCCCGCCGAGGTGGTGAAGGAGGCCAAGCGGCGGCTGCTCGACACGCTCGCGTGTGCGATCGGCGCACTCGACGAACCCGCGCCGCAGATCGCGCGCCGCCTTGCCTCGCGAATCCAGGGAGATCCTTCGGCCACACTCATCGGCGGAGGCCAGTCCGCACCCGACTGGGCCGCGTTCGCCAACGGCGTGCATATCCGTTACCTCGATTGCAACGACACGTACCTCTCGCTGGAACCGGCGCACCCCAGCGACAACTGGGCCGCGGTGATGGCGGCCGGAGAAGCGGCCGGAGCCAGCGGCGCGGACTGGATCACGGCCGCGGCCGTGGCCTACGAGGTCCAGTGCCGTCTCTGCGACGCGGCCTGCATCCGCGCCCGCGGCTGGGACCACACGACCTACGGCTCGATCTCGACAACCCTGGCCGCCGCACGGCTGGGGCATCTGGATCATGATCAGACCGTCCACGCGCTGGGAATCGCCGGCACGACCGGCACGGCACTGCGGCTCACACGAGCCGGGGAACTCTCGATGTGGAAGGGCTGCGCTTTCGCCTTCGCCGCCCGCAACGGCGTCTTCGCCGCCCAGCTCGCCTCCCTTGGGATGACCGGCCCCTCGCCCCTCTTCGAAGGCGAGATGGGGTTCATTCAGCAGGTTTCCGGCCCGCTCGATCTGCCCAAGCTGGGAGGGCCGCTTGCCGCCGATTGGATGTTGCCGAAGACCTCGATCAAGTTCGTCCCCGCCGAGTATCACAGCCAGTCGGCGATCGCCGCGGCCTTCGAGCTTCGTCCCGAGATCGGCGACCCCCGGCGGATCCGGTCCATCGAGATCGCCACTTTCCGCACGGCCCTCGAAATCATCGCCAAGGACCCCGAGAAGTGGCGTCCCGGAACCCGCGAGACCGCCGACCACAGTCTTCCCTACTGCACGGCGGTCGCCCTCGTGGACGGCAAGGTCTCGGCCGCCCAGTTCACTCCCGAACGCTTGAATGACCCTTTTCTCAACGACCTCATCAGCCGCACCACGGTCATCGAAGATCCCTCACTCTCTGACCGCTACCCCGCGGCCGTTCCCAACCGCGTCACCGTGACCCTTGCCGACGGCGCCGTGGTTGTTCGCGAGCTGTCGCATCCCCCCGGCCACGCTCAAAACCCGCTCACCGACGCCCAGCTCGCCGCCAAGTTCCACGGTCTGGTCGACCCCGTCCTGGGCCGCGAACGAGCCGTCGAGATCCAGGGACGGATCTCCGATCTCGAGTCTGACCGATCGCCTCATGAGGCGCTGCAACTTCTGCGTCGGTGAGATCGACATGAGAGCGGACATCTCGCACCGCCCGCTGGCTCAACTCAGCGCCTGCGGACGATGGTGGGGACGTGGACGAAGTTGGGGACCTGGCTGTCGAGGTAGACCGTCAGCGGGTCGCGAGGCACGGTGCCGCCCAGGTTCATGTCGGGAGCTGGTCCCAGGTCCTGTACGATGGCCTCTTCGTCGGCCACGATCTGGTCGTGCTCCGCCCGCTTAACACGGGCTTCGCGGGCGATCACTTTCATCTGGTCGTAGGTATCCTGAACCTCTTGATTCGAGATGACCCCATTGGGCATGATGGCGGCGACCTCGGCCTGATTGAGGACGTCATTGACGACCACGCCGTAAAGATCTGAGGCGACTTTCTGCTCGAGTTGATTCCAACCACTTCCCGTGTTGCTGGCGGCCAGGAATGACTGGTCGAGCACGTTCTGCAAGGCGTCGAGCTGCAGTGAGGACTGCTTCGAAGCGAGTTCGGACGACGACTTGATCGCCAGGTCCATCGTGGTGACATCACTCTCCAGAAGAGCGAACTGTCCCGGCCTGACGCCGGAGGCCTGCTCGAGCCGCTGGAGATCGGCGGACAGTTTCTGGAAATCCTGACCAGCCCGGGTCTCCAGCACCGCCGTGGCATTGGCCACCTCCACGGCGGGCGGCGAGAGGAGATCGGCGTGGGCGACGTGCGCTGCGCTCGACAGAAGCAGGCGGGCCTCCAGACACTCTGATTGGGGTATGAGCTTCGCCCGATCCGCCCGTCGGTCCCGACGGCCATGGCGGGCCACGGCTCCCCCGCCTCTCCGTCCTGGCAACGAGAGTTTCATCGCGCTCTCTCCAGATTGGCTGTGAAGATGCGGACGCGAATCTAGCTGATGCGGCCCCGGCCCTGATCGCGCTGGGCCTGGTTTCATCAGACCCTCCCTCTACGCTTCGGCCCATTTCCCCTCGCACTTGATCGGTTCCGGTGGTTTTTACTGATCATGTCGAGTTTGCCGACAGCCTGGGGATCTTATCGCTGATGCGGGAGCGGACAGAACAAACAGAGACTACGAAGGATGGCCGGACGACGAGGTTTGAGAAGTCCTTCCCGGGCCTTGCGCGCGTCTCCCCACAGCATGCTCAATCGTATAGCGCGATCAACTTCTCGCTCGACTACAACCATGCTTCCGCCGCCCTGCCGGAAGGTCAAGCTGGAGCTCACGTCGAGCAAGGATCTCTCGACCGGCATCGTCTTGCTCACGTACAACGTGACCTCCTGATTCCGGTGGCACGCCGCGGGCGCGTTTCGTCATGAGAATCCAGAGGGCACTTGACGACGAATAAGCCCCTGCCATGCTACACTTGACCAATATGGACCGGCGGGTTGATTCCAGTGCACACCCGTTTCGCAAGGCATAGCTTGAACGAAGATCAAACACCCCTCTTCGATGATGCCGAG
>JBEKTN010000410.1:0-7127 GCA_049516015.1 Isosphaeraceae bacterium | reverse complement strand
CTCAAGCAGCTGCCGCACCAGGGAAGTATTTTCTGCTTCAGGAATCTCGGGCAGAGTCAATCGCATGGCCCTATTCTACCAGCTGCCATGCCATTCGTCCCGATATTTTTGAGAAGTTACCTTAAGAGTTTAACAATCTAGAATCTGAAAACCATAGGGCGATGAAACAGCGTAGCGGTAGGGGCCATTCACTTTCTGGCACCCGGGAAACGTGGGTGGCCCCCAACGTGACACAAATTGGCATGGTTCAAACGCAGGTCACAGCCCAGGGGCGGCTGGGGTCGACGCCAGAAGGGCGACGCCACCAGATCCGAGGCTGGCGCGCTGGGGGCTCGCTAGCTGTTGCCAGCTCGACCCCAGCCACCCCGCTCTTGTCACCCGCGAAGATCCGGGAGTTGAACCATGCCTGATCCCTGCGGGTCAAGCCTGTCTCTGAGTCGGCTTCCGGCATGGCCAGTGCTTCGATCTCCCCTCCTGGAGCGACCCGGAATTGGGTCCGCTTGGCGTGCGTCACATGCTACGAAATGCTACGTTTTTCGGCTTTTTCGAGAATTTGGAAAACCAGGTTTTCGACGCAAGCTGTTAATCAATGGAGAGTTGTGGCCATTTGTCTCTCGGAGCTCATTCGACGAAAATTAACGCAACCGCATGGCAAGCAAGGAGTTGCGCTATAGCCAGTCACGTAGCTTTTTCCCGCAAAACCCGCAATTTTGCCCCTTTTTTGGGCATTTTACCCCCATTTTGCAAACCAATCGGCTTTGAGAGCGGCAGGGGCCAGCCGCTCTCCGGCACCCAAGCAAAGAGAGTGGCCACGTTCGCTCTCATAACGACGGTCGGGCCCCAACCGCGTCCTGCCAGATCAACCCCGGGCGAACCTGGCCGGGTTGCGGACCGTCAAGCTTTTGCCAGCCTTCTTTACCTGACTGATCGACAAGTCTTGCGCAATCCGCATGGCGGGCGGCCAGGTTTCCTCGTGTCAATGAGCACACGCCCGCGCACTGCCGTTCGGCGTGGGCGACACGCGGGCTTGCTTCTCACACCGAATTGCCAAAGACTCTTCGCACGATCGCGACATCCATAGTTTACGACATCGTCACGCAACGCTTCGGCCACGAACCTTTGTCCGGGGCGATGAGATTATCGCTAGAACCGAACAATTGGCTCCACTCGTTACACTGCCGCCTGTTCCATGGTTTCGAGGCCGCCGTCAATCCCCTGGAACTTCGCGCCGACAGCACAATCGACGCCTGCGAGCAACGGCAGCATGAACCGGCGCGTCAGCAGCGACGTGGCAAGCCCCTTTACAGCTCAGCCCAGCGGCTCCGCCGCGCCCGTGCTGCGTCTGACCCGGCGATCGCGCTGTACGACGACGTCGCCTTGTTGCTGGAATGGCTTGGCCATGACATCCTCAGTGTGGCCGGGCCAGCCTACGCCCAGCGCTGTCTGCTGTACGACTTCGTGACGGCTGAGCTTCTGGCCCGGGTCGCCTTGTGCCCGCATCGGCTTGAACCGGTTCATCGGACGCTCCAGAACCGACGGCAAGAGTTCCTGGCTGAGGCACGGGGACGGACCGTACTGTTACCTGAAAAACCCAGGATTTGAACCATGCCGGTTTACGGCTCAGACAATTGCCGGAACTGCGTTCATGGAAGATTGTTATGTCAAGCAGTATCGACGATGGTGATTTCCGGATTTTATCAGGATTTTGCGGGGTTTTTCTTGGTTTCGCACCGTTTCTCTGCACGTGCAGAGCTTTATGCGTCGATGCGGCGCCTCCCCGCCCCAGTCGGCACAAGACTGCACTCTGATGGCGGTTCGCCGCAATGCACTCCATGCACGCTTTAGCTCCGTTGGATGTGTCTTGCATGGGCAATGCTGTGACAGATTTGTGACATATTCCGGGTTGCCTGCTCCTGCCACCGCCTGTTACTGGGCCCCGAAGCATGGTCGAGTTTTTAGCGCGCCAGACCAAGCCGGCTCCGGCAGCAGATCGCAGTTGAGCCGATCCTCTATCCCGCACTCGGAGAAACGTCAAGTACCGTAGGGAACAATCCTCAGCGACTCTACGAAACGAATCCGGTGAATCTCCATGATCGTCGAATCATTTCGGTTCTGGAGTTGTCGATCTACCATCTATCTTGCTGAGTATGTTCAACGCCCTCTGATAAGATTCCAGGGGAGTCCTTGTCTGAATGGCCTGCGTGAGCGATTCCATATCTGCTTTGCCAATCCCACGAGAGCTACCCGCGGGTAGCGTCATCATCGCGCCCTTATTTTCTTTCGAGGCGATGAACGACTCGGCGGCCTGAGCCGTCGCAAGTGCCGTTCCATGATTGAATTGCTTATCGGCCTCAGTGGTCATCCAGCGACCACCCGAGAACCCGACGAGGATAGCGCCAGCCAAGGCGGCCAAAGTCAACTGAGCGGAGGAGGATGTACCATCCTGCGGCTGACCCTGACCCCCTTTCACAACAGCCAGGTTTGAAAACGGCCCGTAGAGGCCATAGGAGATGAAAGCCGCGATGCCGCCGATAAATGCGCTCCCTACGAATCCGGGGGCTAGAACATGCGATCCGGCAACAAGCTCGAAATGAGGCAAGACGAATCCCGTCCCACTCAAGAGGGCGTTAGCAAGGCCGCCGAGAGCTCCTGCGGCGGCTACGGCTAGAAGGATTTTCCACATCAAATTCTCCCAAGTTTCGGCGTTTGTTGAGGCTAAGAATGTCGCACGGATAATCATCTAGACTCGCGGATGTGCCGACGTGATCTCCGTAGAGCATGGCGGAGATGGGCGCCGCGAAATAATTCGCCAAATTCTCGCAAATCATCGGTTCGCCAACGCGTCCCGCTCGTTGCGGCGCGCTTGTGGCGCTGATTTCGTTGGTGCCCCCGCACTTTGGCCGTGCCCCGCTTGAACGCTCCAGAACAACAGGAAAGCGAGTCCTAGGGCGATCATCGGTTTCTCCCTTTGCAATCGGAAGTCGATCCGGACGAACCCGTCGTCTCTTTGGCAGCAAGACATTATCTAAGTTTCTTATATATGTGTCATGCTACGATGGTTCGGCACGCGTACCCGCTTGCCTGTTCCTTCTCCCGGTCGTGACGCCGAGCGCAAAAGAAAACACGACCAGCCCGAAATGGCCAGCGCTGTCATGACGATGACGATCAGGCGAGTTTTCATGGCGTCGAACCTGTGCGGATGCTGCGTGATCAATGAATGATCGAGCGACGTCACACAGAACGGAGGCGGCCATTCTCGAGACGGATTGTGTGTCGTGCCCCGCAGTGGCTCATTTCCTGTCTTTGGGCTTTTCGATCTGCCAGCGGATGACTCGTACGGCATAGTCGTTCAGGGCATCCGGCTCAAGCCCCGCCCGAACATCGCCTTGGCCTTGTAACGCTTTAAGAATGGCGCGAGGGTCGCGCGCGGGCCCGCGTGGGATGTCTCTCTCCCCTCCCATGGGCTTCGCGAGCCCGCGGAAGTCGACCGGGTCCCCCTCCCCCTTGAGAGCGATGACCACGAAGTAGTGGACTCCCCGCTGGACACCGTCCTGGTCCTTGAGCGCGGTGACCCCATCCTCCGTCACTCGCGGTCGGCCGGTGTACAACGCCTTGTCCGCCCTCTCGATCTTCTCGGGCGAGTACAGCCGGTTCAGGACTCCCCCAGACCCGTACGGGAACATCGGGAGGATGTCGTAATTCTGGTCAACTTGGAGGACGGTGATGTCGACGTCGAGAACGCCGCGGTTCAGGAATCGGAGCTGAACCTTATCGCCGACCTGCAGGACCGGGCCCGTGCCTGAGTCCAGGGGCACCGGTTTGAACTCGCCTGTCCCGCCGGCTTGGCGCAGAAGCGTGACGTCGAAGGCGATCGCTTCGCCGGCCCTGACGCTCGCCTCGTCCGCCGGGGAATCGCCTGTCTCCATCTGAAGTAACATCTGGGCGCGGGCGATCGCTGTGAGGCGATCGGATAACCTCGCGGGGTCGCTTGAAGGGATCGTCAACGGTCCGGTCGACATGCCTTCCCTGCGGAGGAGCTGGAGATCCTGACCAGCGGGACGGACCAACCACTGTGCGCTTCCGGGTTCCACGACTGTGATGAATTGTCTCGCCCTCTCGGTGAGCTTGCCGAGGATTTCCCTGACCGCTTGCACCGACTTCGGATCGATCGGCTTGCCTTGCTCGTCGGTCGTGGCAGCCGCGATTCGTAGCTTCAGATCGCCATAAGCCAGGAATACAGTCTCGCATGGCTCTCCGCCCCGGAGGTCCTCTTTTTTCGGCGTTATGTACCTGTTCTTCTGAAAGTCGGCGGCTCGCGACTCGTCCCACGGGACGACATCCGAATCGACAGTCCGAACCTCCGTCACCAGGAGATGACCAAGCAGCTTGCCTGCCCCAGGCGCGCTCTGCCGTGAATAGACCCCAAGCACAGAGTTGGCAATCAGCCCGTGGAGGCGGCCGGCATCGATCTTGAGAGCACCGTTTGGTGCCATCTTCAGAAACATCGTGCTCCGCCGCGGCCTATCCCCCGGTTTGTTCCAGAGAACTTGATGGTCACGGTCGAGACCCTCGACCAGCGGGGTCGGGTGGTCCCTCCCGAGACGGTAATACTTGGCTTGGATCCGCTTGATGAGCTCTGTGAAAGTGATATCCAGCTCGCGGCCGCCAGTCACGTCATTGAGCACTTCGGCAAGGTGCCAGGTAAAGATTCCGTATTTCTTCTGTTCCTGCTTCTCGTGTGTTGAGCCATCAGGGGGAACATCCTCGCTCGTCGTCTCGGTCGGCAGAGAGGCATAGAAGGCGACCAGCCCCGGCTCGTCGATGGGGGACCTGGCAGCTTCATGGCTTCCCGCGGCGGGGCTTGCTGACGCACGCCGCTCGGCCTCCACGAATGCCGCGCGCGGAATGGCGAGGCGGAGGTCCCGTTCGTCAACCTTGCGTGGTACTTCCAGTCCCCGGGCGATGGTGCCTGAATAGCAGCAGTCGACGATCGCCCAGACGCGTGCGCCCTTGTCTCGAATGTCTTTCAGCCACTTCCGCAGTTCGAAGTCGATGACCGTGTTCTTCAACCGCTTGGCTTGCTCGTCCCAGCCGGCGAAGTCGGTCGGCAGGAACACCTCACTCCTCCCGTCGGCCTTGACGTCGGCCGGCTCGCGGAGCAGGTCGGGCTGGGTGCTACCGTGCCCCGACAGGTACACGACCACCTTGGCCTCCTTCGTCTCGACGACTTTCTGCGCCAGGGCGACCATCTCACGTTCGATGTTGGAACGAGTCGGCAACCGCGCTGGGTCCTTCTGCCCGTCTGCCTCGGAGAGGGTCACGATATCGGGGTCCTGGAACCCGAAGCGGTCCTTGAGCGTCTGCCGGATGAGGATGACGTCGTTGGCCGGGCCATCCAGCCCGAGCGAGGGGAAGTTCTGGTACTGCGTCACTCCAACCAGAAGCGCAAGCCGTGGGCCGGCCGAGGATGCTTTTTTCGGAGCACCGTCGGGCTCCGCGGCCGTGCTCTGAGCAGGTGTCATGCTGAGAATGAGAGCCACGAGTAGAGGAAGCGCGCATGGTGAATCCTCCGAGAGAGTGCCCGGTCAAGCCTTGGGGTACTGGCGGCTCATGAAATCGATGTCCATTGCCGACAGCTTGGTGTTCCACGGAGTTCCGGTCCCGTCGAGGCTCCAGTCTTTCGAAAACGCATACATCATGATGGAGGTGGGGTCGAGATGAGTGAACTGGGTCTGCTCCCGCGGGTATCGGTCAAAGATCTGGCGTTGCACCTGCTCGGCGTCCCACCCCTGGGTCCGCCAGCAGTCGTCAATCACCCTCTGGCGGTTCCACCGGATCCCTCCGGCCGGGCTCTGGTGCTCGTGGATCATGCCCAGCATATGCCCGAACTCGTGCAGAACGACCGACGAATAGGTCGGCTCATCGGAGTCGGGATCCAGCCAGCCGTAGTTCATGGTCGGCCGTTCGGTCGGTATGGTCAGGTTGTCGGTACCCAGGAAGGACCACGACCCCGCTGTTCGATCGAACGCGATCCGGATCTCGGCCGGGCCGGTGTCGACGAACCGGAACGTGATGTTGACGTACTTCATCCACTCCTCAGCGCGCTGCTGGACCTTTTTGCGGACTTCAGCCTCTCCCCCAAGGAACTTGATTTTCAGGACGCGGTTCTGGGCCCACTTCTTGGCATACGCAATGGCGGCTCTGGGGGTTCCTACCGGCGCGGGCTTATCAATCGCCCGAGTGCCTCGGAATGCTCGGAGCACGTTGTTCTCGCGATCTTCCTTGACCGCCGCCGCGAGCCCCTCCTCCAACCGCTCGGCCGGCAAGTATCGGTCCACGCAGAGCCGCAGAGCGTGGTTGTTGGTTTGTTCTTCGCCGAGTTCCTTCCCGGCCGGTTCCTCGGCCTGGTCCCGTGAAGCCATTAATAGCGCAAGGCTCGCTGTCCCGGACGCGATCAGCAGCTCTCGACGCCGGAATTATAGTGACCCACTCACGGACGTTCCTCCTCGAGGTTTTGAAATGCGATTCGTCAACGAATTGCCGGTCCGCCGCACCAGGTCGCCATTCAATCTAACAGCCGGCAATGCGCCCGGCGAGCCTGAACCAATTTTTGCCTCGCGCTCTCCAGTCCGGACCAAGCAGCCCACTCTGGAGAGCTTCCCGATCTCCGCGTCGGAGTACCATCCGGGCTGTCACTGGGTGAATCGGCCGGGATTGTCTGGTAGCATGAACGGACTCCGTGCGGAGTCTTCAGCCCGCGCAGGGGCCAGGTCTGGAGTGGGCACAATTCGAGGAGTTGGCGTTCGTCCAATAGTGCTCAGCGGACTCGAGGATTCACCCGAAGAAAGCACAGGGAAGTGGGTCTACCGCGACAGGCACCGCGGGGGAGAAACACGATGTGGTTCCACATATTCCGCTCGATCGGGAGGGCGACTCGCGGACCGGTCGCGCTGCTCGTCCTTGTAACCTCTTGTACAATGGCTCAGTCCCCTGGGGCGTCGTCGCTGTCACCCGACCTTATGGTTAGCCGCCAAATCGGACGGGGTCTTTCGCCGCGTAAGAGCCTGTGGCACAATGCATGGACATTGGGCGATCGAGGATGCCCCCTACATGGAGGTTCATGCATG
>JBEKTN010000409.1:0-7140 GCA_049516015.1 Isosphaeraceae bacterium | reverse complement strand
AGAAATGCCGAGGCCCGCAAAAGCCACACCAAGCGAACGATAAAACGACTTCACATGTTAGGTATCAAGCTCACCGAGACCCCCCGGTGCCGTTGGGGAGCGACTTAGCGCTGTAGTACTAGCACAGTTCGACGCTTACGAAATCCAGATACTCGCCTCCACCCAGCATGCAGGAGCATTCGACCGGGATGGCCTCGTCAAGGGGAAGCCGGAACTGCTTGAAGTGCCCGTATCCATCGGCGCGTCCGGCCAGAACGCGGCACCGACATCGCCATGCAGGTAGTCGTCATCGAGCCTGTGCCCGCACTGGCAATGATTCGTAAGCGTGACACCAGTCGCAGTCGCCGCGCGGTCGACTTTGTCCAAGCGTCGCCTCCAAGTTGAGATTTCGCATCATTCAAGACGATACGCCCGTCTAAACGGAGTCGACCATTGTAAGCGCCTCAATCACAAAGCATAATCCCGAGTATTTAGATCCCTTCGTTCCTTCGGATCTCGGATCGCTTGTTCGCTGCGAAGCTCATGATAACGCAGGCGAAAGGTCTGCAGGGTCTGACACGGATGCTGTCTCATTGCGGTCGCAGCCGTCCTGGCGATTTTCCCGGGGGCGAGATCGCGGGACGAGGATAGACCGGTGGTCCCGCACGTCTTGTCCTGACTAACCATGGAAACCACTCATGCTGACGGATAATCTTCATTCCCAACGAATGGATCTGAAATCGCGACCGAAGCGCCCCCGACTTCGGCCGTGTACCGAGGTTTTAGAGCGGCGGGAACTGCTTTCGGCTGACGCCTCGTTGCTTGGCCAGTTCACCATGGCTTCCGCAATGCCGTCCGACCCCGCGGCGATCACCATGCACGTGAGCAGGTCGGAGTTCACCTTTCACAACAACAGGGTCTTGCTCAGTCTTGCCATTGAAGCGCCTGCCGGCAGCAGCGGTCCGGTGACCATGACAATGACGCCGCAGAAGGGCTCTTCGGAAAAGATTCTCGCCGAGAATAACCAGCCTTCCGGGGGCGCCAGGGACGTCTTCGTGGTCAGCGTCACACCGGGCAATTACGTCGTTCAGGCGGAGATGCCGGACGCCACGGGGCCGTTGCAGTTCGACATGTCCCTGGTCGGAGACGCCAACGGCGACCACAAGGTGACCGCCCAGGACATCCGGCTCATCCGGAGCCTGAAGGGCCTGAAAGTGGGTCAGCCGGGGTACTCGCTCGCCGCCGACCCCACCGCCGCCGGCACGATCAACGCGGAAGACGTGTCCCTGGCCCGCCTCAACCTCGGGGCCGCAATGAAGGTCGAGCCGCTGATGTTGACGGCCGGGCTCGACCCGTCGTCCAACCCGGACATGAACGGCGTGGTGATGAGCTCGAACGTGACGATCTCCGGCCAGACGCAACCGGGCGTTACGGTCAGGCTCGACCAGGGAGACACCGGCACGTTCACCCAGACCACGACGGCCGACGCTCAGGGGAATTACCACTTCGCCGTGTCCGTCGGGATCGGCGTGACGCCGTTCCACGTCGAGGCCGACGCCGGCGGCCAGCAGGCGACGGCCGACACGAGAATCACCCGCGGAGACGTGATCATCGCCTGGAACCAGACGATGCTCGACGCCATCCGAGCGACCAAGGATACACTCGGCCTGTCCACGCGGACGATGGCGATGGTCCAGGCCGCGATGTACGACGCCGTCAACGGCATCGACCACTTCGGCAGCGTCTACCAGGTTGCCGTTCCGGCCGCGGAAGCGCAAGGGGCATCGCCCGAGGCGGCCGCTTCGGAGGCGGCGTTCGACGTGTTGTTGAGCCTGATCCCGAAGGAACGTTCCTTGTATAAAGCCACGCTCGCCGAGTCGCTGGCCGACATCCCCGACGGTGCGGCCAAGACCGCCGGACTCGCCGTGGGAGACACCGTCGCCGCGGGCATCTTGGCCTGGCGGGCAAACGACGGCTCGAGCCTCCAGGTGCCGTACGTGCCGGGGACAGTGCCGGGTCAGTGGCGCCCGACCCCTCCTGATTACTCGGTCGCCTGGGGACCGGAGTGGGGCCAGGTCACGCCGTTCGCGATCCCGAGCGCCAAGCAGTTTCTGCCTCCTCCACCCCCCGCGCTGAACAGCCGCGCGTACGCGGCGGCCGTCAAACTGACGGAATCCCTGGGAGCGAAGAACAGCACCACGCGGACTGCCCGTGAGACGCAGATCGGCGATTTCTGGGCCTACGACGTCGCGAGCCTGGGGCCCCCGCCGGTCCTCTACAATCAGATTGCCCAGGATGTCGCGCTCGAGCAGCACAACACGCTCGACCAGGACGCCCGGCTCTTCGCCCTGGTGGACGTGGCCATGGCCGACGCTGGAATCGTCACCTGGGACGCAAAGTACAAGTACAACTTGTGGCGGCCGATCACTGCAATCCGGGATACCAGTCAAGACGGCAACAAAGCCACCGTCGCCGATCCCAGTTGGACGCCGCTGGGGTCTCCAGGCGATGGGGTCAGGGCGAATTTCACGCCGAATTTCCCGGCCTACGTCTCGGGACACGCCGGGTTCGGGGCCGCCCTGTTCACGACCCTGGCCGATTTCTACGGTACCGATCGGATGACGTTCACCATCGGCTCCGACGAAGAGCCGGGCACCTACGAAACGTTCAACAGCTTCAGCGCCGCGGCCGAGGAGAACGGCATGAGCCGGATCTACCTGGGCATACACTACATCTTCGACAAGACGGCCGGGATCACCGAGGGTGACGCCGTAGGCAACTACGATTACCAGCACGTCATGACACTCAATGATTAGGGTTGGGAAGAAGTCGTCAGAGGTCGAAAGACGTTGGGGGCCAACCACGCTCCCCGGGCGCTCGAAAGTAGGTGGCCCCGTTCCGCCTTCGTGACCTTGAAGGCCGCCTGAACTCCGCGTTTCTCGGACTTTTCTAGACAAGTTGCGGCCCCAGCTTTTCAGGCCATGGACACCCAACTCGACGCGCTGCCAACACTTCCTGTCCTCGCTCGGGGCGTTTCTGGCTGTTTGAACTCCGCGTTTCTCAGACTTGAACTAAACCGCTTCGCGGTGGGAAAGACTGCGATCTCGCTCGTCTCCCCACGGCCTCAACAACTCACGCCATCCGGCCCGGCTCGACCCCTCCCTTGAACCAAGGCGGTCCGCCGTGCTAACCTGCTGCACCCACTGCGCACGCGAAGATGAGACCGAGACCAGGAAGAGGACAAGCGACCAGCACAAGAGCCCGATCCCACGCGGGGAGAAGGTCCCCAAAAGATCAAGAATCACCTGACGGTCTTCGTGTCGACTGGGAGCTTCCGATCCAACCGGCTGACCGAAGCTGATCGTGGAGCCGTTGGTCGCTTGGGGTCCTGGGCGGATTCAGGGTTTTTCTTTCTTCAGCACTTCGAGGGCGTACGTGCTGCCGGGCGTGCTCTCGAACTTCTCAGGACGCGGCGTATCGTCCACACTCAAGCACTGCTTGTAGGTGTCATCGTTCAGTTCGTAGATTCCACGCACCGTCGTTCCTTTGGGCGAGCCCGACGTGAACACGAGGTCGATGGTCTTGGGAACCCGGGTAGGATCGATCTTGTAGTACCCCGCGGCGGTCTCATTCGGATCGGTCGCGAGGAACCGATCGCCCTGAAGGATCAGCCGGTTCGTCGCGAAGTCGCCGGCGGGAACCTTCTTGCCGCCAATCTCCAGTTCGGCAAACAGCCAGGTACCGCCGAACCGGATCAGCTCGTCGCGGACGGCCTTTTCCTTGGGGTCTTCATTGGGCCGGACGCGCTTGAAGACGCGAAATGTGTGCCCCGACCCGGGCGTGGTGGCGAAATTCTTGGGCCGGTCCTCACCAACCTTGGCAACGCAGGAGGCCAGCGTGTCTCCTTCGATCTCGTAGATGCCGTGAATCTGCTTTCCCTTATCAGGGCCGTCGTTGATCGTGTCGTCGCTGGTCCTGGGCGTCGCGGTCGGATCGAGCGTGAAGCTGACGTCGTGGACAACCTGCTTATCGCCGAAGTAGACCGCATGGTTGTTGCCCTTGATCTCGACTCGGACGGCTTGAATCCGCTCGCCGGGAGCCGTCTTGCCATCGGTCTCGGCGTAGACGAGCTGCCAGGTTCCCTGTATCCGCGCCAGCTCTTCCTTGACCGCCTGGCCCTCTTCGGCCGCACGCGATCGTGAGCCCAGCATTACCACCATCAGCCCGCAAAAAACCGCGAGAAGGAACCGTCGCATCGCATGCCTCCGGGACTCAGTGACGATTGGCAAACGTGCACGATGGAAGCCGGTACAAGTCTGCCGCTCAGACCTTGCTCGCCGTTCGAGAGCACCGAGCCTGAGAGCGTACTGGCCGGCATTCGGCTGGCCTGAGGAATGTTTCTTGCAGCCGCTGCACCTGACGGGCGATTCCGATTGTACGCTCGATCGCACTCCTCCCCAGCGGCACACCCCGGCAGCGGCAATCATTGTACCGCAATCGGCCCGACTCAGAGTGCCTGGTCGCACAAATTCACTACGCGATGACACAGAGTCGATTCTGGCGAGGTGGTACACCACGACGTCACCAGGATCGAGTTCCGGTACATAGTCATCCGCCGGAGTTTCAGACAGAAATCGGAAAGTACGGCGATCGAACGGGTGTGGCACTGAGAGGGATCGAGCCGTGAACAAGGTGAACATCCGGGAAAAGCTCGACCTCTTCCACGATCACTGGAGCCCCAGGATCGTGGGCGAGTTGAACGGGCAGCACGTCAAGCTAGAAAAATTCCAGGGCGAGTTCGTCTGGCACAAGCATGACCACGAAGATGAGCTATTCCTGGTGGTCAAAGGGCGATTCAGGATGGAATTCCGGGACCGCCAGGTCTGGCTGGAGGAAGGTGAGTTCTTGATCGTGCCCCAAGGCGTCGAGCACCGCCCAGTCGCTGACGAGGAGGTCCATGTGCTGCTGTTCGAGCCTGCTGGAACTCTCAACACAGGCGACGTGCGGGTGGAACGGACGGTCGAAGACCTCCAGTGGATATGAGATGGGGTCGATCGAGGATTGCTGAGATTTCACTGATCGGGGTCGCCGTCAGCATCGCCCTGAGTTTCTCGGGGGCGTAGTCGCCGGGAGCGTGCGGACAGTCCGATCAGCGGAGCGGACTCGAGCGCCCCCGAGCGTTTCGCAGACCAGATCGGTCATTGATCTCCTCATCCCCTCGAACCGACCTCGCGGATGATTGCGGCATTCTCAGCCACCTGATCGCCGAACTGCTGGTACATCCCCACAATCGCCGCATCCTTGGGCTTGAGGTTGGCAAATGCCTCCTCGAAACAGCGCCGTACCTCGGCGGGACTCCCGATCCGACGCCCAGCGGCCAGGAGCTTGTATGCCAGGCAAGGCTTCGAGGTCGCCTTGATCGCCTTGAACATCCTGGGAGGATCGGAGGACAGGTAAATCTCGCCCAGCGGCAAGTCGCTGCCCAGGATCGCCCGGTACTCGTCCTTGGTCCGAGTGAGGAAATAGAGGGCGCACATATAATAATCGACATCCCAACCCTTTTCCTCGGCGGTCTCGATCAGGGTCGGGTCGTGGGCCGAGAGTCCGACGAGGACGCCGTGGTCCCGGATTCGCTTCAACAGGCCGGTCAGTACGTTGTATTTCTTCTGGCGATGGAGCCGCTCGTTCAAGTGCCCGTGGGGGGAGATGCCGATGGGTTTGTGTTTGGCAGCGTCGTCGATGAACTCGGGATGCTCATCCCAGTCGGGATTGCCCAGGCAGAGCCAATTCATTGTGCCGCCCGCAGCACGGTAGCGTTCCAGGTCGGAGAGTGTTCGCTCAGAATAGCTGTTCTGGAAGGTATTGAGTCCGCAATCCTCCCACCGCTTGAGCAATTCCATGACCCGCTCCGGCGTGTGCCAGGCGGTCATGTGGCGGTCGAAGTGCTTGTTGAAGTGGGAGTAGCAGTAGACGGGATTGCCCCCGATGATCAGCCGAGTGACTCGTTGTGGACCCAGTTGAATGGCCGGCAAGAGCGAGGACGTTGAGGCAGGTTGGTCCTTGGCTGGCACCGAGGTGGCCATCGTGGCAATGCCGGCAGCGATCCCCGCAGTCTGGTGCAGGAAATCCCGCCGGCTGGAGCTCGATCCGATGGCATCAGCGAGGCGATCCGATGGACAGGTATCCATGAGAGACCCTTTCCTGGCTGGGCAGAAGACGGGTATGGCCTCAGCATACCGGAGCCCATCGAGGAAGAGCCAGCACGGACACCTCAAGTCAGTCTCGAGGGGTTATTCTTGCGGTGACCATCTGAGCCGGGTGATGCGAATACCGTCCAGGAAGACGACGTGCGGACACTCGACGGAGAACGGATTGGTCCCTGCCCGGCCTCCGAAGGCGACTATCCTTACAGGATCTCCTCGTGATCAGCGATCGATTGATTCCACTGTCATATTCGCCTGCTCCCGGGTAGAATCGGGTTGCATGTTGGTGTCTGCCTCCATCACCGGCTTGCTGAGGTCCGGGTGATCGTTGCCAGCCACGCCCTCGGTCCTCCGGGGCTGAATGTCCTGGCTTCCGGGTGGTCCGACGTCTGAAACCGAGCTTCCCGGATCTCGGTGACCCGCCAGCCGTCACCGAAGGCGTCACGGATCTCCTGCTGGGTGACCCGCCTCGGTCCCTGACCGGGCGGTTCCTGATCGCTGAAGCAGAGGATGTGGACAGAACCTCCGGGACGGAGAACCGTCGCCAGCCCCGAAACGTACAGCGGTCGCTCCTCGTCGGCGAAGGTGTGAAACAGCCCGCAGTCGATCGCCGTATCGAAGGTGCGACCCAGTTGATCGAGCTTCAAGGCATCGCCGACCTGAAAATGGACGCCCAGCTCCTGCTCCTTCGCCTTGACATTCGCTCGCTCGATGGCGACGGGGATGAAGTCGAGACCCCAGACCTCATGCCCGCGGGATGCCAGGTAGAGGGCGTTCTCTCCGGTGCCGCAGCCGGCGTCGAGCACCGATCCCCGGATCTCCCCCGCCTCCTCTAACAGGTTTTTGACAGTAGTCCGGCGATTCTTGCCGTAAGTCCTTTCGCGATGGAGCGGCAACTGTATTCCCTCGCTGCACATGGTGCCACGTCTTGAGCGATTTTCCCCTTGAATTTGCAGGG
>JBEKTN010000408.1:0-7149 GCA_049516015.1 Isosphaeraceae bacterium | reverse complement strand
CACTCGACAAGACCTGCTGAATTGGCTAAAGCGTGCGGTGCCGCACTTCTTAGCAGCTTCCGCTGCCTAACGCCGGAGGCCAGGATTACCACGACGTTATTTGTGAAACGGACCACTTAGGATGCTCGTCTCGAGGTACGTTTGCACCGATGGCCCTGGCAAATTCAGGGTCCCACACGGCTTCTCGTATGAAGATTTTCTAAGAGCATCCGTGATTCCAAGGAATTAAGGAGGTCATTGGTGGCTGAGCTGAAACAGGGTTTAAAATACGTGGATGGGGAGATCGAGGGGGTGGTGATTCGTGCGCTCAAGTTCTTCCACGATCAACGGGGCTGGCTCGTCGAGACCTTCCGGCACGACGAACTGGACAAGGATCGCTGGCCCACGATGATGTATGTCTCCTCCACCTTGCCTGGGGTGGCGCGGGGCCCCCACGAGCATGTTGACCAGACAGACGGCTTCGCGTTCATCGGCCCTTCGGATTTTCGGCTCTACCTGTGGGATTCCCGCCCAGACAGCAAGACCCGGGGGCATCGCACGGTCATCACCGTGGGTGCCTCCAATCCGACTTCGGTCTGGATTCCTCCCGGCGTCGTCCATGCTTATCGCAACGTGGGAGAAATCCCCGGCCTGGTCTTCAACGCACCCAATCGGCTTTATGCGGGATGGGGCAAAAAAGAGCCCGTCGATGAGATCCGGCACGAGGATGCCGATCCGCCCAGGTTTCTCCTGGATTGACGCCAGCGCCGGCCGGGAACCCGCCGAAGCATCAGGCTGGAAAGCCGTTGCAAACCGGTTTCGGTCATACTTTTGAGGCGGCCCGGCAATGGACCAAGAATCCGCAAGCGCCTTTCCCGATCTCCGGCATGACCCGGACTTTTCTCCCCGTCAGGTCGTTGGGCGTAAGTCCGAGCATGATTTGACCTCGGGCGGTTCCTGGCACGATCAGGAGGGAAAACAGCGGTCCCGGCGGTTCCAGGTGCGGAGCTGGGTCGTTTCGCTGGTCCTGCTCGCCCTCTGGGTGGGGCTGCTTCTCGACCCGATGGTCGGCCCGCTCTTACTGGCTGTTCTGATGGCCTTCGAGCTGACGCTGGCCGTGATGGTGGGGACGATGGCGTTAGGGATCGTTGTTCTTGTGGGGACGATGGCGTTAGGGATCATGGGCTTCGGCCTGTTCGCCGCGGGCGATCATGTCATTGCCTGGCTGCGCCAGGGCACACGGTGGCCCGAGCAGTAAGTGTGGCCGAACCGAGAACGGAACTGACGACAAGGCCGGATTCCGGCGCCAGGCTGAATGGTGGGTAGAGCCGCCCCGGAATCCGGTCGCTGCACTTGGTCATTCGCCGTCACTCAGGGCTGGGCCACGCCGATGACCCCGACGGCGACGCGGCCGCCGGCGTTGCCGGTGGGTTGGCCGTAATCATCAGGCTTCTCGTGGACGACGAGACCGCGGCCGATGATCGAGTGAGGGCCGTGGAAGGTCAGGCGGGGATCGACGAAATCGATCACGGCGTTGCCGTTCTCGTTGGCCTTGATGTTGCCCAGGTCACCGATGTGCCGTTTGGCAGCCTCCCGCTCGCCGTGCTTCTGGGCTGTGGGGTTGAAATGGCCCCCCGCCGCTTTGCCATCTGGCGACCAGACACCGAATTCGTGGACGTGGAAGCCGTGCTCACCGGGCGTCAGGCCGGAGATTTCTCCTTTGACCTGGATCCCGTGCTCGGTCTGAGTGAACGTCACGCGCCCCTTCGCCTCACTCCCTTGGGTGTGCTCGAGTATGGCGACCGCTTTGCTGACTTGAACGCCCTCGGTCTTCGCTTTCGCGGCCTCGCGCTGGGCGACGGCCGAGGTGTGAAGTCCCATGAGGGCGATACACACGAGAACACCGACCGCGAAAGCGGTTACACCTTTCTTGATCGACATGTCATTTCTCCCCTAGATTGATGGCGTCTTGATTGTCCGTGCATCGCACGTGCGAGGCTTGTTGCCAAGCTAGCTTTCCCCGCCTTTCCTCTCAAGGGGCTTCCTCGCACTCAGGGGAAAGGTTCACGGAAAAACGGCCTGAAAACGCCCGAGTACAGGCTGAGATTGATTCTTTTTCATGGAGCGTTCCGGGCCCTGCCGACCTGATACCTGCTCATGGACAGGGGCTCAGTAGCCGGGGATAATGGCATCGTCCGCCGCCGTCACGTTCGCTGAGGCGGTTCTTCGTCCCTGGACGAGCCGCGAGCGTGGCTCGGCTGTGCTGGCCCGAGGATGACGTCCCGGCCGGCCGGAGATCAAATCGCCGCAAGGACTTCGAGCTGCAGCAGCATGGATACCTGGTGGTCCGCGTGCTGGCCGAAGATATCGTTTGCCGGCTGGAACAGGTGCTCGATACGATTCTGGCGGCGGTCGTGTTCTGTCGGCAACAGGCACACAGATGATTGAGGAACCATCGATGAACGAAGAACCGGACCTCTCCCCCCTCGACTTGCTGGTCCTGGCGCGGCTCCTGCCTGTCGGTGAGAAAGGCGATAGCCCGGCCAGGATCAGGAAAGATCTCGAGTCCTTGCTGGAACATCGCTGGTCAGGGAATGTCCTGACCGAAGTCCTGGACCGGACTCTGATCAAGCTGACGACCAGAGGGCTCGTCGCGCGTCCACCGGCCAAGAAAAAGAATGCCGTGCCTGCCGTCCTCTTGACTCCCGAGGGCCGGCAGACCGTCCTCGCGTTCCTGAACGTGAGCCAGCTTCCCGCCAAACCCAAGCCAACATGGGCCGCTCTGAAGAAGTCGCTGCTGCTGGCTCGATCGTTGGGGCTGCCGGCGCCGGGCCAGGCTCTCTCCAGTATCGCTGGATTCAAGGCGGCCGTGCTCAGGCAGAAGTTCGGCCTGCCCCTGGGCGACTACCCCGATCTCAAGAGTGTGAAGGTCGAGCTGACCAGAAAGTTCCTCGCCATGGGTCCGAAAGAGCAGATATCGCTCGAGACGGTTCAGGCGGCCATCTTCGGGCGCGAACTGGGAGACCACCGACCGGCCGACCCCAAGAAAGTGCTCGACCGTCTCGTCTCCAGGCAGGTCGGTGCCCGGCGCGATGATGAAAAAGAATTGCGCGACGCCGCACTTCGCGGATGGATCAGCGGGGCCGGCGATCAAGCAGACCGGCGACCCTCAGCTTCGCCATCCGGGCTCGTGGGCTTCGTTCAGAAGGTCCGAGCCGCAGCCGAGGAATGTGCTTCCGGACGGTTTGGCGACAACAAGGTCTTCATCATTCATGTCTGGAGAGCACTCCAGAACGATGCGGACTTCCGCGGCATGGACCTGCCCGCGTTCAAGCAGCGCCTCGCCGAAGCCAATAATGCCCGCCTTCTTGACCTTAGCCGTGCCGACCTTGTTCAGGCCATGGATCCTGACGATGTGCATCTCTCGGAAGTCACCTACCTCAACGCTGTCTTCCACTTCATCCGGATTGGATCCGAAAGAGATTAACCCCCAATGAGCCCTGACTCTTCGGCCTCGCCAGACGGGTCGACCGTACTGAACTCCAGTCATCGCGATGACCCGCGCGTTGCAGCGTTCTGCTCCTCGCTTCATCCCGGATTGTTCCATGCGGTCGCCTACGGAACCGATATCTGGAGGCAAGACCCGTTCGACGTGGAGTCGATCCATGGGAGCGTGCGCAAGACGTTCGCTCACCTGGTCAATCGCGTGTGCGAGCCGGCCGCATTGCCGTCGGGCAGGATCATGCTGCTTCTGGGAGATTCCGGAAGCGGCAAGACCCATCTGATGCGAGCCTTCCGCAACCAGGTTCACTCATCTCGACGCGGTTACTGCGGCTACATGCAGATGACTGCGTTCACCAGCCAGTATGGACGCTATGTTCTGAACAACCTGATCGAATCACTGGACAAGCCCTACTACGAGCCCGAATCCTCGGGCACAGGTCTGATGCGGCTCTCCACGGCACTCGCCCGATCCATCGCCGTTGACGACTCCGGTAAGGCCGGCCTGGACCAGCTCCGTGAGGAGGAGCTGGACCAGAAGACGCTCGATCACATCGTGGGCGACCTGGCGGACAGGATCATCCTCGACGATCGGTTCAAGACGATCGACGTCTACCTGACCCAGGCCCTGCTCTATCTGCAGTACGACGATCCGCGGATCAAGGCCCGTGTGCTGAAGTACCTGCGCTGCGAGGATCTCACGCCCCACGATCGACAGCTCCTGGGAGGCATTGTTCCCTGCACCTACCCCGACGCACCGCACTGGGTCATTCAGCGGTTGGGTGAACTGATGTGGGCGCTGGAGGGCGTCCCCCTGATCCTTTGCGTCGATCAGCTCGAGGATATGTTCGACATGGAGGACGCCCCGACGCGGTTCCGGCGCTCCCTGGCCACCCTCTGCGACATCGTCAGCCGGCTTCCCTCCACCATCGTGGTCATCTCCTGCCTGCAAGACTACTACGCGAAACTGAAAGAGTATCTCGCCAAGACTACCCAGGATCGGATCCAGGACAGTCGTGGCCCGATCAACCTGAAGGCACCACGTGAGTCTCTCGAGATCGTCCAGATGATCGCCGAAAGACTGAAATTTCTATACCAATCAGCCAACTTACCATTGAACGAAGATGATCCCACCTATCCCCTGCCTGCGGCCCTTGTTCACCGGCTTGCTGGAATGAGAACGCGGGATGTGCTCAACGAATGCCAGGTCTATCGTGATCGGTGTGTTGCGGAAGGGAGACTCGTTCCCTTCCCTTTTGACGGAGAAATCAAGCCGCCACGTCCTCCTGATCACACCATCGAGCAGGCCTGGAACGAACACCATACGACCGTCTCGCTGGTGGTCCCGACCGAGGAGCCAGAGCTGGCTCGAGTGCTTTGCGGCGCCATCGGTGCCTGTTTCGGAGAGCTCGAGACAGGCCATGAATTCATGGCCGAGGCGGACGGGCGATTCGTTCCGGTCGAGATCCATGATCGAGACGATTCCGTGGAGCGGATCCTGATCGGGATCTGCAACAAGAGAGCACAAGGAGGCGGCCTGGGCAGGCAAATCGAGGACCTGGTGAAGCGCGCGGGCGAGCACACGGTGGTCGTGGTTCGATCCACGGCTTATCCGAGCAATCCCAAGACGGTCGTGGCCCAGTTAATCGCCAAGCTGATCACCGGCGGCGGTCGCCGCGTGATCGTCGAGGACACCGACTGGCGGACGATGCTGGCCTTTGAAAGCTTCCGCGAGAAACACGGCGCGGCTGCGACCTTCACGCCCTGGCAGACGCAGACGCGTCCACTCACCAGCCTTGACTCGCTACGGGCGATCCTGGATCTGGACCGGTTGACACGCGCCTCGTCGTCTGCCGGTCCGCGCACACAGGGCGCCATCGAGCCTGATGGCCGGCTGACGGATCGCCGCTCAGCAGCCTCATCCTCGCCGCCCGTCGCGCTCGTTGTCGGCACGACGACCGATCGCCGCGCTGAGAAAGTCGCACTGTCGGCAGGAGAATTGACGAGGCATGCGGCACTCATCGGAGCGCCGGGCAGCGGTAAGACGACGGTTGCCTTGGGGCTCATCGAGCAGCTCTTGCTCCAAGGGATTCCGGCGATCCTGATCGATCGCAAGGGTGATCTTTGTGCCTATGCTCGCCCGGGAATGAGCATTCGCGATGAGCTCGACGGCCCTCTGGCGGAACGGGCTGAGCAGCTCCGTCGCCACGTTGAGATTGCACTTTATACACCTAGGCGCTCCGATGGCCGGCCCCTGTCGATCGCGGCGGTTCCCGCCGGGCTGGGAGCGCTTCCAGACCTCGAACGTCGCCAAGCGGCGCGATTCGCGGCCTCGGCGCTGGCCGGGATGATGAATTACAGCAACAGGAAGCCCGATCAGTCACTGCTGGCAATTCTCGGCCGGGCGATTGACCTCGTGAGCCAGGAGCACCCCCAAGACCCCGTGCCCATTGAATCGCTCCTCAGTTTCATCGCCGATCAGGACACCAGCCTCGTCAATGAGGTCGGCCGGCTCGATGTCAAGCTCTTCGACAAGCTGGTCCAGGACCTGGAGACGCTACGGCTCAATCACGGTGATTTGCTGGCGGCCCGGGGCGAGCCACTGGAGATCGAAGCCCTGTTCGGCCTCGGCCGCCACGCAAGACCTGGAAAGACGCGGCTGAGCATCATCAGCACCAAGTTTCTCGGCGGCAGCCAGGACGTGCAGTTCTGGATTGCACAATTCGTGATGGAAGTCGGGCGCTGGATCAGTCGAGCTCCGGCCCCGGATGGAACGCTTCAGGCCATCCTGATGTTCGATGAGGCCGACCTGTACCTCCCCGCGGTGCGGCAGCCCGCAAGCAAGGAACCTATGGAGCACCTGTTGCGCCGGGCGCGGTCCGCGGGGCTGGGTCTGCTGCTGGCGACCCAGAGTCCTGGCGATTTCGACTACCGTTGCCGCGATAACATCCGCACCTGGTTCGTAGGCCAGGTCAAGGAGACGAACTCGCTGGCCAAGATGAAGCCGATGCTCAGCGAGTGCCGTGTTGACGTCGCGGCCCGACTCCCGGGTCAAACGACCGGTCAATTCCACCTGATTCGCGATGGGGTGGTCACGAGTCTCATGGCAAACCCTTCCGCCGTCGAGCCTCGACAGATCCCCGAGGACGAGATCTTGAGTCTGGCCCGGCACACCTCGCAGCCTTGAGGTGGCCGATCTTCGTTCAAGGGAACGCGCGGGAGGGGAACTCGCGTGCCTGTTCCAGCAACCGGATCTGGAGAACCACTGGGAGCCGATGCGGAACCGGGCCCTTCCCTCAGTGATGGTGTTCGTGGCCCAAGCCACCCACCCGGCGGGTGCTCTGTTACGCGACCGCCAACCTGCCGCGTGACCAGGCCGAAAGCATGGTCCCAAGCATCGATCCTGAACGGGTTCGCAAGCTCGCTGGCTGGGGGCTGACGCAGAACGACATAGCCAGCTTTGTCGGCTGGAGCCAGTCCCTCATCAGCCTGCGTTTTTCATCGTTTTACGCCTTAAGGCGTCAGGAAATTAAAAACGGGGTTGAAAAAGGTCATGGGACGCAACCTAATCGCTTGGGTATGAAAGACTTGTGGCCATCGGCAAGCCGATCCGCCCTGACGGCCATTTCGCTCTTCTGAGTGACCAGGGGGACCGATACGCACTGGAAA
>JBEKTN010000407.1:0-7165 GCA_049516015.1 Isosphaeraceae bacterium | reverse complement strand
CATGTTGTCATCTGAGTGGGAAGGGGTTGGGGTGGGAGGGGAATAGGTGGTTCGGCCCGTGGTCACATGCTCTTGAGCACAACCAACATGATCCGCAACGTCTCGTCTCTGAAGATCTTGAGATCGTAGGGGTCACTTTCCTGCCTTGCGACCATCGGGCGATCAGAGTGTATGCCTCGATCACCCGCTGCTTCTCCCACTCGACTCCGAATGGTGACGGGGTGGGGAAGGCCCTCTGACGCAGGGTCTCCATGTACCGGTCGTCTGCCTTGCGGAGGTTCTCGGAGATCATCTCTTCTTGCTTCATCAGTTCGTCGAAGTTAAGAATCATGAGGTTTCCTTTTTATGAAGTCAAGATCATGCTCTGGATCAACGCGTCCGCGACGTCGGGTGAATGGCCCAGGATGGTCGCCCACTCGTCCTTCGGCATCAGCTTGATCTTCCTGCCGACCAGTCCGTAAGTCAGCGGGCGCAGCTCCTCGACCAGGCGGAGATAGTACGGGCCAGCGCAAAAGAAGAACGGCCGCTGTGGAACCGATCGGAGTGGCAAGCCTGGCGGGCCCCCAGCAGGGGTGGGCGGCGCATAGACCGGGTGGGTCGTATCCAGCCGATTGCGCAGCTTCCAGCCGGCCTCGGTGCGCAGGTTGACGTATGAGCTTGGGTCTTGCGGCCTGCCCTCCCCGGCGTAGGGGATCGCTGTCGTGATGCCCCAGCGCGCCAGATGGTTCGGGAAGTTGCGGCCGATCCCCAGCTTGTCGAAAGTGATCTTGTCGTGCGGTACGTTCCACCTGGTTACCAGCCGATGGATCGCCGCGGCTGCTTCCGGCAAGCCCATGTTGTTGGCCACCTCAACCTCGAGCACGCCCCAGTCGTCGGCGACCACGATGCAGGTGCTGTCGCGGCCGACTCCCTCGGCCAGGTCGCAGGCGATCCGCCTGGTGAAGTTGACGGGATGAACCGGCGGGACTTGCGGCCGTTGCTGCGAGCTGTGGTAATTGAGCCACGTGGGATCGATCAGTTGCTGGGCGTCCACATCGGGTATGCGGGCGTCGATGTGCGATCCGACCCAGAGCGAGCGCCTGCCGTACTTGCGGTACATGCTCTCGAGCCAGGTTCGATCGGCCAGCCCGAATTCGCTCTTCTCCTGTTGCGCGTGCGGTGATTCCGTGCTCGGAATCCGGATGGCGTTGACGGCCAGCCGAGGGGGCACATTGTCGGCCCGGTCGCGGTCGGCCTGGCGAATCAGGTCGACGAACTTGCCTTCCGCCCGGATCGGATTGCCGATGCACACCAGACGTTCATAGCCCAGAGAGTCGATCGCATCGAAGACGAAATCCTCGACTCCCGAGGCTTCCTCCACCACGGTCAGGAGATGCTTGGCATGCTGCCCCGACGATCGCTCCACGCTCGTTGTACTGAACCCCAGGGCTTGCCAGCCGGGAGCGATCTCGATCACCGCCGGGCTGGCCTTGAGGCCGCTGGAAAGCTTGCCACCGAACGGCATGACGGCCCCGTCGAGGCACCGTCTGATCTCTTTGAAGGTCACGCTCCCGAGCACCATCTGCGACGGCCCCGTGATGATGCAGAGCGAGTCCGGCCTCGTGAGCAACCACCAGAGGATGATTCCCGCGATCCAGTAATCCTTGCCGACCATGTTGCCGGAATACGCGACCGTGGTCCGGTACTTGACGACCGATCGGCACAGATCCATCTGCCGCGACCAGTAGGGAGCGCGCTTCAAGAACAGCTTATTGAACAGCTCCGGCCGGTCCCGACAAATGTTCAGCAGTCTTATTATCACGTTCTTCTCGTTGCAGTTCGTCATACTGTACCTTCAAGCCTTTGGCCACTTCGACCAGGGTGAGTTGCGACTGCGCTTCCACTTTCCAGAGGTTGTAATGTTCGCCAAGCTTGACCAGGGCGGGCACCCTGGCTTCCAGCTCGATGTCCGAGGTTCCGTCCTTGTTTTTTCGCAGTCGCTTCACAAGATGACCCAGGCCCAGTCGTTTGACGAGCTTCAGGTCCACCTTCCAATCGCCGTTGCTGTCGACTTCGATGAAGTTCAGCAGGTCGGAGGTCGCGACGTCGGCAATGCGGGCCAAAACCTCGTTGGCGGCGATCGCGGCCGTTTCCACGCGGGCATCGATGGCAGCCCGAACTCCACTTTTTTTGACGAGTCGCGGCCCTAGCGTTTCAGGCCATCGATACCCAGCTCGGCGTGCGGCATCGACGGCGGACCCCGACGATTCACCGAGGTAGTGCTCAACGAACAGTCTCTGCCGGTAGTTCAGCGGTCGCATGTCGGGATTCCTCGATGTGGAAAACGGGCGGGATCTTGGCCTGGACTCTGGCGCTGGCCGGGCGGGTGTGCTGGGCGACCAGGTGGTCACCGCCCTCCGCCAAAACCCGGGCTTGACAGCCAGGAATTCGTCGCACGGTGAGCTAACCGCAATCGACCAGTTGCCGGATCATCGCTCGAGGGGAGAAGTGTAGACGCCGCGCGACTCCGGCTTGCGGAATCCACTGGCGAGCAGCCTGGACCTTCATGAACCCCCCCAAAAGACCTGTCATCTGCTATCAGCACACGAGATGTTCCGCGGCTCGTTCCCGAAACGAAGTCTTCGAGCTTCATCCCTGGCGTGGACATGATTCCGCCTGTCAGGTCAGTTTGTCAAAAATGGTCATGACTGGTCACTAATGATCATAAGCTCCGAGGCTCTTGAGCCTCTGCCAGAAAACTGACGCTACGCCTTGCGCGGCAATGAGTTAGTGTTATCGACCTGGTAAAGAACTTGTGTCGTTTCACGGGTCAGACCGCCGGAAATGCCGGAATTATAGAGCGCCGAGAGCTTGTTGGATGGGGGCATGAATATGCCGCAGAATCGGATGGCAGAGACCGTCCGAGGCGCAATGCTTCGTGACCTTGAAGGCCGTTTGAACTCCGCGTTTCTCGGACTTTTCTCGACCAGTTGCGGCCCCAGCTTCTCAGGCCATGGATACCCAAGTCAACGCGCTGCCAGCACTTCCAGTGCTCGCTCGAACCGTTTCTGGCTGCGTGAACTCCGCGTTTCTCGGACTTTTCCCGACCAGTTGCGGCTCATTTGTTCAGGCCATGGGTACCCAACCGGGCCCGATCCAGCGAATGGTGGCCAGTGAAGCCGAGGAGGGAGATAACGCTCCACGCCTCACGCTCCACTGTGAGGCCGCCCGGTGCGTCGGCCCGTGTCCGCCGGGCTCTCGCTCTCTTGTATGAGGCTGGTCCGCCGAGTAAAATTTCTGTAGGAATCGTTACTCCAGTCCAGGCGGAACATACCGTGAACCTTACACCGGCCGCTCAGAAGTTCGTGCTTCACTGGGGCGAGATGGGCCAGGCCTGGGGCATCAATCGAACCATGGCCCAAGTTCATGCCTTGCTGTTTGTGTCGCCGAGCCCGCTCGATGCCGAGGAAATCAGCAAGCTTCTGGATGTGAGCCGGTCGAACGTCTCGACCAGTCTGCGCGAGCTCATCACCTGGGGCGTGGTCCGCCGGGTGCATATCATCGGTGATCGGCGCGACCGCTTCGAGGCATTGAAGGACGTGTTGGAGACGTTTCGTCTCATCATGGCGGAACGCAAGCGGCGCGAGATGGACCCCACCATCGCGCTCCTGGAGAACTGTGTGCGCGAGGCCAAGGCCGGTGATAATTCCGAGCAGTACACGCGGGAACAGCTCGACAAGATGCTGGAATTCACCCGGATGGTGACGACCTGGTACGGTCATATCGACAACCTCTCGACCCCCGCGCTCTTGCGCCTGTTCAAGGGCGGGGCGATGCTGGCCAAGCTGTTCACTCGCGGGAAGCGGCGAACTCCCGTGGCGGCGAGCGGGACCGCCGAGGCGGGTGCCGTCACGAGCTGACGCGCGAGCGACCGGCCCGCGATTGGCCGGCCTCCAGGCGTGGTCGGCTTCAGTACGGCGGCCTGTCGGTTTTGGGCTGGGCCGATGGCCCCTGGGGCTGGGCGCTGGGGCCGGGCCCAGCGGACCGGGCCGTTTCGCCTGGAGAGCTGGACTGCACGGGAGCGGGAGCCGCTGGCAACTGGCGTTTCGAGCTGCCCTTGGTCGCGGTGGCCCCGGCGCGTTCCGACCGTTTTCGCTCCAGCGCCTCGGTGTAGGATTGGAATGCCTCGTTGTCGAGATAACGGTCGATCAATGCCTGCAGCTCACTGAACCGGGCCTGGATGTTCTTGGACAGGACGGGCGTTTTGGACTTGGCCTGCTGCTTGGCGGCCTGCTCTTTCATCTTGCTGAGCCGGTCCGCATAGAGGTCGCGGGACGGCAGCAGAACATACTCCTTCAGTCCCTGCTCGAGACCTTCAAGGTCCTCGCCCTGGAGGCGCGCTTCCATCCGTTTCTCAAGCCTCGACCGCTGGGCCACGAGGTCGATGACCTCGTCGCGGAGGGCGTCGAGCTGAACCTGATAGCCAATGGACAGGGGCATGGGATCGATCGGAATCTCGCGCTCGTCGGAGCTCTCGCCAGGCATCATCGGGAACTCGACCAGCGGTTCGGCGGTTCCCGCCACCAGCCGGAGAACGACGAGGCCGTCGGCGAATCCAGGCTTCAGCGCGATCCTGCCGGCGCGATCGGTCATGCCCAGCTCGTGAGCGAGGCCGTCGGGAACCGTCCGAGCGACCAGGGTGTAGCCGGCGGCCGGTGCCAGGTCGGGACGATTCAAGAACCGGAGCCGGAGCGTGTTGTTGCCGGGCTTGATCCCCAGCGCCGCCAGCGTGTTCGGCAGCGCCACGCGCTGGGTCAAGGGATCGCGCAGGGCACTGACGATGGCACACCGCGCTATCGCTCCTTCCGTTTCCTCCGTCCGCAAGTACGTGAAGGCAATCCTGCGGATGGCGACCGAGTGATCCTTCATGGTAATCAGGCGGAGGGGGACGAGCACCGTCCCCTTGGAGACGACCTTGCCCATCTCGCTGGCCGGAGCGATGGACCCGCCTCGAACCAGCAGCAGCGCCCGGCCTCCCTCCTGGCCGGTGATCAGGGCGGTTGGGCTGAATAGCTCGAGCGCGAACTGAAGCATGGCCCGTGGTGCGTCGGCCAGCACGAAGGCCGTGTGATCCTGGAGCGGCCCCAGCCGCCCCGTGGCCGTGTCGTACTCTCGCCCGGTGAAAACCAGGCCCGAGGCCGGCCTTGGGGCCGAGATCCGCACCAGCCAGATCTTGTCGAACGTCGGGTCGAACCTGGAGAAGGCCTCGGCCTCGAGCGTCTCGAGATTGCCGCTGGCGAGCGGACTCGGCGTCGCCGCGATGGTGATGATCCAGGGCGGGCCGACAAAGCGACGCACCTGGGCCTGCCACTGTTTGAGCAAGGCAGCCCGACGCGCATGGTCGATCCGGGCGGAGGGATCGAACGAGAGATGAAGCTCGATCCGGTAAGGCTGGCGGTCGATTGCCTCGGGCGCGGGGGACGCCGCTGCCGCCGGTATGGCGGGCGTGGATTGAGCCGCCGGCTCCGCCTTGACCGGAGGTTGCGTACTGGCCGCGGCAGGACTCGCCTTCGACTTCGTGGCCGGCGGAGGGTCCTCGCGGGAGACGGCACGCCGCGTCACGCAGGCCAGGGCGATTGCCAGGCAGAGGCAAAAGCCTACGGCGCAGGTGCGACCGCGACGCGATCGGCCGGTGTCTGCCGTCTGCCGCGATCCGCTCACCGGGTTGTCCAGGGGTCCTTGGCGATCCACGGTTTGATTTCCCACGATTCGATGCCCTGATAAAGCTGATCGGCAACATCTCCGGGGCCCGTCAGTCGCGTCCTCCAGGCGTAATGATCCACGACCTGCCAGAGCGGCAGCACGGGCAGCTCGTCGCGCGCCTCGCGGTCGATCTGGATGACCAGGCCCCTGGCGGCCGGCACATCGGCGGCCCGTTCGAGCTGGAGCAAGAGCTGAAGAATGCGGGTGCTTGTCGCCGAGGCAAGAGCGTCAGCATCGGGTGCAGCGTCGTAGCCGGGGAAGAGCAACACCCCGGCATCCAGCACGGGCTCCTCGCACCGTAGCGCGCGATAAGCCAAGTCGAACCGGCGGCCCGCGCGGAGCTCGGTCTCGAGCTGTGACTCGGGGCGCTCGACGGTCTCGATTCGCACGCCGGCGAACCGAAATGCCTCGGCGATCAATGGCACCACCGCCTGCGCTTCGGGGATGGCCGGGTATTCGAACGTGAGCTCGATCGGCGCGCCGCCCAGCTCCTTTCGGGCTGCCGCGACCAGCATCACGGCGAGGCTCGTGTTGTGCTCCAGCGGCTTGACTCCGGGGGCATCGGCATAGCTGCCCTTGGGGAACGGTCCGTCGGCCACGACGTTGCCCGCGTCCGGGGGCCGATGGAGCAAGGTTTCCTCGAGGAGCACGCGGCGATCGATCGCTTGCGAGAGGCTCCGGCGCAGTGAGCGGTTCCTCAAGACCGGGTTCCGGCCATCGAGCGCGATCATGTGAATCAAGGGATGCGTGTATCGCCCGACCTTGACGTCGGCAGTGGACTGGAGGACTGCGATCTGATCGGGGGGAACATGAGCCGCCAAGCTGACCTCGCCCTGGACCAAGGCTCCGATCATGGCCCTGGCATGTGGAAAGCGAAGCTCCCGGATTCTGCGGACCGGTGCCACGGGGGTGGCCGCCGGCGAGCCGGCGACTGCACCAAGGGCGCGGCTCAGCTCGATCGTACGGTCCGACGAAGAAACGCACAGAAACAGGCCGTCGCTGACGAGCTGACGACGTTGCTCCACGGTGGCCACCCGGCCGTCAATCCCTGCGTGCGCCGGGCCGACTGGCCACTCGAACCAGGCACCCAGCTTGTAGAGGGGTCGATTGAGCCGGACCTCGACCCGGGTGTCGTCGGTCGATTCGACACGGTCGAGCAGGTCGGCCCACCGCGCCTGGAACTTGGACGAGCTGGGATCGCTGCGATCGATGAGCGCCCGCGCCACGTCCGCGGCGGTCACCTGGCGGGATCCATCGGACCAGGGAATTCCGCCCCGCAGCCGGAAGATCAAGCGACGACCCAGGGAAATCCCCGATAATAATTTCATCTTGATTCGCGATCTTGGTTCTCCGTGATCCGAGGTCCGTTAGATCGATTGAGGTTGGATGAGGATTTCATACTTGGGGAGGATCTTGTCGCGTT
>JBEKTN010000406.1:0-7186 GCA_049516015.1 Isosphaeraceae bacterium | reverse complement strand
TTGCAGGTCTCCGGGTCTGGGGAAACTGGAAAATTGGGGAAAACGTCCTTAAAGTCTTCCTCAGGCTCAGGGGTTCTGCAAACCGTCGCGTCGACCTTTTCCTCCCTCTCATAGCTTCAATTCTGACGCAACCGAAAAATGCCCGCGATGCGGGAAAGCCCTGATTGTGCACGGCACGATCTCCAGGCGTTCGGGGTTTCGTCCCGAAGGATTGAAGTTATTCGCGCTGAGTTTCCAGCTTCCCGAGGTCGCCGTCCCGAGCGAAGCCATCGCCTGTGCAACCTGCGGGCTGGTGTGGTGCGAGTTGGATGCGGCGACCTTGCGAGAAAAGCTGGGCGATCTTGGCAATGACGAGATCAAAGAGCATCTGGGACTGGATCAGGCCTCTAGAGTGGTTTCCCTTCGTGCTGCGCACGTCCTGGGCAAGCGGTGACCTTCTGAATGGCCTTCTCCAGCATCGAAATCGTGATCGGCTTGGCCAGGTGGAGCGCGAATCCCGCCGCCAGGCACTCGTGGACATCGTCCTGCGTCGCATAGCCGCTCAGGGCGATGCCCGGCGTGTTGCCGAGGGTTCTGGCGTGACGCATCAGATCGAGCCCGCTGCCATCTCCCAGCTCGAGGTCGCTGACGATGACGTCGTAAGCTCCGGAGACGGCCTCCAGGGCTAGCTTCAGGCTGGCGACCGTGCTGACCTCATACCCCTTCTGACGCAAAACCTGGGCCGTTGCCTGGGCCGTCGCGGCGTTGTCTTCGACCAGCAAGATTCGCAGGGTTCGGTTCGTCGTCGAGGCCGTCGCGGCCGAGGCCTCGACCCGGACCTTGGGTGCGGGGACGGTTGGCAGTTCGAGCGTGAACGTGGTGCCGCGGTTCCTTCCCTCGCTCGCCACATCGAGCGACCCGGCGTGGGACTCCGCGATCGATCGGCTGATCGTCAGGCCCAGGCCCAGCCCGCCCACTTTGGACGGGCTCGTCTCGCTGAGACGATCGAATGCGTTGAAGACTTGGGGCAGGTCAGACGGGTCGATGCCGATACCATTGTCGGCGACCTCGACGAAAAGACGCCCCGAGGAATCCGACCGCGTCCGCACGGTGATCCGGCCGTGCTCCGGAGTGTACTTCACGGCATTGGACAGCAGGTTCGAGAGCATCTGTTGCAGCCGCGCCGAGTCTCCGTCGAGATGGTGCTCGACTGCTTCGAGCTCGACCGTCAGGCTGTGGCCCTTGAGCTCGATGTCGCCCAAGCAATTCTCCACGACCCGTCGAAGGACGCCGTGCAGGTCGACGACCTCGAACCGGTAGAGCATCTTGCCGCGCGCAATCCGCGAGATGTCGAGGAGATCGTCGATCAGCCGGGCCTCCAGCACGATGTTATCGCGGATCATGGTCAGTTCGAGGCGGCAGGACGCGCTGATCTCGGGGCTCTCGAGCATCGCCGACACGGACATCAGGACGGGGGTCAGCGGGGTCCTCAGTTCATGAGAGAGGACGGCGAGGAAGTGGTCCTTCGCCCGGGCCGCCTCCGCGAGTGCCGACTGCATTCGCTTCTGTTCGTCAATGTCGGTGCAGGTGCCGTACCACTTGAGGATCTTGCCGTCCTCGGACCTCTTCGGCACGGCCTGGGACAGGAACCACCGGTATACGCCCATGCGGTTCCGCAACCGATGCTCGAGGCGGTAGGCCTCGCCGGTCTTGATTGCGTGCTTCCACGCCGCCAATGTGATGTCGTGGTCCTGCGGGTGCAGGACCACTCTCCATCCTGAGCCCTTTGCCTGCTGGCTGAGCAGTCCGGAGAACTCGAGCCATCGCGGGTTGCAGTAGTCGACGGAGCCGTCCGCATGGCTCGACCACACGATCTGAGGTATGGTCTCCGTCAGGACGCGGAAACTGGTCTCGGACTCGCGCAGGGCCGCCAGGTCGCGCCTGAAAGCGACCATGAAATAGACCATGAGGATTTCGATCCCGGTGAACGACACGAGCCGTACGATGACGCCAATTTCGGTTGTCATGGGGAGACCGACAGATCTGGCCAGCAAGATTCCGCTCGCCACACAACTCAGGGCAGTCGCCATCAGCCCCGGTCCCAGGCCGCCAAATCGCGCGCACAGCAGGACGGCGATCAGGAACGGCGGGTAGAGGAATGGCCCGATCCAGGGTCTGAGGGCCAGGCAAACGACCACGGCCGTCGCGACGGCGACCACGGAGGCGGCGTATCGCCGCCACGCAGATCGAACGAGATCCATGGTGGCGTGCCCCTTTCATCATCCCGGGAAGAAACCGAGATAATTCATACAAGGGACTCACCAACCCAGCCGGTGAGAGCCCAATTGCCCGGAAGTTCACAAACCCGTCGAGAATCCGGCTCGGGTTGTGGGTCGCCGAGGCGCAACTCTGCAAGACCGCACCGTCCGCACAAACTCAATCCTATAGATTCCACACTTGTTACACAAGGAGCCTCTTTGCGGACGAACTGGCCAGGCAACCAGAGCGGTTTACCTCCGCTTTGCCTACATGCGGAAGTCTATTGCAGGAGGCGGTCGGCATCGCAGCGGGGTTACCCCCGCCGCCCTCCGCTGGGGGGGGCATGAACCTGGGTTAGCAGGGCGAAATAAGGTCCGTTATCGCAACTGAAAACCGGCACGGTGATATCGGGGCCGCCGCCGGGAAGGAAAACTTCTCGGGTGGGGTGGAGAAGATGGGCGAACCCTGAACGTCACATCAGGTCTGAGAGCCACACTCGCATCGGTTCTCATAAATAGATTACTATTTTTGATATGTAATATGAAAACTAATCAATAATGTCTTGCGACTGGCTGATGAGTGTAACCAGCACATTGTGGTCAATTGGTTTGACCAGGTGATGGTCAAAGCCCGCCTCCCGGGAGCGGCAACGGTCGTCTTCCTGGCCGTAGCCGGTGACGGCGATGATGACGGCATCCTGGGAGCCTTGCTCTTGCCTGAGACGAGTCGCAACCTGGTAGCCGTCCATGCCGGGAAGTCCGAGATCCAGAAGCACGAACTCGGGTCTGTGGACGCGGGCTGCCTCGACAGCGGTCGGCCCGTCGTATGCCGTCTGGACGTCATGCCCCAGGAGCTCCAGTAGCCTCACCAGCCCCCGGACCATATCCACGTTGTCATCGACGATGAGAATCCGGGCTCGGTGCGCATTTGCCTGGGGAGTCTTCGCCGGTAGCCTCGGGATTTCCTCGGCCCGTGCTGCGACGGCGGGCAATCGCACCATGAATTCGCTCCCCTTGCCGGGACCTTCGCTGGTCGCGGTGACGCTCCCGCCGTGCATCTCCGCAAGCGAGCGGACGAGCGTCAGTCCAATCCCTAGACCTCCTTCGGAGCGGGCGAGCGACCGGTCTCCCTGGGCGAAGAGTTCGAACATCTGGGGTAACTTCTCGGGCGGGATGCCGATGCCGGTATCCCGGACTTTGATGACGATATCATTCCCCTCATGCCCGGCGGTGAACCAGATGGTCCCTCCGCTCTCGGTGTATTTGGCGGCGTTCGCGAGCAGATTCACGAGGATTTGTTCCAGCCTCGTGGGGTCGGCATCGAGCCGGAGACCGGCCTGGAGGGAGACGATCAGTTCATGGTTCCGCTGCTTGATGAGGGGCCGGATGGCTTCGAGGGCACCGTTGATGACGGGGTAGGCGTCGATCTTCTCCTTCCGGAGTTCAACCTTGCCCCGTGTGATGCGAGAGACGTCGAGCAGGTCATCGATCAGCCGGGTGAGGTGCTTGACCTGCCGGTTGATGACTTCCATGCTCCAGTTGATCTGGTCCTGAACGCCGGACATCGTCGAGAGTTGCACGGCGGTGATGATGGCGGCGAGCGGGTTTCGAAGCTCATGGGCGAGCATCGCGAGGAACTCATCCTTGCGATGGCCGGTCTCGTCGAGTTCCGCGACGCGCTTGTGGAGCTCCCGCTCCAACCGCTGCCGTTCCGTGATATCGCGGATGATGCCGGTAAAGTAGCGGCGCCCCGCGAGGTTGAATTCGCTGACGGCAAGCTCCATGGGGAAGATCGAGCCATCGCTCCGGACGCCCTCGACCTCGCGGCCGATGCCGATGATCTTCGACTGGTGGGTGCGGAAGTAGTTGGCGAGATAGCCGTCGTGCCCGCTGTGGTGGGGCTCGGGCATGAGCATGCTGACGTTGCGGCCCACGACCTCGCCTGCCGGGTAACCGAAGGTCTTCTCGGCAGCCGGGTTGAACGATTCGACCAGCCCCCGCTCATCGATGGTGATGATCCCGTCGATGACGTGGTTGACGACCGAACGCATCCGCTCCTCGGCCTCCCGCAGGGCGTAGTCACGCGCCCTCTGCTCCGTCATGTCGCGGATCACCTGGACGAAGCCCATGAGCTCTCCCGCATCGTTGCGGAAAGCGGTGATGACGACGTTGACCCAGAACCGAGAGCCGTCTTTGCGGACCCGACAGCCGTCGTCTTCAAGCCGGCCTTCAGCCGCGGCGATCTCGAGCTCCCGTTCTGGTTTTCCACTGGCGACATCTTCAGGAGTATAGAACAGGGAGAAGTGCTTGCCGATGGCTTCCGCGGCCCGGTAACCCTTGATGTGTTCGGCCCCGGTGTTCCAGGTGACGACAAGGCCGGTCGGGTCGAGCATGAAGATGGCATAGTCCTTCACGGCGTCCACGAGCAGGCGGTAGCATTCTGCGCTCGGCCGCAGCCTTTCGGTGCACGCGTTCGAGCTGGAATCGGGCTGGGTTGGCATGTCCCCGTTCCTTTCAATGACCTGGACCGACGAATGCCTTTATCACGAGGCATGGCGGCGTTAACGCTTGGGTGGATGCTTCGGTAAGCCGTTTTTCGTCACCTTGCCGGTCAGAGCCGGATCAATGAGAACGCGATCACCATGAAGAATGTTCAAACTTGTATGTTAAGTGAATTGCTCAGGTAGTCCATCCTCTTGCAAGGTGTCGCAAGAGCCAAGACTTTCGCGACATCGGCTCGCGCGACCAGAAAGTGCCCTTCTCTGCGTCGCAGAACATAGGTGCGGAAGAGAGCACTGTTGCTGTGACTTTTTCGACTGGTGTTCTATCGCCCCCAACAAGCCGTTGCAGGCTGATGCCGTTCGGGTTGGGGTGCATGCTGGTACCTGGCCATGGCTGTAACATGATCCGGCATCGGACCCTTCGACAATACGCCATCTCTTGCTGCCTCTGTATTCAACGCGGAACGCGAGGCGGTGGAGACTGATTCCGGATGGTGGTCGCGTTCCAGCCGGACAATGAGAGGATTCGTAAATCTAGTGTCCGGTCGAGGAGTGGCCTCGTCAAGACCTCGCAAAATATAACTTGAACGAGAGGTGGTGTGACGGGAAGGCGAACTCGCGACCTCGAGCCGCCAGCAGACCCGAGTTGTGAGCGAGCTGCACGCGCCGCCGGTGCCGCGAGTGGCTGGAACGTTTTGGAGTGAGGAGAGTTGGCGAATTCTGCGAGTCGCCAGTTCGTCGACTTCTCAGGTTTGCATCATGGGCGGCTGTCAGAGGGATCGTCCAGGCGACGCACTCGCATCTTGCGGCTTGGCTTGCCTGCAACCACGCGTGGCACACAAGCGTCGGCGACGATCTGACTTCACTCCCGAGTCCTTTTCGCCCCCTTGAACGCTTCGAAATAGTAGATGACGTAGTTCGCCCCGACTTGGCCCCCGGCCAAAGCGCACTCGACGGCGTATCTTTCGGCCAGCCGTTTCAACTCGCCGCGGGTGAGCAACATCGAGGACGTGGCCAGCGGCCCTCCCGTGAATCCGAGTTCTCTGATCGCGCGCAGCAGATCCTCGGTGCTGTTGTGCTTCGATTGCAGGGTGTCCTGTCCGGAACGGGAGACCCGGAACCCAGCGCTTTGCAAGCACGCGACCGTCGCGGCGATCGTCGGCAGTCGGTCTCGCGGACTTTTCTGGGGAGCGATCTCCCGGCGCAAGCGGTGAAGGTCCCCGAGCGTTCCTTCGACCATGAGGGAGCAGAGGAGACGACCTCCCGGCTTCAGCATCGACGCCAGGCGACAAAACAACGCATCGAGCGGTTGCATCCACTGGAGCGAGGAGCTGCTGCTGATCAGATCATACACCGCCCCGGCCTGGTAATCCCAGACATCACAGACGTGCCAATGAATGCGTTGGTTAGCTGCAACCGCCCGCCGGGCCTGCTCAATCATGGTGGCCGAGATGTCGATGGCATCAATTCGCGCACGCGCCAGAAACTCCAGCAGATTTCCCGTGAGAAACCCGGTCCCGCAGCCCAGCTCCAGAATGCGTTCGGCCTCGACCGGACCGCTGAGGTATTGCAGGAGCTTCCCGGCAACAGCCCGTTGCAGCTCAGCCCGGGTATGATAGACGGTGGCGGCCCGGGAAAAATGGAGCACCGTCGAAGTGTTATTTTTCATACAGGAAGTGGGTCCGCGTTGAAAAACCGCACGATGGCCGGAGTCAGGATCCCCGGAGCAGTCGCGACGAGGCCGTGGTCTCCCTCGTCAACAAGCAACAAATCACTGCCGCCGATGCCGGCCTGGATCAATCGGCTCGCCTGCCAGGAAATGACTTGGTCCTTTCGGCCGTGAGCGATCAATGTCGGCACGCGGACCGCGGACAGCCGCGAGCGGAGATCGGCCGTTTGGATGTATCGAAGGCCGTGGACCAGATGGTCCGGGTCGAGCCGCAGCGCTTGGTGCAAGTTCTCCGCCATTTGCGCCGCGGAGCCGCTTTCCGAATGCACCAAGGAGAAGAATCTTCGCAGCGTTTCGTCCCGGTCTCGGTGAAGCCCGAGAATCATGGCGCGCACCGGGATCGATTGCACCTCGTGGTGATCCGTGGAAGGCGGACAGAACAGCGCGCAAGAGCTGATGAGCACTAAGCGCCGCACCAGCTCCGGAAAGTGAATTGCCGTTTCCAGGGCGACGATGCCCCCCATCGACCAGCCGACCAGGATGGTGGGGTGCTTCCACCGCGCAAGTCTGGATGCAAGTGCGACCGCATAGGCGGAAGGAACGCTGCCGCCGGCAAAGCCACCGTCGCTCTCGGATGCGCTCAGCAGGGAGGAGACCGACGTTATCGTCACCGAACTCGCATCGGCCCCTTGCCCTTCGGCCTCCCTCCCCCAGTCTGGCGCGACGGGAGAGGGGCCCGGGAATAACTTCTCGACTAACGGCGCAAGCGCCTGCTCGGT
>JBEKTN010000405.1:0-7240 GCA_049516015.1 Isosphaeraceae bacterium | reverse complement strand
CGCGACAAGATCCTCCCCAAGTATGAAATCCTCATCCAACCTCAATCGATCTAACGGACCTCGGATCACGGAGAACCAAGATCGCGAATCAAGATGAAATTATTATCGGGGATTTCCCTTAGAACCACGGTCATGGCGTTGAGCTGAACGGGTGCTCGCCAGCGGCCTCGCCGCTCGCGGTTGTAAACCGGAACGAGCGGTTCGGCCTTCGACTGGGCCGTGAGGGGGTCGATCAGGTACGCCCTGCCATCCGCGCCCGGAATCAAGAGGTCACGCCCCCAGGCCAGGGGCGCCGCCGCCAAGGTCGAGGGCAGCTCGAGCGGACGCCAGTGGCCCGGCGCTTGCGCGTCTTCAACCCAGACGGCAGCCGCGCCGTTACCGGGCACGATCACCAAGGTTTCCCGGCCGTCACCCTCGAGCGCAAGGACTTTTCCGGAGGGGACCCGGGCTTCACCGGCACGGGGCAGGGGGATCTCCACGAACCCCCCGGACTGAAGTTGCTTGAGCGAGAGGACGGCCTCGCGCCCGTTCTGGCCGAGGGTCTTCAGGGCATCGCCGCCGCGCGTGCGCTCCAGGGGGGTTGGCCAGGGCGCTCCCAGAACGGTTTGCCAGGCGACGGAACCCGCGACCGGGTCCACGCCGACGAGCGAGACCCCGCCGGTGTGCGGATATTGAAACGTCAAGACCACCCGGCGGCCCGCCGACTGCACTGGTGCCAGTGCCGCTCCGGGCTGACCCCGCGAGGACTGCGACGTGATCTCGCCGCGCTCGGGGTCCAGCACGAACCGGCCGGACCGCCCCGCTCCCAGCCAGAGCTCGCGCTCGGAGAGCGCCGTGCCAAAGGCCGGGCCCGAGGCGGCGGCGGCGGGGTTGAGGCGGGCAAGCGAGCGCAGAGGCGCGTTGCTCGCGTAGTCGCCCAGGGCAAACGCCTCGACTCCTCCCTTGTCCCCCGTCGCCCAGATGACCGACCCCGACGACGCCGGGATTCCCCAGCTCCAGCCGGGCACGTCGATCTGCTGGACTTGCCGAACCTTCGCACCCTCCTCGTCCAGGATCAGGACCCGCCAGCGGCTGTCCGCCGGCCGGTCGTTCTCGATGACGATGAGGAACCGGCCGATACGGACCGGCGGGCACGGAATGGAACCTTCCCCATGCCCGAGATACTCGACCGCGAGGCAAGCCAGGCCATCGCGCGCCAGAACGAAAAGGCTGTCTCGCCGGCCCAGGACATAGAGGAACCGGCCCTGCTCGTCGCTCAGGGGAGCCTGGGACAGCGGCACGCCCAGCTCGACCCTCGCCTGTTGTTCACCCGACTTGAGTGCCATCACGACCAGGCTGCCACTGGGCAACAACTGGTAAAGCTGCTCTCCCAGCACCAGAGGAGGGCTCTCGACGGGCTCTCCGAGCTCGTGCCGCCAGATCAGCTTGCCGGTGCCCGCAGCGAGCCGAAGCAGTTCGTCGTGACGGGCGTCGACGACCAGAACCGTCGCATCGCCCGCAACGGGCTGGGGCGCAAACGGCGCTGCCAGACCGACGGAAAGTTGCCAGTGGGGAGCACCTGTCGCGGCGTCGAGGGCATAGGCGAAACCGTCGGCCAGCGCATACGCGATCGATTCCGGAGCAGGGGCGCCGGCAGGCCGCTCGGCGGTCGAACGCAGGACAAGGCTGGTCGGTAACCCCAGTGGTTCACGCCGCGGGGCCGTCGCATCGGCCGCGTGGCGAGCCCGATCCGCCAGCCCTTCACCGATGTTGATCACCAGCTCGGCCAGCTCCCCTCGCTCGTCACGGAACTCAGGCTCGGCTCCAACCTGCCCATACATCTGCCGCGCGGCTTCCAGGGCTGCCGACCACGTTCCGCCGGAAACCGAGACGTACTGCCGGACATTGGCCAGGGCGCGCAAGACCCGCGCCTTGCCGGCGCGAGGATCCTTGGGATGGCTGGTCAGGAAAGTATCGAAATCACGAATCGCCGTGCGATAATCGCCGTCTTGCATCACCTCGACGGCCCGGTTGTAGCGCTGGTCGGCCAGGGTCTTGATGATGATCGACCGCAGCCCCAGACCCAGCAGCAAGAGCAAGCCGAGCGAGAGGACCAGGCCCACGACGAGCGGGGAGGATACGATTCGCTCGCGGCCGGGAGCCAGTGCCCGCTCGTCCCGCAACGCGCGAAACCAATTCCGCAGATGGCCCAGTGGACCGGCGGCCTGCTGCCCCGTTTGCCCTGGGCCGGCCGACCGGCCCGAAAACCGGCCCCTGGCCGACGGGTGTCGCTTGGGTTCGACGTTCTCCGCCCTTGTCTCTTTTTCGACTTTCATCCCGAGCTCTTGCAGCCAGTCATCGCGTTCGAGGGGCGACAGGGCGGGCAGCGGCGGTGAGTTTGCCGGTCTGGGCGCGGCGATTCCTCCGGCGGCGGCGCCGCCCCGGCCCGGACTAAAATGAAGATGCGCCGGCCCCTCCAGAACCCGCGTTCGCTCCTCGTCGGAGCGTTTTGCCGGCCAGCCGGCCGGCCTGGCCTCGAGGGTCTCGTCCAGGCGGAGCAGGAACAGCCGGCAGCGACCGACGGTCATCTCGTCGCCCTGGTGCAGGCTGGACCGCGTCATCTTGTGGCCGTTGATCACGACGTACTCGGCATCCGGCGAGGCCTCGACCCGGTACCGTCCTTTCTTCCAGCGGATCCGCCCCTGCACGGGGGAAATGCCTGCGCCGGAGAGGACGATGTCGCAGGCGACGCTGGTGCCGAAAAGCACGGGGTGGTCGCGCGCCAGCTCGACGAATTGAACCCGCCCCTCGCCGTCGTGAACTTCCAGGGTGGCCATGCGAGAACGGTCAGCTCCGGATGTGAAAAAGGAAGAAGATCCGCGGACGCCGCCGCCGGCTCCAGGTCCGAGAGTCGTTTGCCCCGCAGTCTCGAATCACCGCAACGTCTCCTGGGCGATGACCTTGAAGCCGTAGCCGTTGTCGTTGGGGACCACCCCGAACCGGGTCACCCGGATCTCGCCGGGCTGGCGGCCTCGATAGCGTACTTCGAGCTGGGCGAGCTGCTCCTCGACGCCCCTGGGGTGGAACTGAAGCACCACTCCCTCGCCCAGAGGGATCCCCGCCTTGTGAATCAGGGCCACGTCCGAGGCCTTGCGCCCTCGGCCCTGCCAGAGGAAATAGAGGCGGCCGTCACTCCGGCCCGATCCGTACCGCTTGGTCGGCTCGCTGCTGGATAAGTTCGACAGGTAAGTGAGCTGATCGGGACCCGAGACCACGGCCAGCTCGACACCCAGGGCATCGAGCTGGCGGGCATATTCTTCGGGAGTCTGGTCGGGAGGAAAAACGATGCTCCAGCGCTGTTCGCGAGCGACCCCGCCGTCGCCGGGCCCGAATCCCAGGCCCGGGCCGCCGATGCCCAGCTTGGACGCCCGCTTGCCGCTGGCGACCGTGCCCCCGCTGGGCATTACCGGGCCCAGGTCAACCTCGGCAAGACTCGATCCGGCCTCGGCAGCCGCGTCGATCATCGCCCCTGGCGTCGCCTGCACCGCCGGCTCCTCGAAGTCGCCCGCTTCTTCCTCGTTGTTGGAAGCCAGAGCGGCGGCGTCAGCCCCGGGCACGTCGATCTTCTCGGTTGATCCGGGCGTGCCCTCCGGGCTGCCGCCTCCGCCACCGGAGACCTCGATGATCTGGAGTGGAGCCGTCACCCGGGAGGCATAAGCCTGGTTGGTGATGTAGATCGCGCCCATCAAGCCCACGATCATCATGGCACCCAGAACGACCGCCATCAGAAACGACGTGACCCGGTCGTAGATCGACTCGCCCAGCACCCGGGCAGCGAACTCTGCGAGCACGGACCCGGCGTCACCAGACGGTTTGGACATCGAGCTGGGGCTCATGGCGAAGGGCTCCGGACTGGATTGGCGGCCGGGGGAGCGGCCGATCGACCGTGAGCCTTGCGAATCCCGTCGTCGTCCGCATCCGCATCCAGTGGGCGGATCGAATCGTACCAGGCTCTCCACGCCTTGGCGGCCTCCTTGCGCTCTTCGGGCGTCGACGGGCTGGGAGGAGGACCAAGGCCCTCGAGCTTCCGGCTCAGGAGCTGAAGCCCCAGTGCGGCCGCGGCGACCACGTTTTCCTCGCGGTCCACGAGCGCGCCGATCAGGTCGGGGACCACGTCCAGATCGGCAGTCCGCGAAAGCGCCCAGGCAGCCACCTGCCGCATCCCGGGATCCCGGTCGGTGAGCAGCTTGCGAAACCGATCCTTGAACGGGCGAAGCATGTCCGGCCCTGCTCGCAAGTAGCGCTCGATCAGGCCCGAGACGGCCGTGTCGGCAGTCTGGGCGCGGGGATCCTCGAGAACCGCCAGCATCCCCTCCACCGCGCCGTTCATGGGCCGGCTCATGATCTTGCCGCCGGCCACCGTCATCGCCGTCAGGTCCTTGGGAAGATACCTGCCGCCCACCAAGGTTCCCGCTCCCAGCCGCTTGCTCGTCACCCGCTTGATGGATTTGGCCGTGGACTTGGTCAGGAAAAGGACCGCCCACACTGTGTTCATCTCATCGCTATACGGCGTGGCACTCCAGGAGCCATCGGACTTCTGAGTCGACTTGATATAGGCGCGACCCTTCTCCAGCAGGTCCACCCTGCCGATCGTTTGCCGATCGGCAAGCGCCGCGACTCGCTCGATCCCGTATAACCCATAATAGATCGACTGGCCGAGCAGGCTCGGTTGAGCCGTCGTGTAGTTCCCGCCCAGCCAGGCCATGCCTTTCTTGACCGCCTGGTCGATCTGACCGAGAGAGGTGGCGATCTCGTAATTCTGGGAAGGGTTCGTGGGTGTGAGCGCGGTCAGCAGCGGGTTGACGCCGCGTTTCGCTTCACGAAACCGCTCGAGCTGACGCTTGCAGAGCAGAAGGCTGCCCACGCCCGCCGCGGTCATCGACAGGCTATCGGCATACTCAGGCTGATCGCGGTGGTAATTCCAGCTCCCGGCGGACGCCTGCACCGAGAGGTACCAGCTTGCGGCCCGGTCCCAGACGGAAGGGGGAATGACCACGCCGGAGTTCTCACACTCCCAGAGTCCGAGCAGGGCATACTGAGAGATCGAGCAGTCGCCGCGGCTCCGCTGGACATAGTCCCATGACCCGTTCGCCTTTTGCATGCCAATCAGGTAGGTGGCGGCCAGGTTGATATCTCCGCGATATGCGTCGCTGTCGAGATTGGACAGACAGGGCCATCGCCACCACGGCGGCCTCGTAAATGTCGTGCCCCCCCCTCCGTTGCGGAGAATAGCCGCTGCCGGTGAACCGCTTCTGAATGGTGGCGATGCAGGAGGCCAGGACCGGGTCGGTTTTGGGAGCATCCGCCTTGAGCATGGCCAGCGCGATCATTGCCGTCTCGCCGACCTGTTGATTGGCCGCCCTCCCGCGGAGGTACTGGATTCCCGAGAGCACCGCCGGTTCCTGCTGTTCCTGCTGCGCACGGGCGGGCGCTTGCGCGGCCGGGATCACACCGAGCACAGCCAGAAAAGCGAGCAGTGGGCGAGATCCGGTTCGCGGCATGGCTCAAGTGATGCTTGAAAGAATTCGATGCCGTAACGAAGACTGGCATGTCCCTACTGATTGATTGTACCGCCGCCCAGGCGGATTTCGAACCGAGCCAGGGAAGATTCCGGCGGGTGGCGGGCTTTTCAAGCGGATTCCGACCGGCCTTCATCGCCGATTTTCGCGGAGCCGCAATTTGCCTTTTTCGCACTCATTTTCTTAGAAAGAACATCGATCCTGTACAGGTTCGCAAGCTTGCTGGCTGGGGGCTGACGCAGAACGACATAGCCAGCTTCGTCGGCTGGTGTCCCCAGCCTTCGGCTGTGGGCCCAGTCCCTCGTCAGCCTGCGTTTTTCATCGTTTGATGGCTTTAGGCGTCACGCGATTAAAAACGGGGTTGAACAAGGTCCTGGGACGCAATCTAATCCCTTGGGTATGAAAGACTTCTGGCCATCGGCAAGCCGATCCGCCGTGACGGCCATTGCGCTCTTCTGAGCGACCGGGGGGACCGCGACGCACTGGAAAACCGCAACCTGCTGCGTGGCCTGGCCGAGAGCATGGTCGTCAAGTTCGCTGGTTACTGGAAAGAAGAGACGGGGCAGTACACGGCCCGCTTGCTGTTCGACTGGCGCGCGACCACCTATGCCAGCCTGAGCCAACTGACTGAAGCGCCGGGCTGCGGCTCCGGACATTCTTTTCGCTTCGTTGGCTGCTTTCCCTATCTCGTGGCCGGACGTGGGGTTGCGCGGAACTCGGCGGGATTCGGGAAACGAACTGCCAATTGTAGCGCATTCTGAGAACAGGATAACACTCGAGCCTTAGAAGGGCACCGACCACAGGGGACAGCGCATGCAACGGCCGGACGACGAACTTGTTGGGGTAGACACCGCAGCCCAGTTTTTGGGCTGTTCCCCGACCAAGGTTTACCAGTTGGGTTTCAAAGGACTGAGCGATGGCCAGACCAAGAAAGAACATCGATCCTGAACAGGTTCGCAAGCTTGCTGGCTTGGGGCTGACGCAGAACGACATAGCCAGCTTCGTCGGCTGTAGTCAGTCGCTCATCAGCCTGCGTTTTTCATCGTCTTATGACCTGGGCGTCACGCAATCAAAAAAGTCACTCCGAGCCCTGATGTGGCGACAGGCCCGCGGCGGAAACGCTCCGATCACGCTGCGCTTGGATCAGCGGCTCTTTGGTCCGCTGGAACGGAAAGGGGCAGTTGACGACGCCCAAGTCCTCGAGGCCCTGGATCAAGCAGACAAGGCCGCGGCCGCGGCGGAGAAGCTCGCATGACGACAGTTTCTCCATTCCCAGCAGGTACCGTGAAGGGGCGGTTGCTCCAACATCTTCTCCGCAGCAAGAACGATCCGTCCTATTTCAATGACGTGATCTTGCAGCGGGGACCGATGTGGTCGGCCCAGAAGGAATGGAGCGAGGCCGTCGTTGCATACCGCCAAGTATGCATTGAATCGGGTAATATGACGGGAAAGGGATGGTGGATCGCTGGCCTGATCTTGTGGTACTTGTGGACTCGCAGGGAATCCTTGGTCTATGTCACTGGCCCGGGCCAAACCAGTCTGGGAGCGGTCCTCTGGAAAGAGGTGAGACGCGCCGTCGAAGGTTCGAGGTTTTGGCGAGCCGGCTTGCTGCCCGCGGTCGTCAGTCCTGGAATCAAGGCCAGTCCGGCAACCGTCGTTGTCCGACCTGGCTGGCAGGCTCT
>JBEKTN010000404.1:0-7247 GCA_049516015.1 Isosphaeraceae bacterium | reverse complement strand
TTCAACAAGTCGAACCGTCGGCTCCCTGCGGGGATACTGCGCCTGGTGCCACGCCGCCTGTGTGATCGCGCAACTCACGGTTCTGTAAGAAGATGCCACTGTATACTGTCAAAAACAAGTCAGGCTGTTGCAAAGTCGCCGCACCCGCTTGAGGTTCACTGACCAGCCCCTCGGACGAGCAGGGCATGGATCCGCCTGTATCCGTAGCGCGGATGCCGCCGGGCCAACCGCTTGATCTCCCGGCTCAAGGGCTGCTCGTCAGCTCGACGGCTGGGGCGGTATCGCAGGACCGAACGCGACAGTCCCAGCACGCGGCTGATCCGTCTCTGCGAGATCTTGTATCGCTCGCCCAGATAGTCGGCGGCGGCCCGCTGCTGGTCGGGGCTCACCACTTTTTTTTTGCGATGTCCTGGAGCATCTGCTTGTCCAGGAGCAACTCGGCGACGAGCCTCTTGAGGCGATCGACCTCGAGCTCCAGCTCTCGGCACCGGCGATCCGCGTCGGCCTTCTCAGGGTCGTACTGCTGTCGCCACCGGTAATAGGTCGTCTCGGCTATGCCGACCTTTCGACAGATGTCAGAGACTGTCAGTCCCTTGGCCAGATCGCGGTCTGCCTCGCGCAGCAACCGCGCCACTTCCTCGGCGGTCCTTCGCCTTCTCATGGGTCCCTCCGTGAGTCAGTCTACCCGGAGACTCCCATTTCGGCTGGACCAGTTTTTGGGGAGCAGACCAAATTGTGAAGGGAGGGAGATAACGCTCCACACTCCACGCTTCACGCCCCACGCCACTCCATTTTGCAGCAAGCCAGGGTCACTCTCCCCATTGCAGAATCGCGCCTGTATCGGCGCTGGTGGCCATCCTGGCGTAGCGTGCCAGCCATCCGCTGGTGAAGCGAGCCGGGCGTGGCTGCCAGGCCTCGCGGCGTGCGGCCAGCTCCTGGTCCGAGAGCCGGACCGAGAGCTTGCCGGCGGTGACGGCGACGGCGATGATGTCGCCGTCGCGCAGCAGCGCGATCGGACCGCCCACGGCTGCCTCGGGGCTCACGTGGCCGATCGAGACACCGGCGGTACCGCCGGAAAACCGGCCATCGGTCACCAGGGCACAGCGGTCGTCCAGCCCCACTCCCTTGAGCGCCGTGGTGGGGGCCAGCATCTCCTGCATGCCGGGACCTCCCCTGGGGCCCTCGTAGCGGATCACGACGACGTCGCCCGGCTTGACCTTGCCGAAAACGATCCCGTTGTAGGCGTCCATTTCGCCTTCAAAGATCACGGCAGGACCCGAATGCGTGTACATGTTGGGGTTGACCCCCGCCGTCTTGATCACCGCACCTTTGGGTGCAAGATTGCCGGTAAGCATCGTCAGCCCGCCGGTCCTGGAGTAGGCTTTGGCGACGGGCCGGATCACATCATCGGCGCGGAAGCCGTCGTCGCTTTCCGGCCCGTTGCCCGAGGCTCCGCCGCCGTCCGGCGCGGCGACCTGGTCCTCGCCTTCCGAATCGAGGAGGGCCAGGCCCGCGGCCTGCGAGCCGGCGGCCACGCTGGGCACGGTCCATGCCTGGGTGGTCCGCTCCCGGCCGGGACGGACCGCGGTCAAGAGCCGGGCCGTCGCGCTGCTGGCAGCATTGCGAACGTCATATTCCGCGATGTTCTCCCCCAGGGTCTTGCCGGTCACGGTCTTGCACGAAAGGTCGAGCAGCCCCGGGCAGCCTCGGACGATTTCACCCAGAATCGTGTGAATTCCCCCGGCGCGGGCCACGTCCTCGATGTGGTACTTGCTCGACGGACTGACCTTGCAGATGTTGGGCGTCTGCTTGCTGAGCTGGTCGATGCGCTCGAGCGAAAAGGGCACCCCGGCTTCATGGGCGATGGCCAGGATATGCAGCACCGTGTTGGTGCTTCCCCCCATCGCCATGTCCAGCACCATGGCGTTGTCGAACGCTCCGGCCGTGGCAATCTCACGCGGGAGCAGGCCGTGGCCGGGCCCGACCCGGCCGAACTCGCGGGCCATCTCCACGACCCGCCGCGCTGCCTGCTCGTAGAGGGCCTTGCGGTCGGCCGACGTGGCCAGGATGGTCCCGTTGCCGGGCAGGGCCAGGCCGATCGCCTCGGCCAGGCAGTTCATGCTGTTGGCGGTGAACATCCCCGAGCAACTGCCGCAGGTGGGGCAGGCGGCCTTCTCGATCTCCTCGAGCTCCGCCTCGGAGAGCTTGCCACCGGCCTTCTGCACGCCCGCCACGAAGGCGTCGATCAGATCGACCGTCTTGCCGCCGGCCGTTCGCCCCGCCTCCATGGGACCGCCGGAGACGAACACGGTCGGCACGTTGACTCGCATCGCTCCTATGAACATGCCGGGCACGATCTTGTCGCAATTCGGGATGCAGATCATGCCGTCGAACATGTGAGCCTGGATCATCGTCTCGACACTGTCGGCGATCAGCTCGCGCGAGGGGAGCGAGTATTTCATGCCGTCGTGCCCCATCGCGATGCCGTCGTCCACGCCGATCGTGTTGAACAAGAATGGCACTCCGTCCGCGGCGCGCACACATTCCTTGACGTAGTTGCCCACGGCTTGAAGATGGACATGCCCGGGAATGATATCGACATGGCTGTTGCAGACCGCGATGAACGGCTTGTCCCAGTCTCCCTCGCTCACCCCGGTGGCACGCAGCAGGCTGCGGTGAGCGGCCCTGGCGTCGCCTCGCTTGATCGTGTCGGAACGCATGCTGTGAACCTCGATTCGGATGGGTATTCCGTGCTCTTCCGCCATGGTAGCAGACCCCGCGGACGCCTCCAAGGTGGGGCGATCGGCCGGCGGCCCCTGGCACCCGCCTATTTCCAGACGAAGTGGCCGAGCAGCAGGCCGGCAAGAAAGGCCATGGGAAGCGCCAGCAAGACCAGCAGCGACCAGGCCAGGACGGTCGCGGGCTGGAGGATCACCTCGCTCACGGCCTGGAGCTGGCGGCCCGGGGGCAAGAGCGAGGGCGTCTCGATCTTGATCGCGGGCAGGACCGCTCCGATCGCCAGGTCCACTGGCGGGTCCACGGAGCGAGGCTCGGCCGGAACGACCGGCGGAAGCTCGGCCCGAACGACCGGTGGAGGCTCGGCCCGAACGACCGGCGGAGGCTCGGCCGGTGGAGGGGTCTGCGCGAAATACGCCTCGACCTCGACGGGATCGCCGGGAAGTGGTTCAGACTGGGGCACTCTAGCGGCCGGGGGTGTGACGCCCTCGCTGGTCGTGACGACCAAGTCCACGAACTCGGCCTCGACCCGGATGTCTTCGGGGCGGAGGGTCGCAAGGTCGTCGGGTATCGCGGCCGCGATCTCTTCCATGAACGCAGGCAAGGCGTTGCCGCCGGACTTCGACGTGGGTGTGGTGGAACTCACCGGCACGCGCGATTCCGTGGTGAAGCCGTGGCCTGACCGGGATGCGTCCGCCGTGACCGTTTGCTCCTCAGGTCGCGGGACCTTCAGTTCGGCTGCGCACCTGGGACAGGAGATGACCGTGCCGGCCTTCCTGGACGAGACCCCCAGGAGCTGATTGCATCGATAACAACGGAACCTGAGGTGATCTTCGGGCATGGCTGGCAACTCTCCTCTCTCCACTTCGGCCGCTCGGCGGGCGCGATCCTGCCGCGATACTCCAGCCTACGCGCCAGCGCTCTCTCATGCCACACTTCTGCTCGCGCCGGAGGCGGTTCGGGGCTGGCATGCTGCAAAGTTGGTCTTGACCGCCCTCTGGTCCCGGCTGCTGTCGTTGCGTATTTGTTTCGTTCGGCGACGGTCTCCAGATCCTGGCCGAACCGGCCTTCGACGTTCCTGGTTCAAGCCGCGCAGCGGCGGCAGGTCGGAGCCTGGAGGCGCCAGCCCCAGGTCACCGCGATGGCCAAGATCACAGCCCCTCTCTCCAGCCGCGCAGCGGCGGATCGGAGCCTGGAGGGGCCAGCGCCAGGTCACCGTGATGGGACAATCCGATCCCCTGCCTCGTACCCCAAACGGGCAATGGAGCGTCCGTCGTCAGAGGTTTGGTGTCGACCCGCCGGGGCTCGGAAGAGTCGGGGGCGAATGCTGCTTTCTGACCGGGAGTCTGCGCCACCAGGCTCCAACATGCCGCCCCATTCGGGTCCTGGTTGCAAGGGCCCGGAGTCAATCTTCAATGGGGCCGCGGCGATGAAGCGGTGGAAGAGGTCTTCCACGACGAATGAACCTCCAATGCGGACCCTTCCTTTGCCCCCGCGAAAGTCGCGGGGCGGCCCCTGCTTGTATGGAGGCATCCACCATCGTAAGCTGGATGCAGGCGATGGTCGAACGCGAGGGGCGACGAAAGCTCCGATTACGGGAAGTCGGTGTCGGAGAGGTCAAATGACTGCCGACAGCATCCTCAGCCAACTAACGGAGGGCACAGTCCTCGAAGGTCCGCACTGGACAGAGGCTGTCAGGGTGCTGACGGCCAAGGCTCGTGGTGCCCGAATCGAGGTCCAAGCAGTCGGTATCCTCTCCAAGCGCCTCTGGACGAAGCTCCTCAAGCTGGAGGACTTTGAGAAGACCATCAAGCTGACGCACGCTGGGAAGCTAGCCTGGATTCCCACGGAGAAACAACAGCTAACGCGGTCGCAATGCGTAACATTATATTATCGAATGGCGATTAGATGTTTTCGCCTGATTTCAGGGCGTTTTTGCTTGCACCCGGTTAGCGTCGGTAGCGACTTATGTTAGAGGTCTTTGGAATTAACCCACCCCCTCCCACGGAGTTTTCTGGACGCGGAAACGCATGTTGATGCGGTTTCAATACTGGGGAATTCCTCGTTTTTTCGGAAGAAACGCGTATTGAGCAACGAATGCACTCATCTTGATGCATCGGTTGACCTCGTTGCCGAACCTTCTATAAGTCTTGGCGGACCATAACAAGCGCATGGAAGCAATGGCGGAAATCCCAGCGTTTTTCACTGTTCGAAACCCTGGATCGTTAGCCGGTACCCCCTGCGTGGGGATCCAGGCTAGCTGCCCTCGATGGGAACCCGTCCCACTTTCGCCTTGCCGCCGAGGCTCATCGGATTCGTCTCGCCTTCCAGTACGATCCCCACTTCGCCGTCTCCGTGTCGCAGGTCGATCCGTTGCCGCATCAGATCGATGCGGTCTACACCCACCTGCTAACGCAGCCCCGCATCAGGTTCCTGATCGCAGACGATCCTGGTGCCGGGAAGACGATCATGGCTGGGCTGTCGATCAAGGAACTCAAGTTCCGAGGACTGATCGAACGCACTCTTATCGTCACCCCAGCCAACCTGACTGGCCAATGGCGGCGGGAACTTCATGACAAGTTCGGGGAGACATTTACGGTCATCAACCGGGCCACGGTGAGCGCTGCCTACGGTCGAAACATTTGGGAGGACTCGACGCAGTGCATCACGTCGGTCGATTTCGTCGCCCGGCAGGATGACATCCTCAACATGATCCGTGACGTGCATTGGGATCTCTGCATCGTTGACGAAGCTCACAAGATGGCTGCCTACCGATACGGCACGAAGGTCAACAAGACTCAGAGGTACGAGCTTGGGGAGTTCCTCCGGGATCACACCGACCATTTCCTGTTCCTGACGGCAACCCCGCACAAGGGCGATCCCGAGAACTTTGCCCTCCTCCTGCAACTGCTCGACCAAGACTTGTACGTCAACGGTCAAATCCTGGCGGAAGCCAGCGCCCGTGACGAGAACCGGATCATGGTGCGGCGGCTCAAGGAGGACATGAAGAAGTTCGATGGGTCACCTTGCTTCCCACCCCGCCATGTTCAGAGCTTATCTTACAAGCTCTCACCCGAGGAACTCCGTCTCTACGATGCCGTGACAGAGTACGTGCAGCACAACTTCCAGCGTGCGGAAGCCGCTGAAAACCGCAACGTCGGTCTGGCTCTCACCGTGCTCCAGCGCCGTCTCGCATCCAGCTTGGCGGCGATCCGGCGCTCGCTCGAACGTCGCTGCAAGCGGCTCAAAGAACTCCAGAAACTTGGCAAGCTCAAACAAGAGTACGGCGAACTGCCTGACGACCTCGATGATCTCACCGAGTCGGATCGATGGAAGTTCGAGGATGATGTTGTCGAGCGGCTGACCATGGCCGGGAACATGGCGGAACTGGAAGCCGAGATTGAGGATCTCGAACGGCTGGTGCAACTCGCCCGGCAAACCGAGAAGAACGCCACCGAAACGAAGTTCGAGGAACTCCGGTCGGTCATCTCGAACCACATCTCGGGTCGCAATGAGCGGCTTCTCGTGTTCACGGAGCACAAGGACACGCTCGATTTCCTGGTCAAGAAGCTAACGAACCTGGGCTTCTACTGCTGCACGATCCACGGCGGCATGTCGCTGGAGAAGCGGATTGATGCCGAGCGGGAATTCTATGAGCACAAGCCCTCGATCCTGGTCGCCACTGAAGCGGCAGGTGAGGGTATCAACCTCCAGTTCTGCTCGCTGATGGTCAACTACGACATCCCGTGGAACCCAAACCGGCTCGAACAGCGGATGGGTCGCATCCACCGCTACAAGCAGGAACGGGAGGTGATGATCTGGAACATCGTCGCCCAGAACATTCGTGAAGGGGAGGTCATGGAGCGGTTGCTCGAAAAGCTCGACGACATGCGGCAGGCTTTGGGCAGCGACCGGGTGTACGACGTGATCGGAGAGATCATCCCTGCTCCCCGCTTTGATGCCTTGATGAAGGACTGGCTCTCCCGGCGTCGAACAATGAGCGAGATCCTTGCCGAGATCGATCTGCAGACCGATGTCGAGCAAGTCCGGCGCATCCGAACCGACATGGAGGACAAAGCGTTAGGCGCTCGATACATCGACATGAGCAAACTCAACGCCGATGTCCAGCAAAGCCGGGAGAACCGGCTGATGCCCGAGTACATCGAGAGGTTCTTCCTCGAAGCCTATCGCTCGTTCGGTGGCGCGATCACGCCGGTTAGGGATCGCAAGGGCGTTTGGTCCATCGGTCGGGTGCCACCCGATCTTCGCAAGCTCTCGGAGTCGCTGGAACGAAGATACGGCAAGGTTGGCACGAGTTATCCCCTCCTGACCTTTGACAAGGAACTGCTAATCGGCTATTCCGACATCCAATTCGTTGCTCCCGGTCACCGCAGGGCCAGCGCCCACTAAAGCGTTGCTCCGGTAAGGACTTCCAGCAGGAAGTTTTCGTTCCAACCACAACTGCGGCGTTTCATGGCAAGGCTGTCGCGGTCGGGATGCTGCTTCAGGAG
>JBEKTN010000403.1:0-7266 GCA_049516015.1 Isosphaeraceae bacterium | reverse complement strand
GGAAAAAGACAAAGAACAAGACAAACTTTGCGCAATTCCGGGGGAACTGGACAAAGAATATGACGCCGATGGTGGCGCTCTCTAAACGATCGAAATTGGCTCTCATTTCGAGATCGGTCTCAGAAGCCGCCTGAAGCCGAGAAGGGGGCGGTCGGCGCCCCGCTTGATGCCGGTTCGCCCCGCGTCTAGGAACTCCTCTCGACCCCCGTGGAGCGGCGGGGCCGCCTCGTGGTGCAGGTGCGTGGCGGAGGGGTGTCAGACTTCGTGGCGGAGGAGTGTCAGACTTTGTTCTGCAGCCCATAATGCCGTTGGACTTGCCGGTGAAAGTCCGGTCGTGGGAATTGACTGTTTACCCACGTAGTCATATTCGACGCTGGCCTAGGGTGACCTGGGCTGGCGCAAGCTCGAATGTAAACGTCCTCGAAAGGAGGGCTAGCCAGTTCGCGGGCCGTAATATGAGCACGAATTTGAGCTCAGAATGAACTCTGCAGCCTCGAAACGACCAATGTGGTCGCCGAACCTGTAACAAAGGGGTCGGCGGAAGGGTGTCAGACTTTGTTTTTGGTTTCCCATTCAGCACGTAAGAACCAAAAACAAAGTCTGACACCACCGAGCGCACCACCGAGCGTTAGCGGGGCTTATTGTGCGTTGCGCTCTCAAGACTTTTTCGACTTTTTCTATCTTCAATGGTATCAAGCACTTCGGCCGCAGACTTGCGTCGACTTCCATATGAGTGCTTTGTCATCTTCCGGAACTCATCGCTACTATTGATACAGGATATTCCGGTCACTAACTCGAGGTGATGGCCGTATCGTCCCATGCACTTGCCAGCCATCTACGTTGACATTGCGCCCTTTCCTCATCAGAATGAGTTTGGATCGGAGCGCACGGAAACGACAGATGGACCGAGCAACGGGCACTCGCTTGATGCAGTCGATCGCCGCAGATCGATTGACCATCCTCTGCGGTGCGGGCCTCTCTATGGCACCGCCTAGCAACGCTCCCAGCGCCGCTAAGGTGGCCGCAGAGTGTGCGCGCCGTTACATGGACCGTGTCGGAGACCCACTACCGGACGACGTAGCAACCGACCTCGAGCAGATGTCTCAGTGGTTCCGTCAGGAGCGACGGTTCGATGATCTCTTCATCCAAACCCTCGTCCCCTGGGAACTCTTTAATGTCCGTGCCAATGATGGCCACGAAGCAATTGCCGACTTCCTCGCCTGTGGAGTTGTGCAGAGTGGAATTACGACAAACTTCGACTGCCTGATTGAGACCGCTGCCCAGAGCCTCGGTGAACCGGATTTTCTCTCGATCGTTGACGTGGAGGATTTGAGTCATCGGTTCGAGCATCGCCCGCTCCTCAAGGTCCACGGATGCTCCGCGCTCAATAAGAGTCGCCTAGCAACGGTGTGGTGCAAAGAGCAGCTCGACGAGCCGGAATTCCAGAATCGGATGAATCACTTCCGCAATTGGTTGCACGCCCATCTCCTCGACCGTGATGTCCTCATCGTCGGCTTCTGGTCCGATTGGGCGTATCTGAGTGAACTATTCGCCGGTATCATCAACGCGACTGGCCCGAGAAACGTGTTCCTGGTAGATCCGTGTCCACCACCCGTGCTTAAAGAAAAAGCGCCGACGATGTGGTACTGGGCTCACCGCCCAGGCATTACCTTTTACCATGTGCAAGCCTCCGGCGCGGAATTTCTTAATGACCTGCGTACTCACTTCAGCCGAGTGTGGACCCGCCAAATTCTATCTGACGCCGCGGACACTTATCAACGATTGTTTGAAGCGCCGCCGCCGCCAACCGACAGCGCACTGGAGGCCGCAGATTGCTGGCTCCTGTACGCCCTTCGGCGAGACCTCAGTGGCATCCCAGGAGGGGCGGAGGGGTGTCAGACTTTGTTTTTGGTTTCCCATTCAGCACGTAAGAACCAAAAACAAAGTCTGACACTGCGGAGCTGTGGTAGGCTAATAACCAAAGGTTAGCAGAATTATGACGATACATTTACCCGAAAACCTGGAAAGCTCCATCCTCGCCGCCGTCCACAGCGGCCGCTATGCCTCGCTCGACGACGCGATGGCCGAGGCCGCGTCGCTGCTTCTTCAACGGCTTAGGCAAGAGCAGGCCCAGGCGACTCCGCCCGCAGCTTCCCAGGCCGAACCCGCTCCGGCACGCAAGCCCATCTGGGAGCGAATCCTGGAGCGGTCAGCCGCCATTCCCGACGCGGAATGGGATAAGCTGCCGGTCGACGGTGCCGAGCAGCACGACCATTACATCTACGGCACGCCGAAGCGGCAGCCGACGCCATGAAGCGGCTATTCGCCGACGCGGTCTACTGGATAGCCATCGCCAATCACAAAGATCAATGGCACGCGAAAGTCGTCGCCGTGATGCGTTCGCTCGGGCAAGCAACGCTTGTTACCACCGAGGAAGTGCTCGACGAGTTTCTGACCTATTACAGCGGCCACGGCCCGATTCTGCGGAACAACGCCGCTCAGACCGTGGAGGACGCCCTGGCCGATCCTCTGGTGATCGTGCGGCCACAAACCCATCAATCTTTCCTTGACGGTTTCGGCCTTTACAAGGCCCGCCTCGACAAGGAATACAGCCTCACCGACTGCATTTCGATGGAGGCGATGCGGCAGGAGGGAATCACCGACATCCTGACCCACGACAACCATTTCACCCAGGAAGGCTTCACCGTCTTGCTTTGACGGCCCCAGCCTGTGGATCGATTATCGCATAAGTTCCAGGATGGCGCCCCCTTCCAGTTCGACGATAGAGTTGATTATCATCGACCAGTTTTGTAGCGTCGATCAGGGCATCTATGGCCACCTCACCCTGCGTAACCTCGCCGTCCTGGCCGAAGAACGTGGCGACCGGGCCGAGGCCAGGCCGCTCTGGAATATGGTCCTCGACACCTGCCCAGGCGACGCCGAGGCCACGTCGCGCGGGGAAGCATAGCGGAAAACCGAGGCGCCTCCCGCAAGGCAGCGCGGGGAACGAAACAGGGACGCAGGGAACGAAACAGGACGCAGCTAGTTTCTCGGCTCTGTCAATACGAGTTGCGCCCCCGTTTCCCGTCCACTTGGCCGCCTTGACCGGCAAGAGGCCGGTCGCCGAGGGACCCAAAGCCGATACCGTCGTCGGCGAGATCTGATCGCGAGCGCCTTGCCTCACTCTTCGCGCCCCGACAGCGTCCAGGCCAGGTTGGGACGCCGGCCGGGAAAGGCGACGGGCGCGGGCAAGGAAGGACTCTCCAGAACGGGCCCCTCGGCGGGATCGGGCGGTGGCAACGATCCCGATCCAGGAGCCGGGGACGGCAAAGGCGGGCTGACACCCGGGCTGAAGGGCGAAACCTCCGAGGGGTTGCCCGGCACGACCATCCGAGCCGGTGGCAGCGGTTCGACCGCGGAGTCCATCGGCAAGGGCGCGGAACGCGGGACCAAGGGCAGCACGGCGTCCCCCTCGACAGGGTTGCCGGGCCCGCAGATCGAACAGGTATCCGCACAAGCCTTGCCCAGTGATTTCAGCGCTTTCTTGGCCCAGCAACGGGTCAGCAAGCTCGAGTCGCACTTCGCCGCCCGGGCGACCGCCTCGTGAACCACGGCAAGGCACGGGCGCATCCTGGCGAGGGACTCGGCGGCCTCCTGGCGCACCAGGCCGCAGTCGTCGTTCAGCAAGGCCCCGGCCAGGGCTGCCGCCGCCTCCGGGTGGCACTTCCAGGCGTACTTGCGCAAGGCCCGCGCCGCTCTCCGCCGTGCCATCCAGCCCGAACCCGACTCCAACCGCGTGATCTGCTCATGCACCGCGGACGTCTCCTCGACGCAGACCGTGCACTCTTCTCGGACCTTGTCGTGACCGCAAGGCAACACCCCGACCGAGGAGACGAGAAGCAAAACCGCACTCACCGTCGCTGTGATCATCGGATACACTCTCGAAATCGCCAATCACATGGGTAACGCTCGTACGACCTAGATCCAATATATCGCGCCAACAGGACGGACTGTAAATTTTGCCTAAAGTTCCCAGACTATGCCACCGAAGGGAGTTGCATGTTTGCGTGGATAGGATGGCGGCTCGCGGTTTGGGCCGTCTTGCTTGTGATCGCGGGCTTGCTGGTGATGTTCGTTCCCGCCCTGGCTCCCTGGGCTGTGATGATGGCGATTTGCGGGGCGATCCGACCCTGGCTGAGCGCCTGGAAGGGCGCTGAAAAGACGGCGCTGCGCGGGGCTTTGGCCTGGGCGGGGCTGACGATTGCTCTCGGTCTGCTGGCACAGGCGCAGGCATTACTCGAGCTTCCGGAGACAGGTCGGCCGTGGACTGGGCGGATCACGTATCTGATGGTTTTGGCGATGCTGGCGTCCTTGACGTCGGTGCTGGGGGCGAGGAATCCGGGTGGAAGAGCGTGGGCGATCTTGATGGTGCTGCTGGTGGTGGTGTTCCTGATCCCCTGGCTGGAAGCAGGAGGCCGGCTACGGCGGGCGCACGGGTTGGGGCAAGTTCAGCTTGATTCGCCTTGGACGTTGTTCTATGGGCTGCTGGTTCTGGCCGGGGTGACCAACTTTCTACCCACTCGATATGGTCTTGCGGCATTGTCGCTGGGTGCGGGCTTGGTCCTGGAGTTCCTCGGGCTGACGCGCACGGGCTGGACGGCCGAGGCTCGCGCCGCGGTCTGGTCGGCCGTGGCATGGTCGCTGGCCCTTGGCTGGTGGCTTGCGGAGTGGTCGAATCGGCGGCCGTCGCTCGGGCGAAATTCTCTGGAACGGCTCTGGCTCTGGTTCCGGGACCACTGGGGCGTCGTCTGGGCGCTCAGGATCCAGGAGCGGTTCAATCGCGCCGCCGAGGTTTCCCGCTGGCCGGCGCGTCTGACCTGGTTCGGCCTGGTGCCGGCGTCCCCAGCGACCACAGCCGCGCCTGTGGAGTTGCCCGAACAGGCCGAAGCAGCGCTTCGTGGCTTGATCCGCCGGTTCGCGGCGCCTGAGCGTATTGATGCCCTTCTGAACACTGGTGAAGGCGATCTTGCGATTCGGCAACGCCAGCGCGATGATAGGGGCATCAATTCATCTCCAGGCCGAGAGACGTCTTGAAGTCAGTTCACCGGGAGGACCACCTTTGGACCGACAGGGAAAGTACGCGGCCTCGTCGCAGGTGATTCTGGCAGTACTTGCAGTGATTGCCGCCCTTTACTTGCTGCGGATGATCCTGGTGCCGGTAGCCGTGGCGCTTGTGCTTGCCTGCATGCTTTCTCCCATGGCCGCGTTCTTCCGCCGCTGGTTTCCCTTCGGCCCGGCGGGTGGCCTCGTTTTGTTCTTGCTGCTGCTGTTGGGCGGGCTTTACTTGGCCAGCCTGACAGCCGAGGGACTGCTCAGGGCCACCCACACGTTACCGGCGGACATCGAGCGGCTCGCCGGCCAGGTGAGCGCGCGGATCAGCGACCTGGCACGGGACCAGCCTTACCTGCGCGCGGTGCTGCCGGAGCCCGGCACGATCGACCGCCTGGGCGACACCAACAGTGCTCTCTTGATCGAGAAGCTCAGTGCCGGACTCGCCGATTTCACCATCTGGGTCGTCCAGGGCTTCATCATCCTGGTGCTCGTGATCTTCTTGCTGGTCGAGAGCCCGATGCTCACGAACAAGGTGATCCGATTCTTCGCCCAGACGACCGGCGAGGCCGAAAAAGCCGGCGCGATGCTCACCGCGGTCACGAGGAAAATCCGCGATTACCTGGTGGCTCGTACCCTGATCAACCTGGGCCTCGGTCTGGTGGTGGCCATGGGCCTGTGGTGTCTGAACGTGCATTTTGCCCTGATCCTGGGCCTGTTTGCCGCGTTGACCAATTTCATTCCTTACATCGGCCAGATCGTCGGCGGAGCTCTGCCCACGGCCATCGCCATGGGACAGACGGGGTCGATCGGCGATGCGCTGCTCGTGGCTGCCATGTACCTGGCGGTCGTGGGTATCGAGGGATACGTCGTGACCCCCCTGGTGATGGGACGCTCTCTCGACCTCAACGGAACCACGGTTCTGATCGCGTGTCTTTTCTGGGGCTATCTCTGGGGGCTGATCGGCCTGATCCTGGCCATGCCGATCACGGTCAGCCTGAAGCTGGTTTTTCAAACGGTGCCCGAGCTCAACCGCTGGGCCGAGCTGATGAGCCTGGACTGGCAATCTCCCGAACCGGGTCCGGCCGGGACATCGATCGCACAAGGGGCAGGCCCCGCCCACCGGCCGCTTTCAACCGGAATTGGCATGGGCGCTGCCGCGGGTCATACCCAGCCGGCAGAGGCGGTGGCCGCGGGCTCCCTCCAGCCTCCTGCTTGACCGACCGGCTGGAGCGATGAAAAGTTGGGGTTGCCCCTAGTTTCCATCCTGAACAGGTTCGCAAGCTTGCTGGCTGGGGGCTGACGCAGAACGACATAGCCAGCTTCGTCGGCTGGAGTCAGTCCCTCATCAGCCCGGGTTTTTGATCAATTTACGCCCTTAAGGCGTCTGGCAATTAAAAACCCGGTTGAACAAGGTCATGGGACGCAATCTAATCGCTCTGGTATCAAAGACTTGTGGCCATCGGCAAGCCGATTCTGGAAGGATCAAGCCAGGGTCAGAAACGGTCAACAACCCAGATCCTGAGTCTTTCCGACCCCAAAATCAGGGGTTAAGAACCCAAAACCCTAAGCAAACGCGCCCACAACCCCCTGTTGAAAGAGGCTGGGCTGACCAAGCCGACGGCCGCCCACCCCTCCGGGGGCCCGGTGCAATACTGTTCGGCACGGAATTTGCGCGAAGTTTTATGTGAATGCGTTAACTTATTTTGTAGTAACATGTTACGATCCATAAGTGTTTGCGATGGTATCGTAATCGTACAATACTAGCGTCGCCGGTGCCTTTCTGTAAGTCTATAAAAAGAAAGAAGTTAAAGATTGCCTTCAAATCTCGTGCCGAACAGTATTGGGCCCGGTGGCTGGGGGGGCGATTGGTACGTCTGGCATGCCCCTGACGGCCTCAGGGCGAGAGCGGTCACCGCACTCGGATGCATGCAAGCAGTCACCGGGAAGTTGGGTGTCATAGAGGCAAGTTACGCCTCCGCGATAATCGGCGTTCTTAGCCCCGTGTCGTCTCATTGTATTTTTTCGGAGTTAGTTCGGAGTTGTAGAGTCGAGGTGTGGCGCGGTGGTTTTAGGCTCGGCATATCTGTGTCCGGCCCTTTCGGTTGCCGGTGCCTCACTAGCTTCGCCATGCTCCGTTTCCACACCCCGCTCATC
>JBEKTN010000402.1:0-10603 GCA_049516015.1 Isosphaeraceae bacterium | reverse complement strand
GAGCCAAGTACTTTTGCCGTATCCGTTCGATCGTTGTTGCGTCCTGCATGCACCGACGATCATCAAAAACTCGAATTCCTACAAGACGAATTTGCTTAATTTATTTTTTCGCGGTTCCTAAGTGGAGCCGATCTGGAGAACGCCGAACTCCGAAGGACGAACCTATGCGGCGCAAACCTGCGGGGAGCCGACCTGGGCGATGCGAAGCTGCTGGGAACCAGGCTGACAGGGGCAGACTTGAGCGGTGCCACTTGCCATGGAACTTGGTTGAACGATCTGAATCTCGCCCAAGTCATTGGGTTGGAGAATGTGCGTCATCTCGGCCCCTCCTCGATTGGTGCCGATACATTGCTCCAGTCGGAGGACAAGATACCGGAGGAGTTCCTCCGCGGGTGCGGTGTCCCGGACGGATTCATCACCTACTTGCCAAGCCTTCTCGGCTCGCTCCAACCGATCCAGTTCTATTCGTGTTTCATTAGCCACAGTTCGAAGGACGCCGACTTCGCGAGTCGCCTCCATTCGCGTCTCCGCGATGAGAAGCTCCGTGTTTGGTTCGCGCCCGAGGACATGAAGGGAGGAAGAACTAGCCGCGAGCAGATTGAACGAGCAATTCATCTGCACTACAAGCTGCTACTTGTGCTCTCAAAGGCCAGCATGGGGAGTCCCTGGGTTGAACACGAGATCCGATATGCTCTTGAGAAGGAGAGGGAGGAGAAGCGACGAGTTCTCTTCCCGATCCGGATATGCGCGTGGAAGTTAGTCAAGGAATGGAAGTGCTTCGATTCGGATACAGGACGGGATTTGGCTCGAGTTGTCCGAGAATATCACATCCCAGATTTCTCGAAATGGAAGGACCACGATTGCTTCGAGGCCGCCTTTGCGCGACTCCTCGCCGATCTCAAAGCAGACGAGTCTGGCTGTATGTAAGAACCAACTCCCAGTGACAAGCGATTCGAGGCAACCCGCCACAAATGCCTCAACACGAATGAGTCCAAACTCCCCCTGCTGGGAACTTATTCCGAGCTGCCCGAGCCAATCAAGGCCGGCATCGTGGCCATGATCCGCCCCGCCTTGATCGCTTGGGTGAATCACGATTGACGCTCGATACTTTTGGTACCGCGTGAACGGAGCAGCAGCCCGACCCTGAATGGGTGTGGCCGAGACATTTTCATCCCGGACGGATCACGCCTGCCATCTTGCAGGATGACAACCCCGTTTGGAGCAGGATTTCGACATGCGTGTCGCGGCTCAACTGCCGGACATCGAAGTGTTTACTGTGCTGAAAGTGCTGCTGATGTTCGTACCGAGAGTCGTGACGATCGAGATGCAAACAACCAGAATCAGCGCGAGCATCACGGCGTATTCCACCGCGGCGGGACCGTCCTCGCTGACCAAAAATCGGGAAATCGACGGAAGGATGCGAGCCATCGTGTTACATCTCCAGGAATAGTCGAAGGAAAGGCTCAAATCTCAGCCACTCTCTTTAGACTACTTCCCGAACTCAATATAGGTGACGAGCCGCCGGCGGTAGAAAAAACTAACGATGCTTTCAAGAATCACGACGAATCAAACTATAACCACATGGCAGGCACCATCAAGAATTCCGGCAAGTTCTCACGTCTTCGGCTCATCGTTTGTCCTACGGAAACCAGATCTCTCCGGACCCTGCCGCCGTGGTGACGTTTGGCCCGAGCTGCCCGAGACGATCCGAGCCGGCATCGTGGCCATGGGGTATTTCGAGCCAAGGGGTATGCAAAGGGGTGAGGCTCGAGAGCAGTCGCCTGGGCTCAGCGAACGATCCCGATTAAGATGACCTCATGGAAGTCACCCGCTATGTCCGCGGCCGATCGCCTCACCATAAGCCGCAGAGGAGCCCAGACGATGCAACTCACAATCCGGATCACGTGCGACAATGGCCGGTTCGAGGATGACCCCATAGGTGAGATCGAGCGCGTGCTCAAGCAGCTTGTCTTCAGGCTAGGAGAAGATCGCTACGCTTCCGAGCGCGGCACGAGTGGCAAGCTTCTCGATTCCAACGGCTACACGGTCGGAGACTTCGTGCTGAGCGTGCCACGAGCGAACCAGCCGAAGCTAACCACGGACGAAGCCATGGGAGATTCTTGACCCGCCGCACCTTGCCCCGACGAAACGACAACGGCCGAGGAGATCTGCCCTGCACCCTTGGCCATTTTCATGCGCGGAAGCGTCCCCGCTTGCCCCAGGACGAGTCCGCAGTCATCATGGCGATAGATCCCTCGGCCCCGAGAGCCACGACTGGTCTAGCTGGCTGGTGCCGGCCCCGGTCCTACGGTCCGAAGTGCTGCAAGCACGAAGTCGACCTCCGACTCTCGTCACATTGCGATGGCGCATCATCATTGCCCTTGCAGGGAGACCCCATGTCGTACCGTATCCTGGGGCTAGTGGGTTTGTTCGCGGTCACAACCGTAGCGGCCGCGCTGGGTGGGCCGCCGAGCACGGTCGATCTTGGACCCGAGTTTCAGAAGTTCGGCCTGACGCCGCTGCAACAAGGCGCCCGCGGCGACTGCTCCCTGTTTGCCATAACCTCGATGGTCGAGCTCGAGCTGGCGAAAAGTGCCCCCGACGAGGTCAAACGGCTTTCTGAGGAATTCCTGATCTGGGCCGTTCACGCAGCCTCGGCGACCAAGGCCGACGACCAGGCCATGTTCTATCAAGCGGCGCACGGTCTGAACGTGTACGGCATTTGTACTTCCAAGCTGATGCCCTACGCCAACACCCGCGACCCCAAGCGCAAGCCGTCCAACGAAGCATTGGTCGATGCCAGGGGACGCAGCCAGCGCTGGAAGATTCACTGGATCAAGCGCTGGGACGTCAAGACCGGCCTCAGCGCCGGTGAGCTGGCGGAGATCAAGCGGGCATTGGCCCACGGCCATCCGGTGGCCTGCGGCCTGCGCTGGCCGAAGAAGCTCGACGGGCACGAGATCCTGAACGTGCCGCCCGCGCCGAAGGTCGAAGACGGCCACAGCGTCGCCTTCACCGGCTATCAGGACGATGCCAAGAGACCTGGCGGCGGTGTCCTGTTTTTCCGCAATAGCTTCGGCCCGCAATGGGGCATTCACGGTTACGGCGTGATGTCCTATGCCTACGCCGCCGCCTACGGCAACGACGCGTTCTGGTTGAAGCTGGGCGCGCCCCATTCCGAAAAGCCGCGCGTCCGCTTTGAAGCGGAGTCACTGCCGATCCTGGCCCGCGGCCAATGCGAGTGCAATCGCCAGGACATGAAAGACTGGGGGCGAGGAATGTGGAGCCACGGCGTGCAGTTGGTCTGCGTGGCAAAAAGCGGCGCCTCTGTCCAGCTGGGATTCAAGGTTGATCAGGCTGGCAAGTACCGCGTCCGCGTTCTGGCGACGGCGGCGCCGGACTATGGCAAGATTCACCTCGCGATCGACGGCCACGCCGTTGGAGGCGAATTCGACCTCTACTGCGGCCGGGTCAGCCCGTCGGGTTCCCTGGAGCTGGGCGACCACGAGCTGGCCGCCGGCCAGCACCACCTGCGATTCACCGTGGCCGGCAAAAACGCGGCCTCGACGGGCCACGCGTTCGGCGTCGATGCCATCGACCTTCTCGATCAGTGAGCGGGGAGCAAAAGGGCTCCGGAAAATGGCACGGCAGCCGGAGAATAGGACATCGTAGATTCAGTACTTCCCGGATTAACGCTCCGGGCTGGTTAAGTCACAACTGTTGATGGCATAAATATTTAGGTTGTTATTTTATCGACCAGTCCATACATCGTCTCTGCCACATGCTCCAGCCAAAGCAGCATCCTTTCCACTCGCAGAACTTCCCAGTTGTACCGGCGACGGCCGCATCGCGGGCTCGACAGCACGAAATGATGCAGCCACACCCACAGGTTCCTCAGCAGAAGCGCGATCGCCACGTACAAGAACCGCACGTTGAACTTCTTTGTTGTCGTCCGGATCCGGCACTGGTTCATCTGCCGATAGCTGGTCTCGATCCCGAACCGCTTCCGGTACGTCTCCTTCACCCAATCCACGCGCCTCGGCGTTATCCCCCAGTAGGCATACACCCACGTGTCGGTCTTCTTCTTGCCATGCCGGTCCTTCCACCGCGCCCGTTTTACGCAGATCGACACGGTCGCCTTGTTCTTCTTGCCGTCTTGGAGCGTGTGATTGAACCACCCGCTCTTCTTCATCAGTTGGAAGACGTTCGATCCGCTGGGTCCCAGCGGATGATCGGCCTTGCGGCCACGGCAGACCACCGGCATCAGGAACGCCCGCCGCGCCCGCTGCAAGTAGCGGATGACCTCCACGCTGTAGAAACCACGGTCCAAGAGCAACAACCCGGGCTTGAGCCCTGCCTTGCTCACCAGCGCCAGCAGCTCTTGGAGCACCTCTTTGAGCAACACCGAGCGTGTGACCGGGGATACAGCCAGGGTGAACCGCTCGCCGTGGACGACCAGATAGGCGGTGGCATAGGCGAAGAATAAGTTGGTCCCGCGCTTGGCCTGGCCGCGGTAGATCTGCTGGTTGTCGAGAGCATACTGGCCGTAATAGGGGAGGAGGGTCAGATCGATGCCGACGCGAAGAGGTCGCTTGCGGCGGCGGCGCAAGGATCTGGGCAGTTGCTTTAGGCGAAGGAGGCGTTGACCCGGCGTTTGAGCTCCTCGAGGGAGAACAGGTTGGCGTAGAGGGCCTTGGCATAGGTCTCCTCGTGGGGGGCTTTGGCGAGGCGTTGGCAGGTCTCGGAGATCGAGGAGATGCGAGCGGCGGCGGCGAAGAGGACCGTCAAGAGAACCTCGGCGGTGACTTTGCCTACTGAGCGGAATGCCAGGTGAGGCTGGCAGAAGTCGATTGCGAAGCGATGGACTTGGGACGGTGTCAGGGTATCGGTGAACTTGCGCATAGGTGCCTCCGTGGTGAAGAGTCCTACCACAAGTTGTTATCGCGGAGATGCTTGAGTTGGCCATACCCTGTCACCTCCTTTCACAGAAAAATCCGGGAAGTACTGAGATTGTCTTTGCCGAACAAACGCATGCGGTTGACCAGGCTGGCATTGCAGCGATTCGTGGTTCAACGTCAACATCACCGTCCCGGCAACTGATCCTGGGCGGTCGGCAGCATCTCGATTGGCATACTCAATCAGTACATGCAATAGCTTTGTGTTACGGTCGTTCGCCATTTGGTTCTCGGACAAGAATCCGGCGTAACCCGGCTTCCCAGCCCCGGACGCTGGCCAGAAAGAGTTCTAACGGTGTCTTGTCGCCCCGACTTGAAAGAAGAACAGCCCGTCGCATTGGTCGGCGGTGGGCTGTTTATCGTTTGGCACCAATAATTTGCGCCTGATTTGTAGCTCCGTCAATCCGGTCCAAACAGCTAGCCGAATTCGGCTTGGCGGTGCGACGAGTGGCTGTAACTCGTTTTTGGTCCGGTGAGTTACCGAGTTCAAATCCAGTCGCTACTTTCGCCGCAATCGACTGATGAATGGTAGCATCGCGCTGGACTTCGCCCGAAAACGCGTCGGTGTGTCGGACCGACGCGCGCAAAAAGACGCCCAGTTGTAATCGAGGTAGGGGATGGGCTTGAAATCGGGCTGGCCATGCCATCGACCTGATCCGCTGGGCAAAGGCTCCTGAGTGGGCCCGAAGGGCAGTGGTCAACCAATCCTGAGATCGGCCTCGGGATTCTCGCGACTTTGGGGCCGGAGCGAGGCCAACCCGCCCACCATCACACCCAGGACGATCGAAGAGAGCGATACCTCGAATCTCGGACCTCACACACCGTCAGCTTGGTCATGCTTCCGCCCCCGTCGTGGTCGTGCCGCTTCCGTTCTGCGCCGCGAGGTCTTTCTGCAACTGGGCGTAGTCGGCCTGGAGGGTCACCTCGTCGGCGGTTATCGGCGCATCGTCGGTCTGGAGTTTCTGCTTGGCCGCCTGGACGTCCGGGTCGTTGCTGATCGCCGTCTGGATGGACTGTTGGTCGGTCTGTATCGTGGTCTGACCCGCCTTCAAGTCGCTCTGGAACTGGGCCATGGCGGCTTTACGGGCGGTCGAGCTGGTGGACGACATGATGGCCTGCATGTCGGTCTTGAGCGTTGCCTGCAACGTCGTCACCTCGTTCTTAAGCGTCGTCTCGGCGGCCTGGACCGTGGAGCTATTGGCGATCGCCGTCTGGATGGCTTGTTGGTCGGCCTGGAGAATCGGGCGGAGTGTGTTGATTTCGGTCTGGAGCGCCTTCTGGTCGGTCTGGATCTTCTGCAGGTCGGCCTGCACCGCCGCGCTCAGGGGCTGGTGCGCGAACCCCGACAGGAGCGAGCGGGTCTCCAGCGCGTCCATGACCAAAATCCTGGCCTTTGGGTTTCGCATGAGAGTTGATCTCCGCAAGGTGGTTTTCAGGAAAAGGATCGAGGAAACATTCCCAGCCCGTGTCGGCCGGCGGATCGGATCACGAGCGACAATTCCTCGGCGGGCGCCGGACCTGGCCGGTGCCCCGGCATGCCTAGCACCCGTCACAACGATCTCTCTGAATCGATGGAACACCGCTTACGAAGGTGCCTACCGATCCTTCATTGGTCAGTCGAGAGGACTGCCACCGTCCCTACAGGAATCCCGCGATTTCGATCCTCGGGATCCCAAAGTTAGAGCCAGCTACAGGCAACCGTAGGTCCCCGCGTACGGGCCAGTCAAGCGAGCGACGCAAGACGGAGGTGCCGCGCGTCGATCATTGTAGAGTGGGCACCACACGACGTTGCTGCGAGGGAGCATATACTCGCACCGTCATCGAAAGCCTGTACACGAACCAGTGCATCAAGTGGTGTCAGGCGATCAGGAAGGAAGCAGCCAGCAAGTCCCGAGGGAAGAGAGCAGCCGGTAAGCACCGGGAGAGGAAAGTGCCGACTGCTGGCAATGATTTCCATGAATTCACTGAGCTGTCAGATTTCCGAGCCGAAATCATCGAAATGATTCTAGCGAGGCTCCGCCTCAAACTAACTGGCGCATGGCGAGCGGAGTCTAGACAAACGGCCCCGGGGAGTCGAAAACAGGGCATAGCCCTGTGCATGAAACAGCAAAGCGGTTGGTGGTCCTGACGGACCCGACACCCGGAGCCGGCTATGAGCTTACCGCGCACTGTTGCCGATGTCATCGCCTCCCACGTGAGACTCCTCACTGATCTCCACCGCCGTCTTGACGCAAACCACGGTGTAACAGGTAGTTAGTTGCCGTTTCCGGTGTTTTTGGTCCGGTCGTGGCGAACTCCCTGGGATTGATCCTCTGGCGGCCTCATCCCGGCCGCTTTTCATTGGAAGTTCGCTGCGAATGGACCATCCGTACACTGGTGGAGATCAGTGAGGAGTCTCCACGTTACTCTGGAATTGGAATCCTTGGACCGGGTGTATCTGAACGTGTACCAGCCCAGGCTGCAAACCCCGCGGGCCTTGTTCCATTTCCTCCGCGAGCATTACGGAGAAGGAGCCGTGTCCTCCCACCAGATGAAGGCGATCACCGAACAGTTCCTCGAGAACATCGAAGACTACGTGCTTGAGCATGAGATTCCGGTGACCAGCTTCGAGAAAGGCCAACGCAAAGAAGACGTGGCGGCGAAGTACCTGGCTGCGTTCTCCAGCACCGAGGGGGTCCTCTTCATCGGCAAGGCCCAAGAGAAGGTCCGCACATTCCGCACCGAAGGACGCCGTAACGAGCGGGGTGAAACGTATCCTTGGATTATTGATTCGACTGCGATGGTCAACCAGTACTACTTCTATGCTGTGGACCAAGACTTCGGGCCGTTTTTCCTGAAGTACAGTTCCTACTTTCCCTACGGTGCGAAGCTTTGCTTCAACGGGCATGAGAATCTCAAACGGCAACTCGCCAAGGAGGGAATCGGCTATGAGGAACTGGCCAACGGTATCTTGAGCTGCGACAACCCGCGATGGATGCAAACCTTGGCCAATGGATTAACGCCCCGTCGCATCGAGCGATTCTTGCGCAAGTGGCAAGACCGTCTTCCTTGTCCCTTCTCGACGCGCCAACAGGTTGCTGGCTACCGTTACGTAGCGTCAATGTGTCAGGTGGAGTTTGCCCTCACGCAGGTCATGGATCAGCCCGTGCATGGCCGGGTCTTCTTCGAGGAGGTGCTGCGAGAGAATCTCGACCTCGGTCGGCCCGACAATATGGAACTGATCTTCGAGCATCGTGTGACCAAGCGAACACCGGGTTCGTTCCGCACGCGTGTTGTCCGCGAGGGTGTGATCCCGTCACTACACGTGGATTACAAATCGAACCGCATCAAGCAGTACTTCAAGGAATGCCGCGCCTTGCGCACGGAGTTGACCGTGCACAACCCGCGGGACTTCGGACTTGGTCGCAGTTTGGCAAATCTTCCCGCGTTGCGGGAGCTTGGTTTTCAAACCAACCGACGCGTGCTGCGCGTCCAAACGACCAGCCAGGACTTTTGCGATGTCCGAAGAATTGTTCCGCGAAGTGACAGGTCCCCGTCGCGTGGGAGACCAGCGGGCTTCGGCTTTGCGCTTTGGCGACCCGAAAGTGCAGGCGTTATTGGGCGTGTTGGTGCTGTTTCGGCTGCTGCCCTGTGGATTTCGCAGTCGTGATCTGCGGGAGCACATCGCTCCGCTACTGGGGGACGATCCCAGCCAATGGACTCAGGGCCGCCTCACATACCAACTGCGCCGATTGCGTCTCCACGCTTTGATCGACCGCGTCCCAGGTTCCACGCGTTACACGGTGACCGAACGGGGCATCAAGGTGGCGCTTTGGTTTTCGCGATGCCACGCTCGTTTGTTCCGGCCCGCGCTCGGAGAACTGCTAGCCCCAGGACATCTCGAGGACACTCCTTTGGGCCACGCCCTGGATCATTTTGATCGACAAGTGGATCGCTACCTTCCACGGGTCAAAGTTCCCCCCGCAGCTTGACTCAAAAACTTGACTCATTTGTTACGAGTTTTGGTTTATAAGGCGTCTAACGGTGTCTTGTTGCCCCGACGAATTGTTATCGGCCCAAATCGGGCCAGCGCGCGTCGGTCACATCGACCGGTGCGTCGAACAGCAGGAGGCGAGTCGCCCGTTGCCTGGGCTCGCCCGCGACGCGTGCCGCCATCATCGAGACCCTGCTGGAGCGGGGCTACATCACGCGGGAGAAGAAGACACTGCTGGCGACAGACCGGGGCCGTTACCTGGTAGCCCTGGTCCAGGACCGGGGCCTGAAGAGCCCCGAGCTGACCGGCGAGTGGGAAGCGAAGCTGCGCGAGGTCGAGCGCGGCGGTCTGGACCCTCGTCGGTTCATGGCCGAGATCGTCGGGTACACCGGCGAGGTGATCCGTTGCGGCGATGCGACGTCGATCGACGAGGGGCGGCTCGGCGACTGCCCGCGTTGCGGTCGTCCGGTGATCGCGGGGAAGCGAGGTTTCGGCTGCTCCGGGTGGCGGGAAGGCTGCCCATTCGTCCTGTGGCGAGAATACCAGGGTCACGCGCTCGGGGACGACCAGATCCGACAGCTCTTGCAGCGACGCGTCTTGCTCGGGCCCCTCGTGTTCGGGGAGTCAGGCGAGGTTGTCCTCCAGCTGCTCGACAACGGCGAGTTGACGGAGATTCCGATTCCGGTCGGGGGGCGGCGGCGGCGGGCACGTGAGTCGGGACTCCGGTCAGCCGGCAGGCGGACACGGACGCAGCGGCGCGAAAAGGCCTCCGGCAAGTCCGAACAGGCTCGGGACCAAGGACGGCCGTCTGGCTTCGCTCCGGTCACACTGGGCCCATGCCCCCTCTGCGGCTCGGAGGTCCTGGATCAGGCAAAGAGCTACGGCTGCAGCGGCTGGCAGCGTGGGTGCAAGTTTGCGATCTGGAAGACCATCGCCGGCAAGCGAATCACAGCGCGCACGGCCCAGGCGCTCCTGAAACAGGGTCGCAGCCCGGTGCTCAAGGGCTTCGTGTCGAAGTCCGGTAAGCCGTTTGAGGCGCGTTTGATACTGGAGGGGGGCGAGGTCCGTTTCGACTTCGGCACCTGATCGTATCGCTTTGGGCCCTGAAGGATGATCTTCGACCGGCGGAGCCGATGCCTCTCGTCGGCGGGAGATCGGGTCGGGCGATTCGACACCGAACCGACTCGATACCCAGTTCCGGTGCGAAGAGGAGTTTGCCGATGAACTTGCGTTACGCTGCATGGCCCGCGAGCCCACGGTCGCCCAAAAGCGTCGGGCCCAAGTTGTTTTCACTACCTGAGCAAGTTCATCAGGCTGTCTGTCTGGTGCAACCGGGGGTGCAACCAGAATTGCGACTCACTTTTTCCTGGACCCACTCTCTGCCGTCGCCGACGGTTCCTTACTGGCCTTCGAATCATCCTTGGCGATCGACTCCAGCATCTCGGCCAGCTCTTTTGAGCTTGCGGCCACAGACTTTAAACTGTCAGATGTGACGTGGATTCGAGACCTCAGTCGTTGGCTAATACGCTTGACAGACGGTTTATTCTTCTTCCGTGATACCGATCAGGAATTCAGTGCCACTTTTGATCAGGAAGACGGCGCCACTCGAGGTAGTCGTGGGAGGTCGGGCGGGCTGGGCGTATATGCGAACACCGCTCGGCACGCGGCTTTTTTT
>JBEKTN010000401.1:0-7290 GCA_049516015.1 Isosphaeraceae bacterium | reverse complement strand
GCCCCCTTGTTTTGGAATAATGAGAACGTGTTCTCTTCTACATTATTCCAAAAACCTGCGGGGTTTTCAAGCTTTTCTTGAGAAATCTTGCCCTCCGGGTTATATATCACGCTTGATTCAGGGCTAGATGCTGGCGGTTGCCCTTCAAGGCAGGACGGATATCGGCCGTCGCCGACGCGGATTCCCGCTGCTTGGCCTTGAGTTCCGGTCGTGATCACCGCTTCCATAGCTTTTCTGGTGGACAACGATTGAAGACAGGTGTATACTATCCCTTCTCCGGCTACTGAATCGACGGCCTAATGCAGAAGGGAACCATCCAGGGATGGCCACATCGGACATCGTGATCCGGGGGGCGCGCGAGCACAACCTGCGCGATGTCTCGCTCACCTTGCCCCGGGGCCGGCTGATCTGCTTGACCGGGGTTTCCGGCTCGGGCAAGAGCTCGCTTGCTTTTGATACTCTTTATGCCGAGGGGCAAAGGCGTTACGTCGAGAGCCTCTCGAGCTATGCCCGCCAGTTCCTGGGGCAAATGCCCAAGCCCGAGGTCGATCGGATCGATGGGCTCTCACCCTCAATCTCGATCCAGCAGAAGACCGGCGGCCGCAACCCGCGCTCAACGGTCGGCACGATCACCGAGATCAACGACTACCTCCGCGTGCTGTTCGCCCGGGTCGGCCAGGGGCACTGCCCCCAGTGCGACCGGCCCGTCGCAGCCCAGACCCGCGAGCAGATCGTGGCACGAATCCTCGACTTGCCCGCCGGCACGGCGTTTAGCGTGCTGGCGCCGGTCATACGTGGCCAGAAGGGTGAGTACAAGGATCTCTTTGCCGATCTGGCCCGCGCGGGATATGTGCGGGCGCGGGTCAATGGCCAGATTTACAGCCTGTCTGACAACCTCTCTCTCGACCGCCAGATCAAACATCACATCGAGGTCGTTATCGACCGCTTGAAGTCGGTCCCGAGCGCCCGGACCCGGCTGGCCGAGGCGGTCGAGCAGGCCCTCAAGCTGGGCGAGGGAACGGTCATCGTCACGGTCGAGGGCCAGCTAGACCTGCTGCTCTCATCGCATTACGCCTGCGCCTTCTGCGGCCTGAGCTTCGACCCGCCCAGCCCTCAGCTCTTCAGTTTCAATAGCCCGCAGGGCATGTGCCTGGCCTGCGACGGCCTGGGCGTGCGCCACGACTTCGACCCGGATCTGCTGGTTCCCGATCCCGACCTCTCGGTCTGGGACGGCGCTCTCGCCCCGCTTGGGCCGGTCAAGGATGTGGGCAAGTGGCGGCGGCATCTGTTCGAGGGGGTCGCGGCCAACTTCGAGGCCGACGCGGACGGCCCCGCCAAGGGAACGATGCTCAAGGGGCCCTGGCGCAAGCTCGACGAGCGGTTTCGCAACGTCTGGCTTTACGGCGCCGGCGAGCGGGTGATCGTGCACCACTGGAAGAACCGGCAGCGGATCTGGTCGCACGCCGAGAAGTGGGAGGGGGTGGCCACCGAGCTTTTGGCCCGCTATTGCAAGTCGGCCGGCGGCCCCACCCGGGCCCAGCTCGAGCCGTTCATGCGAAGCATGACCTGCCCCGAGTGCCGGGGCGGCCGGCTCAATCCCCGCGCCCGGGCCGTGCGCGTGGGCGGCAAGACGCTCGTCGAGCTTGGCGCCATGCCCATCGGCCGCGCCGCCGGATTCTTCGACGCCCTGGCCGAGACGACTGCCGCGGGAAGCAATGGCAAATCCGCGGATCTCATTCCCCTCGATCCTGTCTCGCGCACCATCGCCGACGAGCTGCTGAAGGAGATCCGGGGGCGACTCAGGTTCTTGACCGACGTGGGCCTGCACTACCTGGCGCTCGACCGCGCGGCGCCTTCGCTCTCCGGCGGCGAGGCTCAGCGAATTCGCCTGGCGAGCCAGGTCGGGGCCGGGCTGGTGGGCGTGCTCTACATCCTCGACGAGCCCTCGATCGGCCTGCATGCCCGCGACAACGACCGCCTGATCGCCACCTTGCAGCGGCTGCGCGACGTGGGCAACACGGTGATCGTCGTCGAACATGACGAGGACACCATGCGCGCGGCCGACTGGCTGGTGGATTTCGGACCCGGCCCGGGGGTCAAGGGGGGCGCGATCGTTGCCCAGGGGACGCTCGCCGACCTGGCCGGCTCGAAGCTCAGCCTCACCGGCGCCTACCTGGCCGGCAAGGCGGCGATCGCGGTTCCATCCCCCCGCAAGGCTCCTGACGGCCGGTCCCTGGTTGTTCGTGGCGCCCGCCACAACAACCTCAAAAACATCGACGTCGCTTTTCCTCTGGGGCTGTTCATCGGCGTGACGGGTGTCAGCGGCTCGGGCAAGAGCTCGCTGGTCGGCGACATCCTCCGCGAAGCCCTGGCGCGCGACCTCAACGGCGCGGAGGGCGCGCCTGGCGCCCACGAGCGGATCGAAGGAATCGACCAGCTCGACAAGGTCATCGACATCGACCAGTCGCCGATCGGCCGCACTCCCCGCTCCAACCCGGCCACCTACATCAAGCTGCTGGACCAGATCCGCGATCTCTACACGAAGCTGCCCGAGGCTCGCGCCCGGGGCTACCAGCCGGGCCGGTTCAGCTTCAACGTTCCTGGCGGCCGCTGCGAGGCTTGCGAGGGCAATGGTTCCAACCGCCTGGAGATGGATTTTCTGGCTGACGTCTGGGTCACGTGCCCGGTCTGCGAGGGCAAGCGGTTCAACCGCGAGACCCTGCACGTCCGGTTCAAGGGCAAGAGTATCAGCGATGTGCTGGACATGGACGTTCAGGAGGCACTCGAGCACTTCGCCAACGTGCCCAAGATCGCGACCATGCTCCAGACACTGCACGACGTCGGCCTCGACTACATCAAGCTGGGCCAGCCCTCGCCCACGCTCTCCGGCGGCGAGGCCCAGCGCATCAAGTTGGCGCGAGAGCTCGTCAAGAGGAGCACCGGCAAGACGCTGTACATCCTCGACGAGCCGACCACGGGGCTGCACTTCGACGACGTCAAGAAGCTGCTGGAGGTGCTCCACGGGTTCAAGGAGCAGGGCAACACGGTGGTCGTCATCGAGCACAACCTCGACGTGGCCAAGACGGCCGACTGGATCATCGACATGGGGCCGGAGGGAGGCGAGGACGGGGGCCGGATCATCGCCCAGGGAACGCCGGAGCAGGTGGCGCAGGTCGCCGCCAGCCACACGGGGGCGGCCCTGAGGCGGGCCCTGCATCCCGATCATTCCCGCCGCGTCGGCACGGCCGCGGTCGGCAAGGCGGGTCAGCGCGGTGCGGGCGACCGCGGATCGGCTTCCTCCGAGGAGGATCTGGACGCCATCTCCGTGCGGGGCGCGCGGCAGCATAACCTCAAGGGCATCGACCTGGACATCCCCCGGCACAAGATAACCGTCTGCAGCGGGCCTTCCGGTTCGGGCAAGAGCTCGCTGGCCATCGACACGCTTTATGCCGAGGGCCAGCGGCGGTATGTCGAGAGCCTCTCGAGCTACGCCCGCCAGTTCCTGGCCCCGCTCCAGAAACCCCGGGTCGAGGGGATCAGCGGGCTTTCGCCGGCGATCTGCATCGAGCAGAAGACGACCAGCAAGAGTCCTCGCTCGACGGTCGGCACGGTCACCGAGATTCACGACTACCTGCGCATCCTCATGGCCCGGCTGGGGCATCCCCATTGCCCGGGCTGCGGCGTTCCGATCGGCACCCAGACCGCCGACGAGATCGTCGAGAAGGTCCTCCACCTGCCCGAGGGAACGAAGGTCTTCATCATGGCACCCGTCGAGCGGCGCGACGGCGAGGCCTTCGGGGCGCTCTGGGATGAGCTGCGAGCCTCGGGTTTTGCCCGCGTTCGCGTGGACGGCACGTCGATCGAGCTGGACAGCCCACCCAAGCTGAGCCACCGCCGCAAGCACCGGATCGAGGTGGTGATGGACCGGGCGGTCGTACGCCGATCGACGCGCTCTCGCCTGGCCGACTCCGTCGAATCGGCGCTCGACCTGGGCAAGGGGGTGATCCATGTTGCCCGGGTCGGCGACCCTGACAACGAGCCCCACTGGCATGTGGACCGTTATAGCCAGCATCGTTCGTGCGACCGTTGCGGACGCAGCTTCGAAGAGCTGTCGCCGCACCACTTCTCGTTCAACAGCCCGCTCGGCTGGTGCCCGGTCTGCGAGGGCCTGGGCACGCAGCAGGGGGCCAACCCGGCTGTCCTGGTGCCCGACCCCAGGCGCAGCCTCCGCGCGGGGGCCGTGGACGTCTGGCCGGGGATCGACGCGAATCCCCTTTTCGGCCGGATGATCGCGGCCCTGGCGGAGGCCGAGGGAATCGACCTGGACACCCCCTTCGACGACCTGGACGGCCGGCACCGCCGGATCATCCTCCACGGTGCGGGCGACACCTGGTACGCCGTACTGCCCGACCTTGCGGCGGCCCAGCCGGGGTTCTCCTTTCAGTACAAGGGCCTGTTCCCGGCCATCGAGGAGGCCGCGCGGGTCTCGTTCATCCACCGCTGGAAGCTTCAGGGAATGGTCGATGACGTCCCTTGTGCTGCCTGCATGGGCGCCCGCCTGCGCGACGACGCGGCGGCCGTTCGGTTCCACGGCCATACCCTGGACCAGATCAGCCGCTGGCCGCTCGGGGCGGCGCTCGACTTTTTCAAGGGGCTGCGGCTGACCGACGACGAGAGGCACATCGCCGGCGACCTCGTGCGGGAGATCCGCGACCGGCTGACCTTCCTCGTCGATGTCGGCCTCGACTATCTGAACCTGGCCCGCAGCACCCCTACCCTCTCTGGCGGTGAAAGCCAGCGCATTCGGCTGGCCAGCCAGATCGGCAGCGGACTGACCGGCGTGCTCTACGTGCTCGACGAGCCCACAATCGGCCTGCACCCGCGCGATAACTCCCGGTTGCTGGGAGCGCTGCGGCACCTGCGCGACCTGGGCAACACGCTGGTCCTGGTCGAGCACGATCGCGAGATCATCGAGTCGGCCGACCATCTCGTCGATTTCGGGCCCGGCTCGGGGCAATTCGGCGGCACGATCACCGCCTCTGGCCCGCCGAAGAAGGTCAAGGCCGCGGCGAGGTCGCTGACCGGGCAATACCTCAGCGGCAAGGCCGCGATCATGGTGCCGACTAACCGCAGGCCGGCCAGCGCCGCGGCCGGCGTGCCGGCGATCGTGATTCGCGGCGCGCGGCAGAACAATCTCAAAGACCTGGATGTCCGCATCCCGCTGGGAGTGGTCACGGTCGTGACGGGGGTCAGCGGCTCGGGCAAGAGCTCGCTGGTCGAGGACATCCTCTGGAAGGCGGCCGCCAAGACCCTGCATCGCGCCGGGCTTACCCCCGGGGCCCATGAGGCCATCGAGGGCCTGGACCGCATCGACAAGGTCATCAGCGTGGACCAGACGCCCCTGGGGTCGACGCCCAACTCGACCCCGGCTACCTACTCCGGGGCGTTCGACTTGATTCGCGAGCTCTTCGCCAAGCTTCCCGAGGCCAAGGTCCGCGGTTACACGTCGCGCAGGTTCAGCTTTAACATGGCCGGCGGCCGGTGCGAGACCTGCGAGGGGGCCGGGCAGAAGCGAATCGAGATGCATTTCCTGCCCGACGTGTGGATCATCTGCGACGCCTGCGGCGGCGCACGGTTCACCCCCGAGGTGCTGGCGGTCAAGTTCCACGGCAAGACCATCGCCGACGTGCTCGACATGTCGGTCGACGGGGCGCTCGAACTCTTCGACAGCGTGCCGCGAATTCGCCGGATCTTGCAGACCCTGCATGACGTGGGCCTGGGATACATTCCCCTGGGCCAGGCCGCGCCGACGCTCTCTGGCGGGGAGGCCCAGCGCGTCAAGCTGGCCGCCGAGCTGTCGCGTCCCGACACGGGCAAGACCCTTTACATCCTCGACGAGCCGACCACGGGACTGCACCTCGACGACGTCAAGAACCTGCTGGAAGTGGTTCACCGTCTGGCCGACCTGGGCAACACCGTGGTCGTCATCGAGCACAATCTCGAGGTGATCAAGACGGCCGACTGGGTCCTCGACCTCGGGCCTGAGGCCGGCGCCGGCGGTGGCGAGCTGGTTGCCGAGGGCCCGCCCGACGAGGTTGCGCGGAACCCCCGCAGCCACACGGCGAAGTTTCTCCAGGGCCTGCTCGCCACCGGTCCCTTCGCGGAGCGGCCCAGGTTCGACCCCAAGGCTGCCGCCCGCAAGGCGCTCGAAGCGGCAAAGTCAAGCAACGACAAGGTCCAGGCCAGGACCGTTGAGAAAGAGGCAAGAACGGTCAAGGGCGAAGGCAAGCGCCAGGCCGAGCCGGCGGCCGCCGAGTCTCCTGCTTCAGCCCAGGCCCCCTGGGAAATCGACGGCCGCAAGTGGCATACCCGCGATCGCGTCGCCCGCAACGGCCGCCCCGCGCGCTGGGACGGCCGGATTCTCGAGCTGATCGTCGATCGCGTCGAGAAGCTGGGGGCCGGCCGCTTCGCCCCGACCGAATGGTCCGAGCGCGGCGTGGTGCGGATCGATTGCACCGAGGGTCAGAAAAAAAACAGCTTCCCCTTCTTCCACGCGACAACCTCGGGCGAGTGGGTCGTCACCCTCCGCTTCTTTGTCCCCCGCAACACGTTCAAGTCGGGCACGCTGGAAAACGCGCTCGATCTCGTCGCCTTCCACGAGAGCCCGACACCCGTGCTCAGCGACGCCCCGCGGATCAAAGTCACAACAAACGCCAGTCCGATGCAGGAGATCACCATCACCGCCCATTCCGCGGCCGACTTCGAGTCCCCCGCCTTTGACGCCTTCTTGACCAAGGCCGTGGCGGCGATACTGGGCCGGGGCAAGACAGCGAAGCTGAAGAAAGCCAGCGAGCTGTAACGCGGGCGCGGGATTTCCTTATTCCTTGGCCACGGATCTTTGCTGAAGCCACCGTTGCAACGAAGCCTGGCTCTCTTCAGAGGGCCTGCCCGCCAGCAGGTTCGCCACACTGATATCCTCATCGAGGTCGGGCCAGTGCATATCCAGGCCTTGTCCGATGGGACGCCATCGATTCCGCTCCGCCACGGTTCCATGGACAAGGCGGGGATACCACGCGAGCGGCACGGCGATGGTGCGGCCATTGCTCAGTTCCACGGACAGGGTGTTGTCCTCCGTGACTTCGACTCGAAGCGCCGTGGCCGTTCGTGAACTAGCGCGGTTTGCTCGCGCGTTGCATACAGCGATCAAGAAAGGCCGTGGCGATCCTACCTTCTCCCCGCGGGAGAAGGTGCCCCGCAGGGGCGGATGAGGGATGAGATGCTAGCCTTGGC
>JBEKTN010000400.1:0-7593 GCA_049516015.1 Isosphaeraceae bacterium | reverse complement strand
GAACAGGCCCGGCCCCCTGATGTCCTTGAACTTGCCCAGCCGGAAGACGACCGCTCTTTGCCACTGCGCGGCGAGCTGAATGGCAGAGGAGGTGATCACGTCAGCGATCAGCCAGACGATCCCAACGACGACGGCGAGGACAGGGTTGATTGTCAAGAGCGGTGCGACGATTCCCCCACCCACCAACAGCAGAATCACGAACACCAATGCAGAGATGTAGTTGACCATGGTTATCCCTCCACTCCGGCAGATCCATGCCTCCGATCGACGCTCGTGCGGCGACCGCTCCGAGAGCGTGGGAGGCACAGGATTCAGAAGTTCGACCTGTTCTTGACTTCGCGGACCTGCGGTGATTCGGCCAGGGTGAAGAGCACGACCTCTTCACCGGTCACGGTGCTGATGTCATGGTGCAGGCTGCGCACCTTGATGCCGGTAATCTCCTGGACCATCGCCTCCATGAGCGGCCGCGCGGTTTCGAGCAAATGAGTCCGCACTTGCTTGAGCAAGTCTCTCCCCTTCTCGGCCGTAAGCGACTTGACCAGGTGCTGTTCGGCGGCGGTCAAGACGCCCTGGAGCCGGACCACGACCAGATCATCGATCAAGTGTGTGCGGATATCCTTGGGCCCGCGGCCCATGTATTCCAGCTCGAAGTGACTCATGCCCTGGCAGATGGAGGCTTCGATCTCACCCTGCGTTTTCATGGTGATGGTGACCTCCAACGCGTGCGATGTACACACACAACGCGTGCAATGTATCCGACGCGAGGGCACGCACTCGGTCCGCTCCGCAGTGCAACCAGGCCCGGCGCGCCCTTGCTGGGCCCATCTCACATTGATCGTACAAGAAAACAAAAAACAATTCACTTGCTTTTTTCGTCTCTCGCCGACAAAAATAGTGGAATGGAGCCCATGTCGACTTGACTCGGGCTCCGGTCAAATCGTATGCGTAGGTTGTCGGACGACTAGGTGAAGGGCAACCCGGCTGGTCCGGGGGGCTCGTTGACGAGTAAGCCGTCATGGTCGAGTACCCAATGGTGTTCGGCCATGCCGGCTTTTTTTCGCCCTCGGTGACGTGACGCGGTCGCAACCATCAGGGAGAGCGCGATGAACGAGTCCAAATCAACCATGGCGCCACAGAACGCCCAGGCGGCAATCGCCTTCGAGCAGCGACGAACGGGCAACCACGGCCCCAAGTCCGTGACCGTGGTCCTGAGTGAAGGCACGCCGGTCATCACGCCGCACGAGGGCTTGTCACCGGCAGAGAAAGCTCTCGAGAAGACTCCGGCCGGCGCCGCTCAGATCCGGGAGTTCCACCGGCAGTTGTTTGCCAACTCCTCCGACTCGCTCCGGCAGGAGATTAAGACAATCACAGGCGTGGAAGTGCGCGAGGGGACCGCAGAGGTCGAACCGGTCGCCGGCGCCGTGGTGCAGGCTTTCACGACCGGAAACGTGGTCCAGGTGTTCCAGCTTGTCGGTAGCGTTCCTACGCAAACCTGGAGTGGGAATGGACCCAGGCGATCCGTGATCAGCGCGGAGGTTCTACAGGTGGGCGTAGCGAGGAAAAGCCAGGAATCCTGCTCCGCGGGCGCGCGTCCCGCGTGGGATGAATATGGCCAGTTCCTCTCTGTAACGAGGAGTAAGGCAAATGAGCATCGTAGGTAGCCTTCTGAGTTGGATGCTGTGTGGCTTGATCGTAGGCCTGATTGCACGCTTCCTGGTCCCAGGGCGGCAGAACATGAGCCTGCTCCTGACGATGGCGTTGGGCATCGTCGGGGCCGTCGTGGGCGGCTTCCTCTACTCGTTAGTCCAGGGAGCTCCGAGTGAGCCCTTCTCTCTCTCCGGTAACGCCTGGCACGGCTGGATCGTAGCGATCCTCGGGGGCGTGCTCGTTCTCTGGGCCTATGCGAAACTTTACCCTCGGAAGTGGTGGCAGTAACTCCCCATCGCTCGCCAGTTGGTGCGCCAGGACGGGGGTGCGCCGGCCCCTCTTGCCGGACGGGGCCGTCCCGGCTGGCCGATGGCCGCGCACCAACTGGCGAGCGCCTACGAAAATTTTACTTGCTATTCCCGATCCGCGCAGGACAATGAAGGGCGAAAGGGAGCCGGTGGGCAATGGCAGTCGGCTTCTATGAACACTTGAATACCAATCGTCGGACGACTAGGTGAAGAGCAACCCGGCCTGGCCGGGGGGCTCGTTGACGAGTAAGCCGACGTGGTCGAAGCCCTGAGGGTGTTCGACCACGTCGGCTTTTTTATTTCGCTCGCGGTGGCGCCGGACGGCCCCAGGCACCAGGGAGGCACCGGATGGAGAAATCCAATTTGACCATGGCTTACCGGATCGCCCGAGTGAGAAGACCTTTTGCACAGGGGGGAAGAGGCCGGGTCACCAGATGGGTGGCGGAAGTCCCCGGTGAGGACACGCTGGCAGCGTGGTGGATCGGGCCGCTACGCCATCAACGGAGGTTCTGGCCGGGCGGTTGGCCCCGAGCTGGTGTCTGCCACCCCCCGAATTGAAGCAAGTTCGATCCCATGTGGATCGGATGAAGGCCCGGCCTTTCAATGTGAGGGGTGATCGGGCCATGAGGTTCGGGCTAGGGAGTGACAGCATGAAGAGTTTCTCGAAGTGGTTCAGTGCACTGGCGGCCTTGGTTCTTCTGGCCGGTCCAGCGGTGGCCGGCGATGCCATCGCGGCCGGCAGGGTCAAGGGGATCCACGCGGCCAAGAAGGAGTTTGTCCTGACTGATAGCGCCGGCAAGGACTGGACGTTCAAGCTCGGCGACACCGTCATCATCAACCGTGGCGGCAAGGAGAGCCAGAGTGGCCTGAACGCCGGCGACCCGGTCAACGTGTGTTACGACAAGGGACCCCTGACCCGGACGGCTCATTACATTCTGGTCCAGGAAGGTGGCGCCAAGAACCGTTGGCTGATGCACGGCACCGTCAAGAACTACGATGCCGACAAGAAGGAATTGACTTTCACCAGCCAGGCCAGCGACTGGACCTTCCCCATGGGCGACGTCAAAGTGCGTCTCAACAGGGAAGACAGCAAGATCGGCCACATCAAGATCGGCGACAAAGCGCTCGCTATCGTCGAAAAGATCGGGGAAGTCACAACCCTGGAGTGCCTGATGATCGAGCGAAAGTAACGAACGGGGCCAAGGGTCCGGCCCCCACCGACACGGTGGGCCACCCGGCCGGCCCTTGGGGCTCTTGCTGGCGATCGTGCTGTACTTTTGGTAGGGCATATCCCCCATGGCCTCTGATCTGGGGTGGATCAGGTCCGACACCGGCGGTCCGCGCTGATGCCGTGCGAGCCGCCCGCACACCCCAGACCGTCCTTCCAAGCGGGTGGCATGGAGCTTACTCAGGGATCGGACAACCTTTTTCCAAGGAGTTACGTCATGAATTGGGATCAGATCACAGGCGACTGGAAACGGTTCAAAGGCAAAGTGAAAGAGAAATGGGGCAAGCTGACCGACGACGAGCTAACGACCGTCGCCGGGAAGCGTGAGCAACTTGCCGGCCTCCTCCAGGAAAGGTACGGCTACGCCAAGGACCAGGCCGAGAAGGAACTCAACGAGTTCTCACAGAAGCTGAATCTGTGAAACTTGCTGACCAGGAACGAACGATCACAACCCAGATGACCCCCAAGGAGAATCGAACGATGGCGACCACCACCAAGCACCCCGCATCCGAGACCCATTTCCAGGCTGCCGCCCACCACGCGGCCGCCGCTCACCACCACCTGGAGGCAGCCCATCACCACGATACGGGCGAGCATGACGAGGCCAAGAAGCACGCCGAGGCCGCGCTCCACCACAGCGAGCATGGCCATAAGCACACGACCACCGCGCATCAGCACTCGCACAAGTGAGGCTGCTCCATTGAGGGCCCGGGGCATTCGCGCCCCGCGGCCTTCGAGCAGTTGTTCCGCCCCTGCTCCAACCGAGGAGCAAGCATGAGCAGGGGCGGCTTTGAGAAAGGTAATTACCCCTGAAGACTTCATTCGCAGGAATCCCTTGTCGGCGCGAATCGTGAAGCGCCAGAGGAGCGTATCGGGACGGAATCCGAGTGTTTCGACGCAGGTACAATCGTGGACTCGTGGGTCGAGTCTGCGCGGACTGCGGATGCCTGCGACTGCTTGGTCCTGCAAGTGGCCCCGCGGGGGCGTCCCAAAGACGTGTTCATCGTGGAGGCACCAGTCTCGCTGGTCTCCGACCGACTCTGGCTAGAGGACCTGAGCGAGAATCTCTGCCACGGGAGCCCGGTGCTGGCGCTCGGTCCGCAGTCGTTCGACGATTTCTTCGCGGCCACGTGGCTGCAACTGGCACGGCAGGCTTGTCCCTCGAATCAAGGTCTTTCTTGTCGCAGTGTGGGGCCAGGCCCCAGACCACGTTGATGATGGTTCCTTTTTCCGGAAAGGTGAGTCCCTCATGCTTGGAATGGCAATCACACTCGCGATTCTCGCGTTGCTTGCCGGCCTCCTCGGCTTCTTCGCTCTCGCCGGCACTCTCGCGATGGTCGCCAAGGTCCTGCTGTTTGTCTTCCTGGCCCTGTTCCTGATCTCGCTGATCTTCGGCAGGGGGCGGGGGACAATTTCCTGATACTCGCAGGTGGGCACGGCCCACCCGTTCCAGGCCCACCACCAGGCCCGAACCTTGGTGGGCCTGGAGCCAATTCACCGAGTCCACGTCGGTTTTCGGAGGCGAAGCTCCGAATCTGAACCGCGGGGACAACGATCTGCGAGTCCAGACGCGGCAGTTGAAATGAGGCCAATGAATCTTTTCGTGTGGATCCGCGTGCCATTCGGCCCGCCTGAGTTCCACGGCATCGTCAAGGAGTTATTGGGGATGAACAAGGCATTGAAGTATCGAAATACGTTCCCGGCTGCACTGGTGCTCGGGGCTCTCATGACCGTTGCTGGGTGTGAGTCCAAGGGGCCTGCCGAGCGGGCGGGGGCCAGCATCGATAAGGGCGTCCAGAACGCCAAGGACACGATCAATCCTCCGGGCCCCACCGAGAAGGCGGGGCGGGCCCTCGACAAGGCCGTCAATCCCTGAGCCTGATGAACCTCCGAGGCGTTCCGGCCCGCTCGCGGTCTTGCGATTCCGTGCTCGCCCTTCAGAGATAGTGTTCCATCACCGGGCGCGACGGAAGGCGAAGCTCTCAAGTCGGGTGGCGTGCTGTACGAACGCGGAAATCGGTGGGAGTTGCTTGCATCACTTACGCTTCATTTTCCCCCGGGGCGGACGGGGCTGGCTTCCGCCAAGGAGAGAGATCATGGGCCGGATACGATGGCGGCTGGGCGCGACGGTGTTCGCGATCGGCTGGATCGCGGTGGGATTTTCCGGCACGGCGAGGGCTTGGCAACAATCGGAGCTGAACGAGCCGGAAGGGGCGCAGGTCCTGACACAGGGGCCGATTCACGAGGCATTCGCCGAGCCGGTGCTCTACGACCCGAAGCCCGGCCCGGTCGTCCCCAAGGCCTCGCCGGCGCCGATCGCCGAGCTCCCGCCCGACCAGAAGCCCGTGGGGGCCAACGTCCAGTGGATTCCCGGCTACTGGGCCTGGGACGACGCGCGGAATGACTTCATCTGGGTCAGCGGTCTATGGCGGTTGATCCCTCCGGGCCGGCAGTACGTCCCCGGCTACTGGCAGAAGGTCGAAGGGGGTAACCAGTGGGTCCCCGGCTACTGGGGCACGCCCGACGCGACGCAAGTCCAGTACTTGTCCGAACCGCCGGGCAGCCTGGAGAATGGGCCGACCTCGCCGCAGCCGACGTCCGACTCGACCTGGGCGCCGGGGATGTGGACCTGGCAGAGTGACCAGTACATGTGGCGGCCAGGGTTCTGGGTCAATAATCAGCCCGGTTGGATGTGGGTCCCGGAGTCGTACTCTTGGACGCCCAACGGCTATGTCTCCAACCAGGGCTACTGGGACTACCCGTTTGTGAACCGCGGCATCCCCTTCGCGCCGGTGTACTTCACGCAGCCGATCTACGGGCAGCCGAACTTCCGGTACACGCCAGCGGTGAGCTTGGTAACCTCGGCACTGTTCTCCAGCCTGTTCGTCCGGCCGTCCTACAGCTCGTACTACTTCGGCGACTATTACGCCCCGAGCAACTTCCAGTCGGGCATCTACCCGTGGTACGCCTTCCACGGGAGCCGCTACGGGTATGACCCGCTATATGCTCACGCCGCCGCGCAGAACTTCCGCACCAACCCGCGCTGGGCAGACGAGTTGCACGAGCTCTACCGATACCGCCGCGAGCACGCCGAGGCCCGCCCGCCGCACACTTTCGCCGAGACGCGGAGACTGCCCGCTCGCCCCACGGCCGAATCGACCGCGGTACCGGCAGCGGCGAACCTGGTGTTGGCCCAACCCCTGAACCGGCTCGCCGCCCCTGCGGCGGGTGCGGTCGCGAACCCGAATGCCCCGCGGCTCGAGCGGATCGACGCGGCCCGACGTCAGGAGTTCGCCCGTCAAGGGACCCAGTTGAACCAGTCTCGCGAGGAACGTCTCCGCAGCGAGCAGGAGGCCAGCCGCGCCACGCCAGCGACGACTAGGCCCGTGCCGCGACAACCACCCGAATCGCCCCGGTCCCCGGTCGTCGCCGCTCCTCGGACTGGGGGCCAAGGAATCGCCCCGCCGGCTGCGCCTCAGCATCCCCAGCCTGACCGCGCAATCCGCCCCGCGGCACCCGGCACCGCCCCGGTCCGCCACGAACCACAACCCGACATGCGCCCGCCGTCGCCCGCGCCCGCCGTCGCGCCAGCGCGTCCGGCGGCCCCGGCTCCGAAGCGTAAGTGATCAATCGTGCCGCGGCGGCCCCTACGAACGAGGCCGCCGCCGTTCATTGACATGGGAAAACGGTGATATTGGTGTCAGGAACCGGTAGTGGGTCGGGGGCGACCCCTTGGGCGGAAGGCGGATTGCAGGCCCAATCGGCCGGCGACCTTCGCCTGCCATTGCGGCGCACCGAAGGGCTGGCCGCGGACCAGGCTCCTGCGCGTCACTTCCTCCTCCGCGGCGATCATCGGCCGGTTGACGCGATCGACCCAGTCGGGCGGTCGCTCGACGGGCCATGCGCTCAGCTCCGGTGCCGCGCCACCGCTGGGCGCAGTAGCGGCGAGCCGCCTCTGGCTACACCTTGGCCAGTCCTCGGCCCGCGTTACCATACCAGCTTTACCGTTGAGTTGCAGGCGCGGCAGGGCCTTCTCTCCTTCTCCCGCGGGGAGCGGGGGGAACCCCGCTTGCGGGGTCGGGCCGGAACGGCCGGATGAGGGGATTTGCGGGCCAAGGCAAGCAGCTCAACCCTCATCCGCCCCTGCGGGGCACCTTCTCCCGCGGGGAGAAGGTATGAGCACCACGGCCTTTTTTGATCGCTGTATGCAATGCGCGAGCAAACCGCGCTAACATGATCCGAGCAAAGCGTAAATCGGTTTCTGACCCCTTATCTTTACGGGATGATGGAACAGGCCCGGCCCCCTGATGTCCTTGAACTTGCCCAGCCGGAAGACGACCGCTCTTTGCCACTGCGCGGCGAGCTGAATGGCAGAGGAGGTGATCACGTCAGCGATCAGCCAGACGATCC
>JBEKTN010000399.1:0-7363 GCA_049516015.1 Isosphaeraceae bacterium | reverse complement strand
ACGACGTTCTGGGCGACGTCGGCGAGCTTGCGGGTCAGGTAGCCGCTGTCGGCCGTCTTGAGGGCCGTGTCGGCCAGCCCCTTGCGGGCGCCGTGGGTCGAGCTGAAGTACTCGAGCACCGACAGCCCCTCGCGGAAGTTGGCCTTGATGGGCGTCTCGATGATCTTGCCCGAGGGCTTGGCCATCAGTCCGCGCATGCCGGCGAGCTGGCGGATCTGCTCGACACCACCGCGGGCGCCCGACTCGGCCATCAGGAAAATCGGGTTCAGGTAGACCTCGCCCTCGCGCGTGTCGTTCTTCAGTGCTTCCATCATCTCATGAGTGATCCGCTCACGGGCGTGGGTCCAGGCGTCCAGCACCTTGTTGTACCGCTCCTGGTCGGTGATGATTCCGCGCTGGTACAGCTTGTTGTTCTTCTGGACCTCTTTTTCGGCTTCCCCGATGATTTGATCCTTGGTCACCGGGGTCTTGAGGTCGTCGGTCGCGAACGACAGGCCCGAGCGGGTCGATTCGCGGAAGCCGAGGTCCTTCATCCGGTCCAGGAGCGAGATCGTCTCGCGCCGACCGAGGATCTGGTAGCAGTCGGCGATGATGCCCTGAAGCTGCTTCTGCCCCAGGGTCAGGTTGTAGAACGGCATCTTGTTGTGCAGGATGTCATTGAAGACGACCCGCCCCACCGTGGTCTGCACCACCATGCCGGGAGCGAATTCCTTGTCGCCGTCCCCTTTGAGCTTCTTGTGCGCGGGCAGCCGCAGCTTGATCAGGGCGTGGACGCCGACCTTGCCCTGGCTGTGAGCCAGGAAGACCTCGTTGGGGGTGGCGAAGACCATGGCCTCCCCCTTCTCACCGACCCGGCTGACCGTCAGGTAGTACGACCCCATGACGATATCCTGGGTCGGGCTGATGATCGGGTTGCCGTTGGCGGGGCTGAAGATGTTGTTGGTGGCCATCATCAGGGTCATGGCCTCGACCTGGGCCTCGATCGAGAGCGGCAGGTGCACGGCCATCTGATCGCCGTCGAAGTCGGCGTTGAACCCCTTGCAGACCAGGGGGTGAATCCGGATCGCGTTGCCTTCGACGAGCACGGGCTCGAACGCCTGGATGCCCATGCGGTGCAGCGTCGGCGCCCGGTTGAGCAAGACCGGGTGATTGCGGATGACCTCCTCGAGGATATCCCAGACCTCTTCGCTTCTGCGCTCGAGCATCTTCTTGGCCGACTTGATGGTGTCGGCGTGTCCCAGCTCCTTGAGGCGGCGGATGATGAAGGGTTGAAACAGCTCCAGCGCGATCTTCTTGGGCAGGCCGCACTGGTGCAGCTTCAGGTCCGGGCCGACGACGATCACCGACCGCGCCGAGTAATCGACGCGCTTGCCCAGCAGGTTCTCGCGGAATCGACCCTGCTTGCCCTTGATCATGTCGGTCAGCGACTTGAGGGGCCGGTTGGACGAGCCCAGGACGGGGCGCTTGCAGCGGTTATTGTCGAAGAGGGCGTCCACGGCCTGCTGGAGCATCCGCTTCTCGTTCCGGATGATGACCTCGGGGGCATTCAGGTCCACCAGCTTCTTGAGCCGATTGTTGCGGTTGATGATCCGGCGGTAGAGGTCGTTGAGATCGCTGGTGGCGAAGTTGCCCGAGTCCAGGAGCACCAGGGGCCGCAGGTCGGGCGGGATGACCGGGATGCATTCCAGGACCATCCACTCAGGGCGGTTGTCGCTGTCGCGCAGCGCCTCGACGACCTTGAGCCGCTTGGTCAGGTCCTTGATCTTCTGCTTGCTGCTGGTATCGACAAGATCATGGCGCAGTTTCTTGGACAGGCTGACCAGGTCGAGCCGCATGAGCAGCTTGCGGACGGCCTCGGCGCCCATGTCGGCCTGGAAGCTGTCGCCGTACAGTTCGCGAGCCTTGCGGAACTCCTCCTCGGTCAAGAGCTGGCGGTCCTTGAGGGGCGTGTCGCCAGTTTCGACGACCACGTAGTCCTGGAAGTAGATGATCCGCTCCAGGCTGGTCGTCTTCATGTCCAGCAGCGTGCCCAGGCGGCTGGGCATCGCCTTGAAGAACCAGATGTGCACGACCGGCGCGGCCAGTTCGATGTGGCCCATCCGTTTGCGGCGGACCCGCGAATGGGTCACCTTGACTCCGCAACGGTCGCAGATCATGCCTTTGTATTTCATCCCGCGGTACTTGCCGCAGGCGCATTCCCAGTCCTTTTCGGGTCCGAAGATTCGCTCACAAAACAAGCCGTCTTTTTCCGGCCTGTACGTCCGGTAGTTGATCGTCTCCGGCTTCTTGACCTCGCCGAACGACCAGCTTCGGATATCGTACGGGCTGGCAAGCCCGATCTTGACGGCACCATAATCATTGATACGATCGTAGGCACTTTCGCCCATGCTCACGAGACACTCTCCTCCGCGGGCTGTCGGCTGCGCCGAAGCGGGGTGGTTGGTGGGTGAAAGCGACGGTCGTTCTCGTCCCAGCTCGCGTCCGAGCGACCGCCAGAATTTCGAAGTTTTCCCATCACCGTTCACAATGCGGGCCCCGGTGGGAATCGTTCGCCGTGGTGTTCCCTCGGGAGTCCCGCTAGAAACAAAAAAAGTCCGCGAGCCGGCCATCCTGTCTCTCCAGGAAGGCGGCCGCGGCGAGTCGGGTCTCTCTCAGACCCAGGCGGACAAGCCGGTTTCCTCCTTGACCGGTGTGGCGGTCAAACTCCAGCACTCAGCCTCGAATCCTCGAAAGTGGCGGCACACGGGCAGCCCCAGAATCGTCGGACCGGGCAGTCGATGGAGTCGCATCCTCTCATCCTACGCAATCTCAGGACCAAATCCAAGAAAAAATTTGCCGATTGTTCGGTTTTTTCCTCAAGTCGAGCCCCGGTCATGCTCTTACGTTCTCGGCATGGCCTGTCTTTGCCGGGTCAGGCGTCATTCTGTTCCCGTGGCTCATGTGGTCGCAGACGCCGGGCGGGTCAGGAGACCACTGGCCGAGCCAGCTTGTACAAGGCCAACTTTTCACCGGCACTGGACGGGCGTGCGGTAGTAAGAAGTAGACTTTGACCGCTTTTCTCGCCACGTCGCCTGCGGTCGGCGAGGGTCTCCCGGCCGGTGGGCCGGCGCTTGCCATGCGCGCTGCCGCCGTCACTTCGGCGGCAGGAGACCCTCGATCGCCTTTGCTAGTTCAGCGCGGAGGGTCGGTGAGTAGCCCACGTGCATATCGCGCACCTTGCCCTCGCGGTCGATGAGAATCAGGGTTGGGAATCCCTGCACGCCGTACTTCTCGGGGATGCCCTTGGCGCGGAGCGTCGCGTACTTCAGGCCCATCGCGTTGACCACGAACTTCGCGTCGGCCTCGTTGCCGCCGGTGTTCATCCCCAGCACGGCCACCGGGCGCTCCGCGAAATGCTCGGCCAAGGCGTTGAGCTGCGGCATCGCCTTGATGCACCAACCGCAGCCGCGATACCAGAAGTCGAGAACCAGCACCTTGCCGCGATACCCAGCCAGAGCATGCGTCTTCCCGTCGAGCCCTTTCAGCTCCCAGTCGGCCGCCGGCTTGCCCACCACGTCTGCCCGCCGCTTCGCCGAACCGGCATAGTACTTGGCCATGCCATCGTGCTGCGCGATCTGGTGGTCGAGCTGCTCGCGAAAGATCGGCTGGTCGATCGCATCGCGCGCCGATTTCAGCGCGGCCTTGGCGGCGGCCAGCAGCGCGTCGGCCTTGGCGGCGTCCTTCGAGGCCGCCTCGGTCGCCCGCTCGTAGGCCTTGCTCGCGGCGAAATAGCGGTCGGCGGCCGGTGCGAACGACGCGAGCCAGGCGGCGTCGCGGGTCTCCACCGCGGTCAGTTCCATCGAGCCGCTTACTTTGCCCTTGAAGCCGTAATCCCGCGCGTACTCCTGCTCGATCCGCCGGATTGCGCCGCGCTTCGCATCGAAGTGGACCGTCGAATCCATCGTCATGCCGTAGACTTTGTTCTCGGGCCCGATCCGCTCGGCGCGGAATAACCAGCCACTGGGCTCGGCTCGGAGCGACGAGTAGCGGTACTCCTGGCCCATCCGCTCGTCCCGCTGGCCCCACCCGGCCTTCGCCTTCGCCTCGTCGTCGGGCAGGCGGGGGAACAAGCTGGCCGGGGTGATCCGGTAGCCCAGCTCGGCATCCGGCCCCAGGCGGCCGTCGGGGAACACATCGAAGTACCCGAAATGGTAATCCATCGGCGGCTTGGCTTGTTTCTTGAACACGCTCTTGAGGGTATCGACGACCGAGGTCGCCGTGAACCGGCTTCCCTGGCGCAGCACGACGCGGACGCTGCCGTCGCCGTTGCGGCGGACAATCCAAGCGGTGCTTTCCTGGTCGTCGATGTGCATCCCGTTCTGGCGGAACGTGCTCGACCCCTTGTAAGACAGCTCCATGCCTGCTTCGAGCCGGTACCTCGGCAACTCGTCCCCGGCCCGCGCCGCACTGGCAGCCGCGATCGCAACCGTCATGATCCCCACCGTCATGATTCCCACCGTGCATGTCCTGCCCATCGGTGTGCCTCCTTCGTTGTGAGACTCCCGGTATACGACATCTGTCTTTGTACCGCCGGGGGGCCGGCGAGGGAAGCAAAATCTCTCGCGAAAGCGTGGGTCAAGGCGACCCATGCCCGCGAAATTGGCTGTCGTGGTAAGCCGCCGGCCCGAAACCGCTTTCAGGCTGGGCAGCTTCCGCGGCGATGACGCAACCGGCATTCGGCAGCAAAGCAGCCACGGCGACGATCAGAGACCCTGTCGCGCGAACACATTTCATTGGACATTTCCCGATGGCCCTGGCCTCATCCGGCCGGCTTCAGCAGGCCGCTCAGGTGCTTCAGGCTGGCGGCCGCCTGGGCGGGCGTGCCGCACTCGACCGAGAAGACGATGTCGCGCGGGCACTTCCTGCGCACGATGTCGATGATTCGTGCCCAGTCGAGGACGCCCTCGCCGCAGGCGCAGCCGACGGGTGTGCCGGTAACCTTGCCGCGTTCCGCGGCGGAGTGATCCGTCGATATGTCCTTGGCGTGCAGGTGCACCAGCCGCCCGGCAACGCGCTCGAGCCAGGCGTAGACGTCGTGGCCGCACAGGTAGGCGTTGCCCGTGTCGAAGTTGATGCCGATGGCGGGCGACTTCACCAGGTTGTAGATCCGGTCGAGCCCGTCGGGGTGCCGGGAATACTGGGCGTGCGGCTCGAGCCCGATCGCCACGCCCCTGCGCTCGGCGATGAACGCCGCTTCCTGCAAGGTGTACTTGATCAAGACGAAGTCTTCCTCCTCCGTCGTCCACTTCGCCTTGATTCCCTCGTCGGTGTTGACGACCGGCACGCCAATCTCGGCCACGTCGCGGATCGCCAGCTTGATGTACTCGCCGTGCACGTCGGGACGGCCCAGGGGTCCGTGCGACTGGAGGCCGGAGATCGTCAGCCCGGCCCGGTCGCACGCGTCCTTGATCCGGCAGGGGTCGTCGAACATCGACACGGTGTGGAAGTACCCCGCCTCGCTCATCAGCTCGCGGCCGAAGTGGATCATCGGCTCGAAATACCTATGGCCCATCTCGGCCGCCTGCGCGACGGCCCACTCGAAGGGCTTGTCCGAGTTCCGCGAGAACTCCGCGTTCAGACCGACGGCAATCTTGCCCATGTGGTCTCCTTCGCAGGGCGAGTGGCCCAGTCAAGGCCACAGTTCGTTGATACGTTTGACGGTCTCGTCCACGAGCACCTTCCCACCGGCGGGGCCGACCTTGATCTTGTCGGCGCTGTAGCCGCCGCCCTGTACAGCCCGCTCCGTGGGCAGGTAGCCGCTGTAGCCGCTGGAGAGCTGCACGAGCATCGTGAGCGGCGCGCGGCTGCGGGCCTCGATCCGGGCGGCGTATTCCACGTAGAGCTCGAAGGGGTCGGTGGCGATGGCGACGTCGCCCAGGCGCAGCACGTGCAGCTCGGCGGGACGGACCGGGTCGGTCTCGTAAAAAGGTGGGGTGGCCGGCCGGTGCTCCGGGAGGTCGACCCGGGCGACCGTGTGCCGGATCGCCAGCCCAGGGGCTCGTCCGGCCCGGCGGCGCGGAGCGCCGAGGCCACTCCAAGAAGGCCAACCACGCAGCCGACAAGGGCGCGCCAACGGCGACCGTGCCACCCCACCCGCGCGCAACTCATGGTGACGACTCCAGCGGCGCTCACCGGTCGATCTCCTGGCGCGGTCGGAAGGACCGCGCCCCAAGGTTACGGACGCCGGACGCCCGAGGCCATGCTATCCCAAACTCCAGGGCGAACGCATGGGCTGGGATCGCTTCCGGTTGGCCTCGTCGTCACTCACGAACCGGTCCGCCCCCGGGTCCCACGTAAGCTTGCGCCCCAGGCGCACGGCGATGTCGGCCACGTTGCCCAGGCACGTGGCGCGGTGCCCGGAGTCGAGGCTCGAGACCGGCTCACGGCGGTCGCGCACGCATTCCAGGAAGTTGACGTAATGGTCGTCGCTGACCGCGATGCCGGCCGAGACCGGATCAACGTGCTTCTCGAGCAGCGACGCGGGCTCGGCCGAGATGGCGCCTTGGGTCACGTGCACCCACCCCTCCTTGCCGATGAAGCGGCAGCCGGTCTCGCGGTGCCGCTTCGGGTCGACATCGGCCAGCGCGCGGAGGCTCTCCTCGGTCAGACCCTGGTTCTTTTGCCAGTCGAAGGGCCCGCGGTCGCTCGTGAAGCTCAGCCGCAGCCCGCTCGGATAGCGGTACTCGGACCGCCAGGTGACCACGGTGTCGCACATGCCCTGCGACGGGACAAGGCCCGTTCCCTCGATCTCGAAGGGCGAGTTGACGACCTCCGGGCAGCCCCAGGCGGCGATGTCGAGGTGGTGGATACCCCAGTTGCAGATGAACCCGACGCAGTAGTCGGCGATCCAGTACATGCCCAGCCACTCGCAGCGCTTCAGGTCGAACGGGTGCATCGGGGCGGGGCCGGTCCACATCTCGTAGTCGAAGCCGTCGGGCACGGGGACCGGTTGCTGCTTGACGATGTCACCTCCGGCGGGCACGGCCACCTCGATGGTGTGGACCTTGCCCAGGTGTCCACCCCGCGCCAGCACGCAGGCCTGTCGGAACCTGGCGTCGCTCCGCTGCTGGGTGCCGGTCTGGAAGACCCGCTAGGGCACTTGAAGGCCAAAACTCATAGGGCACTTGAAGGCCAAAACTCATAGCGTTTGAGTCAAGTTTTGGTTTTCAGCCCGAGATTACCAACAAATCCCCCCTCCCCAAGTCGCCGATGCGTGTTGGGCGGAGTTGAACGCGAGAAGACTCGGATGATGAATCGTGCATGTGACAGCGGTTGCCCTGACAAGGGCGGTGTCCCGAAAGCTCGGGAGCACAAATCGCGTGAA
>JBEKTN010000398.1:0-7397 GCA_049516015.1 Isosphaeraceae bacterium | reverse complement strand
AAGAAGGAACGACCAGAATCTGGCGGCGTGAGGCAAATCGTGATACATGTCGGGTACTCCGCGTTTTGTCACACTCTACGGAGTACACCCCTCGGGAACCTCGATCCAGTGATCAGGCTCTTCGAGGGAAATTTTCTTGACAGCCTCAGCAAACCTGATCAGGAATCGTGAATTTCACGTCGATTACCTTGGCCACGCACAGCACCCACACGCTGGCCGGTCAGTCCGTTGCGAAAGGGCGTTATCGGATACCAACCGGCCAGGGAGAGATTGCATGCAGACAGTGATCGTTAAGACCTCAACGGGCAGCAGCACCGGCACCAGCTCCGGCCCGATCCTGCCCGCCATCATCGCCCAGGCGGGCGACCACGCCGCCCGCCGCTTCATCGAGTTCTTCACCGCCACCATCCGCAACGGCAACACGCGGCGGGCCTATGGCCGTGCCGTCGCCGATTTCCTCGCATGGTGCGAGCAGCACCGCCTGACCCTGCCCGGCATCGAGCCGGTGCATGTCGCCGCCTACGTCGAGCAGCTCACCCACGCCAAAGCCGCTCCCACCGTCAAGCAGCACCTGGCCGCGATCAGCATGCTGTTCGACTGGCTGACCAGCGGCGGCATCCTGCCCTTCAATCCGGCCGCCTCGGTTCGCGGCCCGAAGCATAGCGTCAAGCGAGGCAAGACGCCCGTTCTGACCACCAAGGAAGCCCGTGACCTGCTGGATAGCATCGCCATTTATGAGATCGACGAGGAGACGAAGCAGCCCGACCCCGCCAGGCCGATCCTAATCGGCATGCGTGACCGGGCTTTGATCGCCGTCATGGTGTTCAGCTTCGCCCGCGTCAACGCCGCCCTCAGCATGAAGGTGGAGGATTATTACACGGAAGGCAGGCGGGCATGGTTCCTCCTGCATGAGAAAGGCGGCAAGCGGCACGAGGTGCCCGCCAATCACCATGCCGAAAATTATGTCGATGCCTATATCGCGGCGGCAGGCATCGCCGCCGAGAAGAAAACCCCCCTCTTCCGCTCGATGCCCGCAACGCCCTCGACATGATTAAACGCCGGGCCAAGGCCATCGGCCTGCACGAAACCATCTGCTGCCATACCTTCCGGGCCACCGGCATCACCGCCTATCGGGCCAACGGCGCCACCCTCGAAAAAGCCCAGGACATCGCCAATCACGCCAGCCCAAAGACGACCAAGCTTTACGACCGCACCAGCGACCAGATCACCCTCGACGAGGTGGAGAAGATCAGGATTTGATTTATTAGCTCTCGCCACCTGAACCTAAAGCCTTATCTGCTCCTCTAACATAGACGAGTTTTCTCCATGCGAGGCAACGTTATGTCCGAGCCCATCATCAGCAAGAAAACGCTCTATGAATTTCGGGAGTATCTGGTCGCCTATTCCACGGTGCGAGCCATTGAAATTTTCTTCGATTCGGCGGATATCCTCTTTGACGATACCTACGAACCCAATGACCCTAGCGCCAGACGAACCGCCATTGAGAAATATTACCATACCATTGATACAACCAAATCGGAGGATGCCCGCAAGTTGCTGTGTGTTTTTGAGGAGATATTGTCCCAGCTCGAATTGCGGATCAAGGACGCATCGCCGTACATGCATACCGATACTGACCGTAAGGCTCTGGACCGATTAAACTTAAGGTTAAGGCACGATGGTTTCGTGTACAAGGAAGGCAAGATCGTATCGCTAGGTCAAGTTCCATCCCTGACCCACCTTGAATCCATCGCTGTTACCGCCGATTTTCCTTATTTGCTTCGCCAGCTAGAGCGGATTGAAAGCTCCATCGATTCCGATCCATGGCTGGCCATCGGCACCGCCAAGGAGCTGGTCGAAACCATCTGCAAATCCATCCTCACCGGCCTTAACAAGCCCCTCAATCCAGGCTGGGACCTGATGGACCTCTGCAAAGAAACCCGCAAGGAATTGAAACTCACGCCGGACGACATCCCGAACACCAACAAGGCCGCCGACACAATCAAAAGGCTGCTCAACAACCTTGCCACCATCGTGCAGGGGCTCGCCGAATTGCGGAACCCATATGGCACCGGCCACGGCCATGAGGGACGAGCACGTGGCCTGAAGCCGCGACATGCTCGCCTCGCAGCCGGAGCTGCATCGACGCTGGCCCTCTTCCTCCTCGAATCACACCGGGACGCTAAGACTAAGGGCGAGCCGCCGCCAGATGCGTCGGACCATAAACACAATTCTCAATCCGCATTGGAGAATCAATGAAGTACGGCCGGATCGCGGGCAACACCAGCATCAACGCGGCCATCTATCACTGCTTCGATTTCATCACCGAGGCGGACACTGGGGCGTTCGCCAGGAAGTTTGCGGAGCAGCCTCACGATCAAGACCAGGTTATGCACACATTCCGTGAATTGATACTTGGGGCGTTTCTCGCCTCCAACGGCCTGTCAGTCAGGAGCGAGCGGCCGGTGGCAGGCAAGACGCCGGATTGGTGCATCCTCGATGGCGAGGACCTGCGTTGCATCATCGAGCTTGTGAATTTTCATACTGCCAAAGCAACGGAGGATGAAATCAAGGCCCACTTCGCCGCCGGAAAGGCGTGGGCCGGTTGGGAAAAGCCTCACGCCAACAGGCTTTACAGCAGCGTCCACAACAAGTGCGTGGCCTATAAGGGCGTTGCCGAGAGCGAAGGCGTCCCTTACGTCGTTGGCGTCTATGGCGATTTCCTCGCCGACGTGGACCGGCAGGAGGTTGAGGTGTGCCTGTGCGACCAAGAGACTGGACTTTTCAACAGCTATCCCGAGGTCAGCGGCGTTCTGTTCTTCGATGACAACTTTGCCCGGTATCGGTTCAACTACTTGCCGAACCCGCAAGCCAAGCGTCCGTTAGCATTGCCCGAAGGTGTCATGGACCTCAGCTTGTACTTCCGGTGACAGCGGGCGATAGAGGAGGTTATTTACCTCTATCCCGGGATCGGGCACCCGGAGATCGCATGCAGCTAATACGGATTTCGCTCCTGCCGGAGCTCGGTCCCCAAGAGATAGAAGGCAAACGGAATGCCGCAGAGCAAGCGGAATGACCATTCGGTATGGCTATCGACTGAAGGACGGGCAATCAAGCCAGGAGGGCGGCCTCGACGGTCAGGCCGGGACCGAAGGCCAGGGTCACACATGGTCTTGGGGTCTTGGCTTTACGCAGTCGGTCGAGGATGAACAGGATCGTCGGCGAGGACATGTTGCCGTGGTCGGCCAGAACTTGATGAGAGATATCCAGGGCGAGCCGATCCAGGCCTATAGCTTCGGTAACAGCCGAGAGAATCCTCGGCCCGCCAGGATGGACTGCCCAGGAGCCCACCCTTGCCAGGTCCAGGCCATGCTGCCCCAGCCAGTCCTCCAGCCACGGTCGCAGATGCTCGCAGATCAAGTCAGGAACTCGCGGGGAAAGGCTCATCTCGAACCCCTGATTGCCGACACGCCAGGACATCGCGTCTTCCGAATCCTCGATCACGCACGAGCCCGAAGCGAGCATTCGATATCGATGCGGCCTGGTGGATTCATCGTTAACGGCAACGACCGCGGCGGCTCCGTCGGCGAAAAGTGAATTGGCCACGACCTTGTCGGCATCCCATCCGTACTGGTGATGCAGGCTGCAGAGTTCGAGAGCGCAGAGCAGCACACACGCGGAGGAATCCGCGTCAAGAAACGCTCGGGCCACGCGCAGACCGTTGAGCGCGCCCTGGCAGCCCATGAAGCCGATATGTGTACGAGCCACCTTGCTGGGCAGGGGCAGTTGCTTGACCAGACTGATGTCGAAACCAGGCGCATAGAATCCGCTGCAAGAAACCGTCACCAGGTGAGTCATGCGCACTGGCGCGATCGCCGCGTCTCGCAAGGCGGCTTCACACGCGGCAAGTGCCAGTGAACCGGCTTGCTCCTCGTACTTCCGCATCCGATCCAGGGTCGTAGGGTCTGAGGACGTGTAGAACGACTGCCGGCCGTCCAAGGGGCCATCCGACTTGTTGAGGACCACGCAGTTTCGGCCATCGACGCCGGCCCGCCGATACAGCGTCAGAAACAACCGTTCCTGAGCCGCTGTCTCGCAGGAATACTGCTTGGCGATCTCGGCCGCATCGACCTGGGAAATTCGATGAGGTGGGACGGCCGTGCCAATACCGGCAATAAGCATGCTCATATTTCAGCTCGTTTGCGGAAGGGCGGAAGAGGCATTCACTCGCTCTATCATGAGCCGGGAAACGCTGGGAACTCGGGCAACCAGTTCCAACGCGGCGTGGGTAAGCCCAGGGTGGTGAAGCAAGGTCGCCAGCGCGCGGCAAAGGTATTGCCTGCGTGTCACGAGCCGGCGGTGAAGCAAAACCCAGGTTCGCGAGAGAGACGGCTCCCAGCACTTGATGCCCCGCCAGACCAGTGGCGCGATGGCCTGTCCAGACACCATGGCCCAGGCCATCCCCTCGCCCGTGAACGGTTCGATGTACCCTGCCGCATCCCCGAGTACGAAAAACCGCTCTCCGGCGATGGGTCGTGTCTGTCGCGTCAGCGAAGGCGTTCCTCGCCAGGCGGCATGATCAAGTGCGGGCACCGGCGCAAAGCCAGCCTCGAGCAGGATCCTGTTGGCCGCGGCTCCAGGGCTGCCACTCTCCTTGACATGGTGTTTGTTGAACGCCGCAGCCACATTCAAATGACCATCTTCCACTCGAACCAGCCCAACATAGCCACTCCGCCCTACAGTCATGAAGACTGTTCCCTGATGGTAAACGTCGGGAAAATCGTCTACCATGCATCCGGCGCCGATCCTGGATCGAGCTGCGGACCGGCTCTTGACAGGTGATTCTCCCTCGAAACGAACCTGGCCCAGCCCGGTGGCAACCAGCACCACGCGAGCCCTGGCCGTGACCGTTCGGTCAAGTTGCACCAGCGCCACGCGACGTGCATCGGCTTGGATCGAACCGACCAAGCCCTCCGTCTGCGGCAAGAAGATGGCGCCTGAGGCCACGGCCAGATCCACCAAGGCGATGTCAAGCCGCCCACGAGAGAGAGCGATCCCGCCTGGCAAGTTCAGCCGGGTTGAACGGCCGGCGAACCTCAGTTCAAGACCATCCAGCCTGATTCCTCCCAGCTCACACAAATGGCCATCCAGACCCACTGATCTTAACACTCCCAGCGCCGCCGCGTTCAGGCAGGCGCCGCAGACTTTTCCGCGGGGGAACAACCGCTTGTCCACAAGCAGGGTCCGTGCGCCCAACGTGGCCAGTTGATGTGCGGCGATCGTTCCCGCCGGTCCGGCGCCCAGGATGATCACGTCCCAGACCGTGTCTCCGACGTCCCCAAGGCCAAGGTACGGCCGCATTAGTCCACACTCCAGGTCAGGAGCAATCGCTGCGGCCAGTGCCGCGTGAGACTCGTTCCCTGAAGCCCTGCTCGCTCCGCCAGGGAAAGAGCTTCGTTGGGCGTGAATGCCGCGGCGACCGAGGTGGGGCCGTCAACATGCACAATCCTGGAACTGGACAATACGTGGCAACCAGTCAAAGCCAGTAGATAACCCCAACGGTTCCGGACCAGATCATCGACCAGCACCAGGCGTTGAGCAGCGGCAGCCATCCGGCTCAACAAGGCGATTGCGTCCGTTTCACCGAGATGATGTAGGAACAGGGAGCAGCACAAAACATCATAGTCCGATGGAAGTCTCGCGCGCAATGCGTCAAGAACGAAGAATCTCACCCGGATGCCACGCGCGGAAGTCTGCCCTTGGGCGTAGTCGATCGCTTGCGAGCTGATGTCGCAACCGTCGATTTCCACGTTCAATCCCTTTGCCGCCGCACGCCGAGCCAGAGTGATTGGCGTATCGCCGCCGCCGGTCGCCAGGTCGAGCACACGAAGAGGACGATCATTCATTCCCTGCAACCGTGCCAATCGTTCGATAGGCGGCCAGAGAACGGATCCAACCCGGCTCAGGACATTGATCCGCCCCAGCCCCTGAAGAGCTCGAACATGTTCGGCGGGCTCCAGTCCTGGTTGGTCCATCAGTTCAGGACGGCGGCTCCGCTGCATACTGAAGGACAAATATGGCAAAGCAGTCACTTTGATGCCTCGATCGCTCTCTCAACGCTCTCTCAAGAAGACTCAATGCCGAGCCGCAACTATCGCGCATGCTAAGCATTTACTGTAGGGCAACCGCCCAGGGAAGCCGCATTCAGGCGGCACTCTGAGTGAGGCCAAGTCCCGAAACGACCAAACCCGGAAGAATCAGCTCAGCGAGCACTATCATATCGGCTCCGGCGCCAACGAGGAGCGCGAGATCTCAGACGGACCACGAAGTGGAGCACTCGACGGGAGAGGATCCGGGGGGATGCTTGCCGACCCAGGGCAATTGCACCCGACTGCGCGCCATGGTCTCGGTACCCGAGCAGCGAGCCGAGTCTCTATTTTGTTGCCCAGACCAGAGTGGTGGGTGGATGATGATTCAGGGCCGAGACGGAGACCAGACTGAAGCAAGGAGGTTGTCGCGCCGGGTTATCCTGGGGCAGAAGACGACGCTCGGCGCGACTGACCTCCTCTGTCACTCCTACCAGCGGAAACCCTGGGCGTGAGCGCGCGCAGCTTTTTCAGCACCTGGGAAACACTCGGACTCGCTCTTGAATTCCGACACTATCCTGGGAAGATCTCCGTGACTGCGAGACGAGATGGAACGACGGAGTAGACTGAGGCTCTCGGCAGCAAGCGACTCGCCATATCAAAACGGGATGGCAAGACGATGATCACGTCAGGCTTACCATTTCAAACCGGTGAAGTCGCGGCTCACTACGATGACCTGGACTCCTTTTACCGGGAGATCTGGGGTGAGCATGTTCACCACGGCCTCTGGCATTCAGACACGGCAACAGCCGAGGAGGCCACGCACCATTTGATCACTGAGGTCGCCGCACAGGCCCAGGTACAACCAGGCGACCGAATCTGCGACGTCGGTTGCGGCTATGGTGGAACCGCGCGGACCCTGGTCCGGGAGCATGGTGCCGAGGTCACGGCGCTGACGATCTCAGAGGCTCAGTATCGATATGCCTTGAGCCTTGAACCCAGCTCGATCAACCCGATTTATCTGCTTCGCGACTGGTTGACCAATGGACTCGAGCCGGCTTCCTTCGATAGCGTGATCGCGATCGAGAGTTCGGAGCATATGGCCGACCTCAAAGCATTCTTCGCCGAGGCGGCCCGAGTTCTCAAACCCGGCGGCCGGTTTGTCGTATGCGCATGGCTGAGCAGGAAAGTCGGCATGGTTCAAAAACACCCGTTTTCGGGTAACACACGGGATCTCAGCGCGGACTCTGATCGGTCCCGCGTTGGAGCGGGTTTACGCGAGTCCCTGGCTGCCGTGCTGGGGCTTCAGTT
>JBEKTN010000397.1:0-7417 GCA_049516015.1 Isosphaeraceae bacterium | reverse complement strand
GTCCGTGAGAACTTTCATCATCCCCTCCCTGGGACCAGTTCTCGAATCCGAAACCACAACGGAGGGGAGTAGAACAGAAAACTCGAATCATGCCGAGACTATTCTGCGGGGATTCCCTTACGGACATTGAAGTTGGCGGCGAGCGGGGCCGCGAAGCCTTGTCGCGGCTGAAAAACGCCATCGGCCGCGTGGAAGCATCCTGGCGACCCGCCAGTCCCGATGAAGGTTTCGAGATCGTCCGCCGGCGGCTGTTCCAGCCGCTCTCCGGCGACCAATTCGTGGCCCGCGATGCTGTGGCCCGCGCCTTCGTCGAGTTGTATGGCGCCCAGCAGCAAGAGTTTCCTTCCGAGTGCCGCGAAGCCGACTACGAACGCCGAATCAAGATGGCATATCCCATTCACCCCGAGATGTTCGACCGGCTCTACAACGACTGGTCCACGCTCGACAAGTTCCAGCGCACGCGCGGCGTGCTGCGCTTGATGGCCGCCGTGATTCATTCGCTTTGGGAACGTCAGGACAGCAACGTCCTCATCATGCCGGGCAACGTGCCTGTGGATGACCAGATCGTGCAGTTCGAGCTGACCCGATACCTTGAAGACCAATGGGTTCCGGTCATCGAGAAGGACGTGGACGGAGCCAATTCACTGCCGCTGACCCTGGACCGGGAGAACCCGAATCTTGGGCGGTACTCCGCCTGCCGCCGTGTCGCACGCACGATTTACATGGGCTCGGCGCCGATGCAGCGGGCGGCGCATCGCGGCATCGACGATCGCCATGTGAAACTCGGCTGCGTGCAGCCTGGCGAGGCCGTTGCCACCTTCGGCGATGCCCTCCGCCGGCTCACCGATAGCGCGACATATCTCTATGTGGACGGCAAACGCTACTGGTACTCGACCCAGCCGACCGTGACCCGTCTGGCCGACGACCGCGCTGGACAAATGACGGATGACCAGGTATCAGACGAGATCATCAAGCGATTGCGGGAACAGGCCCGAACACGGTCCGACTTCTCGAAGGTGCATGCCTGCGTTCCCAGCAGCGACGTGCCCGACGAACGGGAGGCCCGCCTGGTCATTCTCGGGCCGGATTCCCCGCACACCAACCGAGATGACAAAAGCCCGGCCCGCCGGGAAGCGGCTGGGATCCTTGACTCACGCGGAGGGTCTCCCCGCAACTTCAGGAATACGCTGGTATTCCTCGCTGGCGACGCGAATCGGCTGCGAGAGTTGGAGCAAGCCGTCCGCCAGTACCTCGCCTGGTTATCGATTTGGGACGACCGGGTAACGCTGAACCTGGACCAGTTCCAGTCCCGCCAGGCCGAAACCAAACGCAAGAGCGCCGACGAGGCGATTGACCTTCGCATCACCGAAGCCTACCAGTGGCTGCTCGTGCCAGGGCAGCCCGATCCAAAGGGCGAAGTCGTCTGGACCGACCTGAAGCTTCAGGGCCAGGACAAGCTCGCCACGCGGGCCGCCAAGAAGCTCAAGAACGAAGAGTCGCTTGTCACGCAGATGGGCGGTGTCAGGCTCCGCACGGAGCTGGACCGAATTCCGCTCTGGACTGGAAATCACGTCAGTATTAAGCAGCTCGCAGAGTACATGGCCCGTTACCTGTACCTTCCCCGGCTGCGTGACGAACAGGTGCTGCTGGCAGCCATCCAGGAGGGCGTAGCCAGCCTGATGTGGCAAAGGGAGACCTTCGCCTACGCCGAGGGTTGGGACGTACAGCGGCAGAAATACCAGGGCTTGCGTGCCGCGCAGTCCACCCGCGTCATCGTCGATGACCGGAGCTTACTCGTTAAGCCAGACGTGGCTGCGGCTCAGTTTGATGCCGAGCGTCAGCCTGAACCTCTCCCTACGAACGGCCCTGAGCCTAAGCCAGGGGACGGACCAGGCTCGGTTTCAACAACCCAACTCACCGATATCGGAAGATCCACAACTACAACGATCACTCGACAAACCCCGCAACTTAGACGCTTCCACGGTTCCGTGACTCTTGACGCCCGTCGCTTGGGCCGTGATGCTTCACGTATCGCGGAGGAGGTCGTCCAGCATCTTTCCAGCATCGTAGGTGCCGACGTCCAGATCACCCTCGACATTCAGGTCGAGCTTCCGGAGAATGCCTCGGACAAGCTTGTCCGCGACGTCACCGAGAATTGCCGGACCCTGAAGTTCACGGACTTTGGGTTCGAGGAAGAGTAAGCAGATGCCTTCGTGAAATCCTCAGTTACCGGAGACATAAAAGCGAAAGTGCACTTGAGCAGCGTTGCTGAACGGGAGCAAGACCCTTGAACGAACCTTGGAACGAACGTGTTCGCGGTACACAGGTACTGCCCCTCATTAACGAGGATGCATTGATCATCAGGGTAGAAGCAGGTCCCGGCACAGGCAAAACCTTTGGGCTGGTACGCCGGGTGCAACGCATCGTCCATCCTGAAGGGCTGGGCGTTCCCGGTCGTGAGGTGCTAATCGTCGCCTTCAACCGTGTCATTGCAAAACAACTTCAAGCCGATATCAACACACGATTACGGGATGTGCCGGAGCAAAATCGGCCCGTCATCCGAACCGTTCACGCATGGTGTCTCGCCCTCATTCGTTCTGAGGTTAGGCTTTTGCTCCCGCATGAACTGGACGCCATGCTTTATGACGTGTTATGCCTGTATCCCGCCTTGCAGACACAGTATAAGAGCCATGCCAAGGCAGGGCAGGCGTTACGCGACCACGAAGCCAAACACCAAGAGCATACAACGCTCTGGCAGGCCGTGCGGCAATGGCTCATCCGCCATAAGGCTCAACTCATCAGCGATTTGCCGGGGTTGGTGCTGGATAAGCTGGACGGGGGCGACCTTCGTGATCACCTATATCGGCATGTCCTCGTTGATGAGTTTCAAGACCTCACCGCAGGCGAACAGAGATTGTTTTTCCGGCTTCGACACGCGGAAGGTCAATTCCTTGCCTTGGGAGACTCGCGCCAATCGATCTACCTTTTCCGAGGCAACGAGCGAGAGGGTCTAGCCAAGCTCGACCAGATGGCCGATAGGCCGATTCGGGACATTGCCATGACCGCATGCCACCGGTGCCCGCGGCCAATTGTTGAGGCCGCCAACAAGCTTATGGGCCTTTCCTCGGCCCAGCCGATGGTGCCGGGAAGTAATGAACAAGCCAACCTGCATGTGGTGACATGGAAGACACCTGACACCGAGGCGTCAGGCATGGCACAACACATCGTCAACAATTACAGAGCAAACCCTCGGAGCGACTCCTCCGCTAACCCGATCACGCACCTTGTCATGGTGACTCGCTGCCAATTCGGATTCAAGCTGCGTGAGAAGATAAACGAGATTGCCCCCGACCTTTCGGTTGATCTTAGTTTTTCCGAGAGTTTGCTTGAGACATGGTCCGTCCGCGAGGCGTTTTTGTTCTTCTGCCTGCTGGTCGACCCGGACACCCCGACCTGGCGGGCCTGGCTTGGTTACAAGAATTCTCTGACGGGCAAAGCTTTCAAGCCCGCTAAGAGGAATGCCGCTGCCTACCTGAAGTTGTTGGACGAACACCATGACGAGATCACCGAAACCGTGGTTCGAGAGCTTGCTAAACAGCCTCGAACACAATCGCGTGGCGAAGGTGGTACATGCCTTTGGGATCGTGCTGACCGATTCAATACCTTGAAGGATTCCCTCCAATGGGATGGCCGCTCCGCCATCGAATTGATTCAAGAGATTTTTAACCCTGCATCTAGTCACTGGATCGGCGATCAGACCGAGCACCCCGACCCTGCCCGGCTGGATATGCAACTGGTCCTAGACAAGAGTAGGGACATGCTCGCCGAGCAGGAAATCGATGAGGAACAGGCCGCAGACGTTAACGCCCAACTCCGCCGGGTAGCCCGCCGTCTTCGATACCAGATCGCTACTCGTGAGCCGTTTGTGCCCGGAGAGTCAGCCGACATCCACGTTTCTACCCTTTGGGGTGCCAAAGGCGTGACAGCGACCCATGTTTACATCCTTGGTCTTTGTGCCGAAACCATGCCCGGCACCAAACGGGAGGAGTATCCTGGCACGGAATCGGATTATTTCGACGAACAGCGGCGACTTTTCTACGTGTCCGTTACCCGCTCGACACGAACGCTAGTCCTGTCCCGTCCTCTCAGCATCCTGAAATTTGCGGCCGCTCGACTTGGTATCACGGCTAACGCAAGAGGAAACAGCCCGTTTGCATCCCTGGAAATGTGCCCGTTTCTGCGTGATATCAGGCCGCATCTTCCCCCGTCCCAACCGGGCGACCGTTGGGGAGGGTGTTGTTAGTTTCCTCAACCTGACATCGCCCTCAGCGAAGCCCAAACTCACCGATCAGTGCGTCTCGGGAGTTCCGGGGACACTATACCTAACTCTCGACGCGCGGTTGTGGCCGGCTCGGTTTCCCACCATGGCTCGATTGGCACGTGTGATAGCTCCTGGCATGCCCCACCATGTCACCCAGCGGGGAAACCCCAGACAAGAGACATTCCTCGGTGAGGAAGACTATCAGCACCACCTCGAGCTCATGGCGCAATTCTGCCGCGCAGAGCAGGTCGCGATCTGGGCATATTGCTTGATGCCCAATCATGTTCACATGATCGTTGTCCCGCAGTACGTCGAGAGCCTGCGTCGCGCCATCGGCGAGGCACATCGGTGGTACACGCGGCGGATCAACTTCCGGGAGGGTTGGCGAGGGCACCTGTGGAAAGGCCGCTTCGCCTGGGAGCGGAATGGGCCACCCACTTGCTGGCACATGGGAAACGAGGGTGGCCCCAACGTCACGGCTGCGAATCCGAAAGGAAGGATAGTGGTCCGGGATTGACTGACCCCCAGCGGTGGTGTAGTGTACAGATGGCTTCAAACAGAGGACGATTCGGAAGGAACCCAAGATGCCCGAAACGACCTATCTTCCCCAGGTTCGTTGTGAGATCTCCGAAGGTCTGACGGGAAGCGACAAGACGATCTGCGTCCGGGACGTGGACGGGCGCCGGCAGTATATTCACGTCCTTCCCAGCCTGGTGAACTGGGTGTCCGACACGCCCTATCTGCCCGTGGGCGTGATCAACGTCGATTACCGTAACAATCGGGTCCTCATCGAGTTGCCTATCGAGGCCGATTCCGGCACGAACCGGATGTGGATGCCGATCGACGCCTTCCGGGTCGAATCGGGAGTGCCTGCATGATCCTTTCCGATCGTGAGATCCAGGCAGCGATCCGGGATAAGAACATCCTGATCGATCCGCCGCCCGACGAGGCTTTGTTTTCCTCGACGGCCCTGGACCTCACGCTCGATGGCGTGCTCCTGCGCTGGAAGGAGCCGGGGAATCATCCGTCCGGCCAGCCGATCAAGCTTTGCCCCTCTCGTGAGGGCTTCGACATCCGGGCGATGATGACCGACCCGCACTACTCGGCCAAGGTCGCGATCGACCCGAAGGAAGGCTTCGACCTGGAGCCCCACAAGTTCGTCCTGGGCTACACCCAGGAGAAGATCTACCTGCCGAACCAGTCGAGGATTGCGGCCAGGGTCGAGGGGAAGAGCAGCCTCGCCCGGCTCGGCGTCGGTGTGCATGTGACGGCTCCCACGATCCACGCCGGGTTCGGCTATAACCCCGAAGACAAGAACCATCCCGGACTACCGATTCAACTGGAAATTTTCAACCTCGGGAACCAGACCGTGGTCCTCGACATCGGCATGCCCATCTGCCAACTGATCCTGGAGGAAGTCCGGGAAGTGCCCACCCGGGGCTACCAGGGTCGTTTCAGCGGACAGAGGACGTTCGCGGTAGATTCGTCGGGCTGATCCCCGAGCCGACAACCCTGGACCGGACAACCTCCCCAGGAGTCGTAGCCCAAGGGGATGGAAGAGCTGATCCGACACGCCCGAGCCGAGATCACCCTCAGATCAACGACGCAAGATTTGTCCCAGGTGCCTCCCAAGTTCGATGCCGTGGATCTGTGTGGCTCGAGGCACCAGTGTCTCAAAACGACCTCCATTCGGGCCACTGGTCACGTGCCATCATAACCTGGCCCGCCCCAGTTTTCATCCTCTCGGGTGCCGCGCAGCGGCATGGTAGCTGACACCAATTATCCGTGGGGTACGAGGCCGATTTGATCTGGAGGGACGGCTGAGAGAGGCCTGGAGGCGTGTATGGGAAATTAGGCCGAGCACATTTCAGTTTCGACCTGGGAGTCCTCGGCAACCTTGATCAACTTCTCGTAGGTCAGTGCGATGCTGCGTTCCGGGGCGGCTTTCGATGTCCAAAGCCGGGCCCGAAAAATGTGGACGAGTCTGACCCTACCGTCCCGGATCTCGATCTGAAATCCTGGCATTGCCTTGAGGATTTTCTGGGAGAACCCTCGCACGCCTTTGATCAGCGAACCAATGACTTCTTGCGTCTCCTGACTGTAATAGACCGTGACGAGGTCATCGACCCGTTCGGCATAGAAGCTATCCGGCTTGGCGAGGAACTCGATGCAGTCTCCATCCGGGTCGTAGATCGCTGTTGGCTCGAACTGCTCGGCCGGCCTCGCCAACAGCATCATGCGCTCGGCGAAGTCGCTGTTGGACATTGGGCTCATAGTAACCTCTGCTTGAATCGGGTCTCGTGATCGACGGGAAGTCTCGGGTCGTCTGGGTCCGCCTTCTCCCATCTCCAATTGTAGGCGACTTTTTCGTCATTTACGAAGACGAGGTAAACCTGGCCGGGATAGGGGCGGGCTGAAGAACCATCGGGCCGGAAGCTCTGCTCGGGAATTCCGCAGTAGCATCTCCAACCATATCCCCAGCGATCCTCGTCCTCGTCGCTTCTGAGTCCTTCAAAGATCGCTGTAGGCTTTTGTAAGATCGTCGGCAAGATGATCCCGCATTCTTTGGCGTGTCCCATGCTGCATCGGCCGACTGCCTGCATTCGGTCGAAGGAGATCTGAATCTCGCAGGACAGCGTGCCGTCTTTCGGCTCGATGGCCTGCAATGTGATGTATTGCCTGCGAGAGTCTCCAGTAGGAGGCGGCATGGTGGTCTAGACTACCCAAATTCCGATCGCCACTCAAGATAGGTGCCTGATCGCCCGCCCGGTGTTCTATGCTCCTCAGCGAGAGGTTGTTCGATCGACTGATCAGGATTCTCGCTGATCAAGTCGGCGGAACCACCACGCCGAGTCGGGCATGTTCGTGCGAGGAGTTCCGGGGACACCAGAGTTCGGGGACACCATACCCAACTCTTTCCGTGGAGTTCTGGCCGGGTTAGTTTCCCACCATGGCTCGATTGGCACGTGTGATGGCTCCTGGCATGCCCCACCATGTCACCCAGCGGGGAAACCGCAGACAGCAGACGTTCTTCGGTGAGGAAGACTACCAGCACTACCTCGAGCTCATCTCGCGATTCTGCCGCGCAGAGCAGGT
>JBEKTN010000396.1:0-8213 GCA_049516015.1 Isosphaeraceae bacterium | reverse complement strand
AACTGGGCGTTTCTCTGGATTTCGACGGCTCGTTATTCAAAATGATCGATGCGTTCTAACGTACTCAGATTTAATGCTTTACGGCGTTCTTTGTGGTGGACCCGGCGCTGTAGAACTAGAGAGACGACACGAAAGGAGTAACAGGATGTTTCCCATGCTGACGGATCTTATCCAACAGTTGCAGGACGTTCACACCTATCACCCCGGCGATGACGGGCGGTTGATGGTGGCAGTGCCCACCACGCCCCACACCGTGGAACAATTCGAGGTGAGGGAAGTCCACCATGACGGACCATCGGTGGTTCTGCACTGCCAGCCCCTCCAGGATGAAGAAGCCAGGCCACAGGATGAACAGGCCAGGCCACAGGATGAACAGGCCAGGCCCCCTGCGAAAAAAACCCGGACTTGCGTCCATAACGACTACGAGGATCTGCTCTGACGAATTTCGTCGGGCTTAGCTGCGGACTGCCACCGGATCGTTTGGTGTTCGCCCCTGTGAATCGCCAACGCATCGTGCAGATTGGTGGCGGTGCCTACTGATCGTCCCGGGTCACCGGGCATCCCCGCTGGCCCGGCGTAAGCACCCCCAACCTACCGGACGCAATAACTCCGGCGAGATGACCGTGAATTCACGGTCAATGCTGCAATGCGGCCGATCGTAGACAACAACCCAGTGACCGACCCTTAAAACCATTCGTGCAGAACCGCCACTTTGTCCGGCCCAAAGTGGCGGTTCCCTTTACCTTCAAGTGAACGATGAGGTGGCGGCTCTTACGTTACCGACCTGTTACGTTACCGACCTGGCATCAGCCTGGTCCCGTTTCCCCACCCAGAGCGAGTGCCAATGCGCCCTTCGGACATGGGGACGTGGGAAGCACCAGTCGGGCCAATCCCCGAGTTCCTTCCCCCTGGCACGAAACTCATCCACTTGCCCGAGTCCTTCGTCAGCCACGAGGTCTCCCCTCTATCATGACCACCTCTCAGGGCTCCATCCGCCTCCACAGGCGTCTCTCATCTTGGAGGATGAATCTATCAGGCGACAGCCCAGAAGAGCACTGAGAGGCTTCTGGCAATATTAAATAAAGAGAGATTGATTGAACCGAAGGTCATTTGGCTGCGAAGAACAACAATCCCAGCCAGCCAAGGTTGATCAGCCCGATGGTCAGGAACAAGAGGGGAAACCCCAGCCGCAGACCCCTTCTTCTCTTCTTCTCCTTTTTTCTTCCAGGTGTTCCCAGGGACTCGGTGATTGTGAAAGTGGCTGTGTAGGTGGTGGTGAGAGTCGCTGTTTCAGGTCGGGACGCTCAGATGGGTGAAACTCTTTGCCGTTGTCCCATCGAGATTGTTCCAGGTACGAATGACTCGGGTCTGCACTGCCGACTCTCTACCTCCTTGGCAGCCTGAGAAGATCTATGCCGTGGTCCATTTGCAGGAGTTCCAGTTAAGGTAAATGGTGTCCTGCAATTAATCAACTCTATTGACTATTAAGATTGCTTACCTGTTATTAAGGGAACATAAAGAAGTAGACCCCTTATTCTCTTCTTCTCCTTTTTCTTCCAGGTCGTTCCAGGGACTTTACTCCTACCACTCTTCGACCATCTACTTGAGGTCTTCTTTGTTGTCGGTGACGGTGAGAGTGGCTGTGTAGGTGGCGGAGAGACTCGATGTCTTGGGTAGAGACCGCTCAGTGATTCTTTTGAGTTACATGATTGCTTACTTGTTATTAAGGGAACATAAAGAAGTAGACCCCTTATTCTCTTCTCTTCCTTCTTCTTCCAGGTTGTCCCAAGGACTCCATTCCCAACATTCTTCCACCATCCACGTAAGGTCTTTCCCGTTGTGGCTGTTGGCAACTGCTTCATCTTGGCTGTCATCTCCGTCAAGTCGTGCCAGTACCCTTGATCCAAGTGCCCACCGGGTTGAACAACCTTTCTTGCCCTTTGACAACACCCTGATGATTCTGAGATCCACCAACGACTTGAATACGGCTGCCTGCTTAGCCTGTTTGCCGCATTTGATTCCGAAGTTATCGGGCAACCACTGCTTCAAGTAGGCATAGCCCCAACCCTTACGTCCAGCCTCCTTCACCTGAGCCAATCCCACAATGCTTGTTGCTACCCGAACAGCCAGTTGAGGGTCGTCGATCTTGAGCGCTGGCATTAACCACAGGGTGATGTCTCGTCGATCGGCTTCAGTCCAGTTGATCGCAATGTCTCCATTGCCACTGCCACTACGTTGATCCCAGGTCGCCTTGTCCGAGAGTTTGAACCCGTATTTCGACCAGGCAGCAATGGTCTTGGTGAGTTCCTGGTCCGAATGATCAACATCAGCCTGTTTGCCGTTACTCTGGAAGGCGTTCTTGACCGCTTTGGCGATATCCTGGTCAATTGATGCCCAATCCCCCTTGATCAACCGACTGGAGCAGTGACGAGCCTCTTCGGGGATCTCCCTGGCGTACTGCATCAACTGCCTGACCGCCTCATCCTCAGAAAGTCCTTCCTTGACGAACAATCTCGCCGTGACAATCACCGCCGTCTCGAACCAACCGGGAGGGTTGTCGATTCCCAGCCAGTAATGAGTCAGTTTTCGGCGAGTCTGGCGATAGAGCCTCCCGGTGGACCGGGGCTTGGGTGGATCGACACGGACGGTCATGTGGGTGCTGTTACCCGCCTGGGCGTCGTTCACGGAGCCACCTGGCTCGTCGGGTTCGGGGTGATCCCTGACATCCTCAGCAGGTAGTTCAAGGGCGGGTTGCTGGGTGGGAAGGCGGGACTCGATGATCTTCTGAACCTCGTCCTTTGGCATTCGCTCACCCGACTGGATCGACTTCCACCAGGAGACGAGATCGAAGCCGTACTTCGCCTGCCCCTTGTGCTGACCTCGGGCGAAGTTGCCCCACTGGACAGTCCCGATCTCCTTGTCAGCCAAGACGACCTTGCCACGGGTGCCGATGAAGCGGAAGCCATGCCTTTGGTCGGGGTAGACTTCCAAGTCGCCGATCTGCCTGACCTTCCAGATCTTGCCCGCACGCCGCAGGGTGTCGTTCCATGCATCGATCTGGCGCTCCAGATCGGGATAGGCACGTTGGATGCGCCGGAGCGTGTTGCGCATGGCGTCCCGTGCCCGATCGAGGTCTCGGTGACGCTTGAAGAACAGGTAGATGTGCAGTCCGTTTGCGACGGTCTCGGAGATGACGACCTGGCTGCCGAACCGACCCCAGAGATGCCGTAGGATTATCCGCACCTGTTCCCGGAACAGTTCGAGGTTGCCACCCGTGGCGAGGTGGAGGTCGAGGTCTGCGGCGACCCAGTGCGTGCGAGCAGGTCGCCTGGGATAGGACTCCTGGGCGAAGAGCCCGTAGACGGATTCGCCACGGAGGTGCTGGACCATGAGCGCCTCCGAGAACCAAGGCACCTCGTTGCCTCTCTCATGCTGAGAGTGATAGTCGATGGTGCTGGTGCCATCATCGCAGAAGAGATAAAGATCGTGGCGGGCATAGAGCCAGAATCGTCGCAGGAACTCATGCTGAGCCTGTTGCAGTTCAGTCCGCTTCCTTATCGAGACGTAGGTCTGTGAGTAGTGGAAGGCGGGTATCTGACGTTCCTCGACCTCCACGATTGTCGGCTTCGCCCCTTTCCGAATCCGGCGATCACACTCGTACTTCCAGTAGGACTTTGTGTGATAACCCGCTGGCCAGTGGTGGATCGTCTTCGCCACGATCACTTTTCTGGATGTCGAATCTATATGCTTCATTTCCTCCGTGCCTTTCGCATTCCTAGCGCAGAAGCCGAGGGCTTCTGTCATTGATCAACCGGCTCCTCGACCGACCTTGCAGCAAAATCCATCAATGACCGTCTTGGAATCCGTCTGGTTGTGACCAGACGAACCGTGGGCAGGACGCCCTGGTCGAGCAGGCGATTGAGCGTCGGTCTAGAGATGCTGAGGAACTTCATCGCCTCGTCAAGCGAAACCAGCCCCTCGGCAATAAGCTCGTCGTGAGTCATAGTGACCACCTCCCTGTGGTATAGTAGTTAGAGTGATGAGCAAATATTGTAACAAAATCTTAGATTTTTGCAACGCCCGAGCATAGATACTGCAAAGGGAAGGAAGCGATGTTCAGCGGATCAGGCGGCTTTGATGTCAAAAAGGCAGTCATGTCGAGGAAGGAACGGAGGGAGCATGCCGATGAGTGGCGTATGACAACTTTGTGGCCCAAACTCGTGATTGACGAGATTTGCTCCACAACTGCGTTATCAAGATAATAATCACTGACTAAGGTGTTAACAATGACGCTCTACAATGGTAAAGTTGAGTATTAACATCTTGATCATGTGAATGTAGATAATAATCAGAGTTGGGCATCACCGAGGATCAGTGTGAGGCTGTGATTTCCGAGACCAAGGGAAGTAACTGACGCTGAGACGGGCTCAGGAAGGCACTGGGGTTCAAGGATGAACGAGTTTATTGAGTTTTTTGAGTCAGACCAGGGGTGGATGACCCTGGAAGATTACTGTCTCGAACGAGACCTGCTGTTGGATCAGTCCCAACTCATCAAGGAGGGGCTCGCTATTACACGCTATCTCCGCACCAATGGTTTACCGGGTCCGCACAAGCTGCCGCACGATCGATTCGGCTCAGTCAATGGCTACCGACGATGCACTCTCGATCGCTGGTACGAAGAGTTCAAGCCACGGTACGTGCCAAGGCAGTCTACGAGCATCTTCCGCTTACCAGGCTCTATACGCCGCAGGCGTCTCCGATCTTGGAATCGTTCAAACAAGAGCCAGGAATCGCTCAAACAGCCTCCAATGCAGTTATAAACACAAACGACTCAACTCGATAATCAGTGACCTGACGAAGCAGACAGAATCGTCCATCCCAGCCAGCCAAGTTCGACGAGACCGATGGCCAGAATTAGAAGCGGGAACCCCAGCCGCAGACTGCGGCTCTTCCAGGTGGGTCAAGTGCCACAGATCCGTTGAACCACCGGCTCGTCAGCACCGCCCACGATGCCTCGGTTCAGTCCCCAGAGTTTGATGCCGCCAAGGAGCGTGAACGTCAAGCCGACCGTTGCCAGGGGAAACCACTCGCTGATAGTGAGCATGCAGTATGTCTCCAATGCCAAGGCATGCAAGACGAAGGCGTCTTCTGGACCTGCGTAGAACGCTCATTCCTTGATCCCGTAATACTCCCGCCAGAAACCGGCGATCTCTTCAACCATCGGTGCGGACCTTGGGATCAACCCGGACCCATGTCGAGCGTCGTAGCGCTCGGCATAGTCTTTGGCAGCCTGATAAGCCCAGATCGGTGCCTCGTAAGGCTTGAAAACCGATTTCAGGGACTCCTCGACCACGACCAGATCCTTGCTTTTGATCATCCGAACCATGTTCCAGCCAATCTTCTCGTACTCGTTCTGTTCTGCTTCCATCTCCCGGCACAGGGAAGAAAGCCGTCCTTTTCGTTCCTCAGTGGGATCGGTCAGATCGGGTTTCAACTCCTTGACGGCTCGATCCACGAGTTCCCGATAGCGTTCTGGGCACTGCTCCTTTCGCATCTTGCTCTGGATTCTCTGAGCCAGGAACAAAGCGAAGGCTGCTGCGGCTTCTGGTTCTTCACAGAGACTCTTGATGGTCGTCAAGCGGGTGACAGGGAAGTCCTTTCCCTGGCGTAGCTCCTCGGCGATCTCTGACAGTTTCTTGACCTTCTTGACGATCTGAGGGTTTGGGGACTGAGGCATGTCGATCTCTCCCGGATGACCCATTTTGCCGTTCATTCGAGACCTCTGCCTAACGCCAGGTCAACGGTGTCCGTGGTGGGATCGTAACCAATCTCGACAGTGGGCGGCAAAACCAACCCCAAGGAGCAGGACGAGAATCACGAGGGTGCTGATGTGGAAACGAAAGCGCCTCATGGCATAGTCCCCGAATAGGTGGCGGATTTCATTTTGCCGATCATGTTTCCGAAAAACCTCCTTCTGCTTCTCGAAGGAGGCTCCCAAGCCTCTTGAACCCTGCGAGACGTAGGTTTCAGTGGACGCTCCTTTTCCTGTCATCGATTGGACAGAGCGATGGCTCGCTCGGGAGATGATGCTTACTGGCGTGACCTCGAATCCCACGCCCACCTGCCGGAAGTCCAGGAACTCATCCGGCAAGAGATCCAGAAGGGGACGATTCGTGTCCGTCCCAATCCTGATGGCAGTATTCGCATCGTGCCGGTTCGACAGCCTGAAACCCAAGAACCGAAGCAATAGAACCCCAGACCATCCGGGGGATTAGTCCGCAGACATCGCCTCGCAAGCCGCAAAGAGTACCTCGATGCCCCTGGACTTGCCACCTGGCATTGGTCCATTAGCTTGGATTCCCCACATCCCGCACAGTCGTCGTCAGATCTTCGACGCCCGTCACATTCACCGGGATCGGTGGCAGCCACTTGGGCGTCACGGACCTGGCATCAGGCTGATCCTTCTTCCCGACCCAGAACGAGTGCCAGTGACTTCTGCGTAGATGAGGATCGACAACGCCTCTGGTGGCTCCGTCCTCCTGCTCAACACCGGCTTTGATTTTCAGCTCGGTTTCAGTGTTGCCATTCCGACTCACGAATGCCCTGCTGACCCACAAGCTCGCCTCGGATGAACTTTCCCCGCTCGGTTAATAAAAAGAATCGAGATACGAGTATCTCTATACGTTGATTGCTGCTACTTTTTTTCTTCACATTCTCCAGAAAAGTGTGTCTTCTCCCACCAACGTGGCTTATAGTCTAATTAAACAGGACGGTGCAATTTTCTATGACGCATGGATGAAGACTCCCGCCTTCCTCACCCGCCATGATCAGGAGAGACAGTCATGGACGCCCGTCGAAGCAGGCGGACGAAGGACCAAACCAGGAAAGCCTGGTACGCCTACTACCGGCAAGTGCGATTTGCCCGATGGTTGGGCTTCGTCAAGATTGAAGGCGACCTGATTCGAGCGTACCGAAACGTAGTAATCCCGGATTGAGCCGCCCTCGGGGCTTTTCGTGTAGTCGTCGTTTGGAATCACGCTCGTCACGAACCGGTGTGCCGATGCCGCCATACCGGAAGCACTCGGAGGATCGCCATGAAGCGTTCACCTCAACTTCGAGTTACTTTGTCAGATGATCTGCTAAACCATCTACGGAAGACCGCCCAAGCGCAGGACGTTTGCCTTCGCTGGCTGGTTGCCGGTCTGGTCTGTGACACTCTGGAGGCCAGGGCTGAACACCATGAGGATGATCACGTTCACTTCGAGGGATGATAACGGGCGAATGCTGAAGAGCCTCGGCTAGGCTGATCTATTCCTCATACAAGGCGAGGGTGCAGCCATGTCAATCGGGCACGGGTTGCCTTTTCTTCCGAGGGGCCTGCTAAGGGTAAGAGCGGCCGATCCAGCGTTCCAACAACTCATCAGGGGCGCTGAGATCCTCCTGGCGACTGATGTGAGGAATCCACGGAATTCCTGCGTTGTGTACCATGATCCCAGGCCGCACAAGAATGACTGGCAAGACGAGAAGACGGCTGAAGTAGTCGCCGTTCCGGTCGATTACGAGACCGATGACGCTGAGGTACTGGGTGAGCTTTGTAGGACGCTGAAGGGTCCTGCCGCCTTGATCGATGATCCAAGGAGCATCTCTGAAGGCTTGCGAAACGCAGAATCGGTCCTTGCGTTGAGGTAGCAGTTGCGGAGAGTTGTAGGCTGAGCCAGCGGAAATACTCAAGCCCACCGTGCCAGAAGAAGGGATCTCCCCCGGTCAGTTCGTCGATCACGAGCACGTTGTCACCCTCGTGATCGACGAACCCAGAGCCATCTTCCTGGCGAGGATCTCAGATGTACTGGGGAGTCTACCACGGGTCGTAAGGGGTGAAATCCTGCAACGAAACGACTGAGGGCAGGAGTCTCAACAAGGGTCAACCGGCTTCTCGCCGACATCCCGAACCGTCGTCGTCAGGTCATCGACCCCCTGGACGTTCACCGGGATCGGTGGCAGCCACTTGATCGTCACGGACCTAGCGTCTGGCTGGTCCCGCTTGCCGACCCAGAATGAGTGCCAGTGAGCCCTGCGGATATGGGGACGAGGGCAGGGCCAGCGCACACCCAAAACGAACACAGGCTGGTCAAAATGCCGTTTTCCCGAGCAGCTACAGGTGATTTCTGACTGTGCTCTGCTGCATTGTGATTGTTTTTCTGACAATGCAGGAC
>JBEKTN010000395.1:0-7500 GCA_049516015.1 Isosphaeraceae bacterium | reverse complement strand
GAAGCGGCTTCGTTCAAGAGCCTGTACCCGAAAGGCCGCAACGGCTTGCGGTGAGGCCATCGTCTGCGCAGGCCCTTCGGGTACAGGCTTCTTCCTTCACTACCGCACGCCTGTCCAGGACCGGTGAAAGTGGATCCTTTGCAAGCTGACGTTGCTGCCACAAAGTGGGTGGCCCCATCCAGTCTTTCCCGTGCGGGAGAGAGTAGGGAGGGGTCGCACCAGCCAGCTCGACCCTTCGGACAAGGCGGTTGGTCGTGCCCAGCCCCCTCACCCCAACCCTCTCCCGCAAGGGGAGAGGGAGCCAGAAGTCTCTTCGTCCAAGGGCGTTACTGCTATTTCAACGGCATTGGCCCAAGCTCTGGGCCCGAACTTCACGTCCCCTCCAGGCGCTGAAACCGGCTCTCCAGAGGCATCGCCGCTCACCCCCGGAGCGGCTTCATCCACTCGAGTTGCTGGCCGATGTTGTCGGCCAGGCGGTACTTGCGAACATGGTCGGAAAGCCGCCCGCCGAGGATTTCCATCCGGTCCAGTTGGGCCTCGCCCATGCCGGCGGCGGCGCAATAGTTCAGGTATCCCACCTTCTCGAGATCAATGCCCATGAGCGCCACGGCCACTCGGTCGGCGGCCAGCCAGTCGAGGCTGGCGACGGCGACCCGGTGCTCGACCGGCTTGCCTCCCACGGGTCCGTTGCCCTCCATCGCCTGGTAGCCGTCGACGCCCTTTCTTGCTGGTGGGAGGGCTGGACCATCATGGTGCCGGTGGGGCGACGGCGGCACGGCGCCGTCTTGTGGATTGTACCGGATTTTCCGGAATAAGGGTGTTCCGTTCTGGACAGCTCATGAGCCGCCAGACAGCACCTCGTCGATCAACCGCTCCAGGCCCGGCCGGAGGTGGGCGAAGGCACGCGAGCGGTGGCTGAGCTGGTGCTTGACCAGCGGGCTCAGCTCGCCGAATGTCTTGTGGTATTCGGGGATCAGGAAGAGAGGGTCATAACCGAAGCCTGCCGTGCCCCGCGGCTCGCGGATGATCCGCCCGCGGCAAGCGCCTTCGGCTTCGAGCCGGATCTGGCCCGCGGGATCGGCCACGGCCAGTGCGCAGCGAAACGCGGCCCCGCGGCGGTCGTCAGGCATCGCGGAGATCGCCTCCACCAGCTTGCGGTTGTTCGCCGCGTCATCGCACGGCTCGCCGGCATAGCGAGCCGAGAGCACGCCGGGTGCGCCTTGCAGGGCATCCACGGTGAGACCCGAATCGTCGGCGAGGACCCAGCGGTCAAGTGCCAGGGCTAGCTCGGCGGCCTTCTTGCGTGCGTTACCCGCGAAGGTCTCGGCACTCTCATCCACTTCGGGAGCACCCGGAAACTCATCGAGCGAGCCGATCTCGAGCCGAGCGAGCCGATGGCTCGGTTCCCAGGGCGGCCTGATCAGTTCGGCCATTTCGCGGCATTTCTTGCGGTTCCGCGAGCCCAGGACCAGGATCAACGAACCCGTTGCGGTTTCGGTAGAGCTCATGGGACGTCGCCGAGGGTGGGTGACGGACGGGCCGATCGGGGGCGCGGCGCGGGGGATCGGCCGGGGACGAAACGACGTCGCCACCGCGGCCTGGGCCGACCGGGGTGACGACGTTGTATTCTCTCGCAATTCCACCTGCACAGGAAGGGCGTCGCGAGCCAGTCCGGCACGGGGCCTGAGCCTGGCTCATCAGAGGAACTTGCTCTTGATATCCGTGAGGTCGGTCAGCATTCCCGCCGGGACGATCATGGTGTCCATGCCGCCAGTCGACCGCTTGCGGTCCAGCATCGGGACGGCCAGCCTGAGCAGCGCTTCGCGGACTGCGACGGCGGCGGGATCTTGCCAGGCGTTGAACGAGCCGATGTAGACCCGGCTGGCGGTCCGGTCGTGAAAGACATAGATCGGCTGCCCCAGCTTCTGGATGTCGGGATCCTTGGAGAGCCGGTCAGCCAGGCGCTCCGCATCCTGGCCGGCCGTCGCCAGAGGGCTCCTCTTGAGGTTGAGAATGCCCTGAAAACGCTCGTCCTTGTCATTGAAGGTGGACCGTCCCGAGAACTCGGCGACCTGAAGGCTGAAGCGGCCCGGGCAGTTGGCGATGCTCCGGGAGGTCTGATTCATCTGGACGACCAGCCTGTCGCTCTTGCGCGGATAGAGGTACTGGGCGGCGACGTAGGGATTGGTGGTGCGCAAAGCCGTGCCCAGCGATCCTTCTCGCCACTTGAACATCGAGGGTATGGCATTGAGGCAATCCGGCCTGATCTTCTTGACCTGGTGCAGAAGGAGAGCAGAGTCTTTCTCGGTCTTCTCGTTGCCCACCAGCACAGCGGCCTCGTCATACGTGCGGTACTTCTCGGGAACCCCGATATTGGCCTGCACGACCCCGGGATCGGCGGTCGGCGGAACCTGCCGGATGTTGCTTTTCCCCGGGAAGTCTTTGGACCGCAGGATGTAGGCCGGCAGGCCGTACTTGCCGCGCAGCTCCTTGGCCAGCGCAAGGGCCATCCTCTCGCTATCGGGGCCCCGGAACGTCTTGGCCAGGACCATGAACGGGCCGTTTTCCTTTTTCAGCAGCCACGGCTCGATCGGGTCGTTGGGCAGTTCCATGGTCGGGGCCTTCAGCTCGTCGGCTGGTGTCGGCTCCGGCAATGTCGAGGAATTGGGAAAGACTCTGCCGGCACCGACCGTCCCTGGAACCTGAGTCGCATCGGCAGGGCCCGACGAGAAGAACGGTGACTTCGGCTGTGGGCCGGTGGGTGCTGGCGCTCCGGTCTGGGCCCAGGCGGGGCAGGCCGCCAGAGTGCCCAGAAGTGCGAGTGCGGTGATCGGCGTTTTCATGGACGATCCCCTTCCTTGTCGGATCATCGGTGGTTGGGACGGGTCGATCGGCACGGAACCCCCGCGTCCCGCTCGGGGTTCTCGTTCCAGTCTCCTGGGCCGGTCAGACAACAGCCCCGCAGAATACCAGCGGAACTTTAGCAAAACTGCCCGGACCAGCCCAGACCGGTTGAGACTCTTTCCCAACCCCCAACCCCCAAACCCCCAAACCAGGCGGCACTTGCGGTCGATTCTGGCCTGCGCCCAGCTCACTGTTCCCAGATCCAGTCGACGCCCATCGCCGCGCGCTGGAGCCGGCCGAGCTGGTCGATTCCCGCTTCGGCCAGGTCCAGCAGTGCCTGGAGCTGGGCGCGGGAGAAGACGCCGCCTTCGCCGGTCCCTTGCACCTCCACCAGGCCTCCTCGGCCCAGCCGGACGACGTTGAGATCGACTTCGGCGCGGCAGTCTTCGGGATAGTTCAGGTCCAGGAGCGGCTCGCCGGCGATGATCCCCGCGCTCACCGCGGCCACGCTGTCGCGGAGGATCGACCCGGCCAGGTCGCCGAACTGGCGGCGGACCGCATCGGCGACGGCAAGGAACGCGGCCGTGATGGCGGCCGTGCGCGTGCCTCCATCGGCGTTGATCACGTCGGCGTCCACGTGAATTGTCCACGGTCCGAGAGCCCGGGTATCCACCACGGCACGTAGACTGCGGCCAATGAGCCGCTGGATCTCGGTGGCCCGGCCGTCGGGCCCGCGCCGCTTCCGGCCAGGCGTACTGCCCGGCAGCATCGCGTACTCGGCCGTCAGCCAGCCGACCCCCTTGCCCTCCAGGAACGGCGGCACCGATTCCGAGAGCTGCGCGGTGACCAGCACCGCCGTGGCCCCGGCGCGGAAGAGCGCGCTGCCCGGGCTATTGGCGATGAATCCGCGCTCGATCGTGATGGGCCGCAACTCGCCGCTCTCGCGGCCGTCAACGCGTGTCATGAATGCTCTTCTGGTTCAGTGGTCGATCAAGGCTTTCCCGCGCCCAGCAGCCAGAGCAAGAGAGCCATCTGGAAATGCATCCGGTTGGCGGCCTGGGGAATGACCTGGCTCTGGGGGCCGTCGAGCACGCCCGAGGTCACCTCTTCGCCCCGGTGTGCGGGCAGGCAGTGCAGAAAGATCGCGTTGGGGCGGGCCCGAGCCATCAGTGCCTCGTTGACCTGATACGGCTTGAAGACCTCGCGCCGCTGGTCGGCCTCGTGTTCCTGACCCATGCTCGCCCAGACATCCGTGTAGACGACGTCGGCCCCCTTCACGGCCTTGCGAGGGTCGGGCTCGACGACCAGCGAGACGCGCGGCAACTGGGCCGAGAACCGGGCCGAGAACGCGTCCGCAAACTCATAGCCCGCTGGACAGCTCAGCACGAATTCCAGGCCCAAGAGGGCCGAGGCCAGGGCCAGTGACCGGGCCACGTTGTTGCCGTCGCCCACGAATACGAGCTTTCTCCCGCCGAGCGGTCCCCGCTGCTCCAGGATGGTCACCATGTCGGCCATTGCCTGGCAAGGGTGCGAGCTGTCCGACAGGGCATTGACGACCGGAACCTCGGCGTGGCGCGCAAGTTCCTCGACGATTGCCTGCGAGAACGTCCGGACGGCCAGGACATCGACATACTGGCTGATGACCCGGGCGAAATCGGCGACGCTCTCACGGACCCCCAGGCCCACGTCCTTGCCGCGGAGGAAGATGGAATTCCCCCCCAGCCGGGCCATCGCCGACTCGAAACTGACCCGCGTCCGCAATGAGGGTTTCTCGAAGATCAGGCCGAGCGTCCGTCCCAGCAGCAACGAGGTGCGGTGCTCGTTGAGCTCACCACGCTTGAGCCGGACCGTACGATCGAGCAAAAGGCCGGCCTCGGCCGCCGTCAGGTCGAACAGCGAAACAAAATGGCGGGGTTTCGAACCGGTCCCGGCGCTGCTTGGAGCGCGGTTGGGATCACCGGCAGCCGCCGCATTCCCAGGGTTCTTGCTCGATCCCGCCATCGGTTCCACCTCGAGCGTCTTCGAGGAACTGTCCGTCACGAGCTTCAAACCACCACCTCCCGCAGCACGTCCGCCAGGATCGCGCAGCCCTGGTCGATCAGATCATCACTGATCGTCAAGGCCGGTAACAGCCGCACGACGTGGCCGTGGGTGGCGTTGATCAGCAGCAGCCGCTGCAAGCATTCGGCAACCACGTCCGAGGCGTCGAACGTCAGGTCCAGCCCGACCATCACGCCGCGAACCCGGACCTCACGGATCCGCTCGGGAAGCTCGCGCCTGAGCGCTTGGAACTGGGTTCGGAACCGTTCGCCGATCGCCAACCCGCGCTCGAGCAGGCCGTCCTCCTCGATGGTCTCGATCGTGGCCATTCCGGCCCGGCAGGCGATCGGGTTGCCGCCGAAGGTGGACGCGTGCATACCCGGCTTGAGCACCTCCGCCACCTGCGGACGCGCGATCATCACTCCGGCGGCGATCCCACCGGCCAGGGCCTTGGCGCAGGTCAGGATGTCGGGCTCGGCAGCGGCAGCGAACTGCTGATAGGCGAACCAGTGCCCGGTTCGCCCCATGCCGGTTTGAACCTCGTCCAGAATCAACAACACCCCGCGCTCGTCGCAGAGCCGGCGCAGGCCGGGAAGGTACTCCGGACCGGGAATGTTCACGCCCCCTTCGCCCTGAATCGGCTCGACCAGCACCGCGGCGGTCTCGTGGTCAAGCACCCTGGCGACAGCCTCGAGGTCGTTGTAGGGCACGTACACGAACCCCGGCACCATCGGCTCAAACCCCACGTGGTACTTGGGCTGGGCAGTCGCCGTCAGTGCGGCGAAGGTCCGGCCGTGGAAGCCTCCTTCCATCGTGACAATCTTGAATCGGCCCTGGGCATGCCCATGGGCCCGCGCCAGCTTGATCGCCGCCTCGTTGGCCTCGGCGCCGCTGTTGCAGAAGAAGCACTGGCCGGGATGGAGAGGAGAACCGATAGACCGCTCGGAAAGCGCCTGGGCAAACACTCCCTGAGCTTCCATGTACCAGGTATTGGGGACGTGAATGAGCTGTCCGACCTGGTCGCGAACCGCGTCGACAACCCGGGGCGGGCAATGGCCGAGCAGGTTGCAGCCCCAGCCTGGGAAGAAGTCGAGGTAGCGATGCCCCTCCGCATCCCACACCCACGAGCCCTCGCCCCTGACCAGACAGACCGGGAATCGCCGGTAATTGGGAATCACGTACCGCGCGAACTGGGCGATCGAGTCCTGAGAGCTCTGGTGGGCCAGTTGAGGATGAGCCAAGACTGGAACTCCGGAGCAAGAGGAAGAGTCGGAACGTTTCGACAACGAGCATCGCCCGGCCGACGGGCGTTGCCGTGATCAACGAACCAGAACGGGGCGCCGACCCTGGATCGAGATCCGGTCGGGGTTATCATCATGCACAATCTCGGTACCGACGCCGCTCTCGGTGAAGATCTCCAGCAGCAACGAGTGCCGCAGCCGGCCGTCGATGATGTGCGTCTTGCGGACGCCGGCTGCAATCGAGTTCAGGCAGGCCTCCACCTTGGGAATCATTCCCTTGTCGATTACACCGCGGGCTATCAGGTCGCGGCACTCTTCGGGAGTCAGACCCGAGATCAGGCTCGCGGGTTCGTTGCGGTCCATCAGGATGCCCGGCGTGTCGGTGAGGAACACGAGTTTCTCGGCCTGCAGCGCCTGGGCAACCGCCGCGGCGGCGGTGTCGGCGTTGACATTGAGCAGTTTGCCCTCCTCATCCTCATCCTCGGCCAGCGAGGGGAGCACGGGCACCACGCCCGCCAGGCAGAGGTTCTCGATCGGGATGATGTCCACTTCGGTCACTTGACCCACCCGACCCAGGTCGATCAGGCTGCCGTCGCCGTCAGGAAGCATGAGCTTGCGGCCGTAGAGGCACTGGTGGGTCTTGTGGTGTAGTCCCGAGGCCCGGCCGCCAAACTTGTTGATGTGCCGCTCGATGTCGGCGTTGATCTCTTCGGCCAGCACCCTGGCGACGATCTCGAGCGTGGCGTCGTCGGTGTACCGCCGGCCCTTGACCCAGCGCGGGGTCAGTCCGGCCTTTTCCATCGCCACGGTGATGGCCTTCCCCCCGCCGTGAACCACCACCGGGCGCATCCCCACGGTCTGCATGAAGACGATATCCACAAGCAGTGCGGAGAGCGATCCGGGATCTTCCATGACCGATCCGCCCAGCTTGATGACGGTAAACCGGCCATGAAACTTGCGTATGTAACCAAGAGCTGCGATCAGCACATCCGCCTTGCGTATCGCCTCCTCATGCACGGCTCGTCTCCCCCACCCCCAGGGCACATTCGTCCGCACTCGAGCAAATCACTATTTTTCTCATGTGTCGCGAGCTTGTAAAGTGGGAATCGGGCCTCTTCTCCTGGCTTTTATGCCTACTCAATCAAGCCTTTGCGCCCGACCAGAAAAGAACAGAATGGTGCTTTCAAGACACTTCTGCTATCGCCGCCAACTCACCGGAAGCCCGTCGAATACTTTGGCAGGGAGTTGAGCCCGTTCACGGCCAGCCTGCTGAACGTGATTGGTGTCAGTCGCTTATGCCGCCTTGCGGCACCCGGAATGATGAAAGTTGGGTTGAGTTCTGGTGGTTCATGGAAGACAATTGGCCCCTTACCCC
>JBEKTN010000394.1:0-7536 GCA_049516015.1 Isosphaeraceae bacterium | reverse complement strand
TCCCTCGGGGAGCGGGGGGAACCCCGCTTGCGGGGTCGGGCCGGAACGGCCGGATGAGGGCAATTTGCCGGCCAAGGCGCGCATCTCATCCCCTCATCCGCCCCTGCGGGGCACCTTCTCCCGCAGGAGAAGGTATGAGCGCCACGGCCTTTCTTGATCGCTGTATGCAACGCGCGAGCAAACCGCGCTAGATGGCTCGGAACGCGCTTCAATCCTCGGCCTTGCCCCAGTAGATGCGGATTCGCTCCAGCTTGCGCTCCACGGTGCGCACGGTGCACTGCAACTCGTCGGCGATCTCCTGGTTGGTAAAACCCTCGAGCTTCTTCTGGGCGATCAGCCGCAGCTCGGGCTCGCGCAGGACCTGGAAGCGTCGCTCCAGGGCCTCGTTGAGCAGCGCCGCCTCGGCGGGTGTCGGGTCGTCAGCATCGAGTTGGTTGAGGAGCGCGGCCGGCTCATCGAAGCCATCCGCCGGGGCGGCATTGCCGCTGGCATCGCGCCGGACATCGCGCTTGGCGAGAAGGTGGCGATTGGCCGTGTTACGGGCCTTGCGCAGCGTGATCTGCACGAGCAGCTTCCAGAGCTCGTCCCGATTGGACAGATCGAAGTCGCCCCGGCGCTGGCGCAGGCAGAAGCTCTTGTACATGCTCTGGAGGATGTCTTCCTCATCCTCCCGGCCGCGGATCCGGGCCGAAAGGTGGCTGCGGGCCAGCGCCAGCAGCTCCTGGAAGTAGCGCCCCCACACCAACCGGGCAGCCAGCTCGCGCACCGCCGGCTCGTCGGAGCGCAGGTCGATGATCAGCCGCGTGACCGAACCTCTGGTGGGCATGGGCCTTGGGTCCCTTCGATTGAGCTGGCCGCCAGATCCGAATGATTCTCCAGGAGGTATAATCAAAAATTCTAACGGCAACCCGACAGGTGCTGGAAAGAAAATCCCGGGCGACCGGGTGCGGTTTGACGGGGCCAGGTCGGAAACGCCGTGAAAGGCGTGTGCGTTCCATGTTATCAGGGTACCGTCCCGTTCCCGCCGCCGAGCTTGCGGCGGTCGTTGAAGAAAGTCGCTCGGCACCCTCCCACCTGCTCCAGAGCAGAGACGCTCGCAAGACTCGGGCAACCGTGTCGTAAACTATGGATGTCGGGATCGTGCCGACCATCTTTGGCAATTCGGTATGAGAAGCAAGCCCGCGTGTCGCCCACGCCGAACGGCGGTGCGCGGGTGGGTGGCTGGGGTCGAGCTGGCGACAGCCAGCGAGCCCCCAGGGCGGAAGCCTCGGATCTGGGGGCGTCGCCCTTCGGGCGTCGACCCCAGCCACCCCGAGGTGTAACCTGCTTTTGAACCCTGCCCATTTCTAGACAATTTACGGGCCATCTGTTCAGGCAATGGATACCCAGCTCAAGGCGATGCCAACATTTCCTGTCCTCGCACGGACCGTTTCTGGCTACTTGAACTCCGCGTTTCTCGGTCTCGAACTAAAGTGGTCTCCTGACCCGCCGTCCGCGACCGCGGGCCGCCCAGTCCCCGACCGTCGGCGCGTCACGCGGAGACCTGCGGTCAACCGAACGGCGGGGTCAGGAGACCCTCGCCGAACAAAACGCCTTGGTTCGCGCAACGCACGATCCTCTTTCCTTGCTCAGGTCACACTCAGGAAACCGCCCCTGCCTTCCCAGGCCGCAGGATTCGTATTACAATTGTCGTGGATTGACCTGAACGGTGGGGCGAGCCGGGTGACGGGCAGTTCGCCGATCTTTCGGCCCGGTTCGAGGAGTGTTAGACTCTGTGATCGATGAAGGAATTCGATCTGTCCCGTCGTTCCGCCCTTTCTTGCCGTGCTCACGGTAAAAGGTGCACTTCTCGTGAAGACACGTCCTTGGCGGTGGCCGCTCATGATCTTGCTGGCCGGCATGCTGGGCGCGGCGATTCCCGGGTCGGCCGTGGCCCAGCTTTCGTCGCCGGACGAAGAGCGGCTGCAGATCCTCAGCGATCCGGATGTGCTCAAGAAGAAGCTGGAGAAGGACAAATCGCGGGCGCCTTTCGAATTCTTTCGATCGCAGGTGGCCCCGTTCGACGTGCTGCCGTTCATCAAACCTTACCAGTGGAGCACGGTCTTCCTGGATGTGCGGGCCAACTACCAGGATTACGAGGGGAGCCTTCAGTTCTTTCCGGTGGCGCTCCCGGGAATGCCGCAGGAAGTGATTTATGCCCGAGAGGCCCGGTTGGTCAAGGAGCAGCGCTCGCGGCTGGGGATGCAGACCATGCTTCCCCGGTTTCCCAAGGAGAAGGAGCTGAACCTCGAGTTGCTGCAACCCGGCGCGATCCGCTCCGACGAGCTCTGGCAGGTGCCCGTGCGGCTGCTGGCGCCGCACCAGATGCTGGTGGTTGTGTTGAGCAAGGAATCAGCCAACCAGTACGCGACATGGAACCGACTGCCTTCGTGCGTTCCCGCGGGTTCGGACCGCGAAGACCCGATGGCGCTCGAGCTCCAGCGCTACTACCGCATGGTCCTGCCGGAAGAAGCTGACAAGGCGTTCCTCTCGCCGCATCCGCTCACATGGGCGACGATCAGCCACGTCATCTGGGACGGCTTGCCTCCCGATTCCTTGTCTGTCTCGCATCAGCAAGCGATGCTCGACTGGCTGCACTGGGGTGGGCAACTTGTCCTGATCGGTGGCGCCGGACCAACGTACTCGATCTTCCGTGAGAGCTTTCTGGGCAACTACCTGCCGGCGGATCCAACGGGTGAAAGCGCGTTGCTGGGGGAAGCGGAGCTCAAGCCCCTGGCCGAGGCTTATCCCCCCTCCGTTCTGCAGGCCATTCCGCTCGAGCAGGATCCGACGAACCCGCGAGTCGCTCCAGAACCCGTCCCGTTGCTGGGAGGAACTTACAAAGGGTTCGTGCCCATCCAGCCGCCCAAGGGGCGCCCCATTTTTGTGACCGGTTTGCGGCCCCATCCCGGGGCGTCAACGATTGCGCTCGGTGCGGGAAGCCCCCATCTGCTGGCGGTCGAGGCGCGGGTGGGGCGCGGGCGCATCACCATGCTGACGATCAACCCGACCGATCCGTCGCTCGTGGCATGGCCGGGCCTTGATACGTTGATCCGGCGCGTGGTGCTGCGCCGTCCCGAAGAGCCCGCCTCGGCTGCGGCGCCACCGGGGGCCGGGCAACTGGAAGGTCCCGATCTGAGCTGGTATCGCATCGCCAGCCGGGATGCCGGGGCCGAGGCCGATGCGCTGAAGGTCAGGGCCAACCTGGCAGCCCGGCAGGTTCCGCTGCCGAGCAGCCGGTATGTCACGCCGTCCGTCTCCGCCCAGCCCGCGAACCAAGGGTTGTCGGCGACCCCGGCCGAGGAGACCGCGCTGGGCCGCATCGGGGTGGCCGAATGGCGTGACACGGCCGCGCTGCCACGGCTCTGCCGCGACACGCTCGAGAAGGCGTCGGGAATCACCGTTCCCAGCTCGCAATTCGTGCTCAAGGTGATCCTGGCCTACATCCTCGCCTTGGTGCCGGTGAACTGGTTCATCTGCCGGCTCGTGCTCAACCGCCGGGAATGGGCCTGGATTGTCGTGCCCCTGCTGGCCCTGGGTTTCGCGGTCGGTGTCGAGCGCGTGGCCGCCTATGACATGGGCTACGACTCCGCCTGCGACGAGATCGATCTGCTCGAAGTGCAAGGCGCCTACCCGCGAGCCCATCTCAGCAGGTTCGCCGCGCTGTACACAACCGGCCGCGCGAAGTACTCCATTGCTTATCCCAACGAGCCGACCGCGGTGGCGCTGCCGTTCAACAACGAGCGATCGATCGGCGGCGAGGATGTGACCACGGCGGTCTGGCAATCGTACCCGGTTCCCGCGCTTCAGAACTTCTCGGTGCAGCCGCGGAGCCTGGCCATGTATCGCGGCGAGCAGATGCTGGGGCTCTCCGGTCCGATCGTCCTCGAGGCAGACCAGGCTCGACGGACGGTTGTCAACCGTAGTGAGCTCGAGCTTCGCGATGCGGTCCTGGTGGATTTCGCGGGGGGTGGGCAGCGCCTGGAAACCTATCTGGGGACCATCGCGGCGGGGGCCTCGGTCGAGCTGGGCGAGAAAAAGCCGGGTCCCGTCCCCGAGCGGGTCGAGGGGCACGACGGACCCGATCCAGCCCCCCTTCTGGTGGAGCTGCGCCGCAACTGGGAGGATCGGCCTGAGAACTCCGGCGAGCTGAGGCTGGTCGCCTGGACCCCGCAGCCGATCGGCGGTCAGACTTTCGAGCCGGCGCTCGACCGCCATCGTGGCATGACGGCGGTGCTGGTTCATCTGCGGTACGGGAATCCACCTTCTCCCGCGGGACCTCGCTACAATATCAAGGCCGCGAATGATGCGAAAACGGTCAGCGATCGCGTAGGAAGAGGGCTGGTGCATGATTGAGGTGGTCAATTTCACCAAGCGGTACGGCGATTTCGTGGCCGTCGACGACCTCAGCTTCTCCATTGGCAAGGGAGAGATCTTCGGGTTCATCGGTCCCAACGGCGCGGGCAAGAGCACGACGATCCGGTTCCTGGCCACGCTGCTGCGGCCGACCTCGGGCGAGGGACGGATCTGCGGCCACTCGGTGACGGCCGACCCGATGGCCGTCCGCCGCGTGATCGGTTTCATGCCCGACGACTTCGGCGTCTACGATGGCATGAAGGTGTGGGAGTTCCTGGATTTCTTCGCGGTGGCCTACGAGATTCCCCGGACCGCGCGCAAGAAGATCATCGGTGCAGTGCTCGAATTGCTCGACCTGACTCACAAGAAAGACGATTACGTCAACGGTCTCTCCAAGGGGATGAAGCAGCGGCTCTGCCTGGCCAAAACGCTGGTCCATGACCCGCCCGTGCTGATCCTCGACGAGCCAGCCTCGGGCCTCGACCCCCGGGCCCGCCTGGAGATGAAGGCACTGCTGGGTGAGTTGCGGAGGATGGGGAAGACAATCCTGATCTCCAGCCACATCCTCTCGGAGCTGGCGGACTTCTGCACGTCGATCGGCATCATCGAGCGGGGCAAGCTGCTGGCGGCGGGGAGCATCCAGGAGATTCAGCAGCAGATCCGGTCGCACCGGGTTCTCAAGGTGAAGCTGCTCGACGAGACCACCGACCGCGCCGCGGCCATCCTCCGCGACGATCCCTCGATCCGCCTGGTGGAAACTTATGACCACACGGTGAGTGCCGAGTTCGAGGGACGCGACGACGACATGGCCCGTCTCCTCGGCCGGCTGATCCAGTCCGGGATCACGGTCCAGTCGTTCGCCGAAGAGCCGCTCAGCCTCGAGGAGGTCTTCATGATGATCACCAAGGGAATCGTCAGCTAGGCCGCCGGCCATTCCAGGTTCGCGTCGAGGTTTCGCCAGGATTTACAGAACATCATGTTTCTTCGCGATAATCCCGTATTGACACGCGAATTGCTCGTCACGTTGCGGTCGCCTCGCGCCTTCGTGCTGCAGTTGCTGTATGTCTCGGTTCTGGGCGCGCTGGTCTACTTTTACTGGCCGGCTGGCGAGGACGGCGCGCGCCATGTCAGCCCGGGGGTGGCCCGGCGCCTCTTTGACATCTTCTTCCTCGGGCAGTTCTTTCTCGTGTCGCTCATGGCGCCCACGTTCGCCGCGGGGAGCATCACCGGCGAGAAGGAGCGGAAGACTTACGAGATGCTTCTGGCCAGTCCACTGCGGCCGGGCACGATCCTGGTCGGCAAGCTGCTCAGCTCGCTGTCGTACCTGGTGATCCTGATTCTCTCGAGCCTTCCCCTGATGATTCTTTGCTACTTGCTGGGCGGGCTGCTGCTCTCGGAGATCACCCGCAGCTACCTGGTGCTGATCCTGGCCGCGGGTACCTTCGGCTTGCTGAGCGTGGCTTGCTCGAGTTATTTTCGCCGCACCAGCTCGGCCCTGGTCGTCAGCTACCTGGTGACCCTGCCCCTGTCTCTGATCTGCGTCGCACTGACCCGCAGCGATGATGTCGTCATGCGAGATTTCGTGTCGATTGCCATCCTCCCGCCCTGGTGCCTTGCACTCTGGACGGTTCTGGAGATTCTGATCAATCGGCGGCTGCTTCATCCCCCGGACGTCGGCAGCGAGGGCAAGGACGTCGTCGATGAGGAAGAGGAGATGAAGTACGCCATCGGTGTCGTGATCGACCGCGACCTTCTCCCCGACAAGCTGTTTGCCCCGGCCAAGCGTGTCGATCTCATGCCCGACGGAACCAACCCCGTCCTGGAGAAGGAGCTGCGGAGCGAGATCTTCAGCCAGGGCACGTTGATGCTGCGGGTCGTGATCCAGGTGAGTATGCTGCTGTCAATTCCCTTGATGGCCGGGCTCTTGTTCTTGCGGTCGGACAAGGCGCCGTATTACGTGGCCTACGTGCTGACGTTCAATCTTCTCGTGGGGCCGGTTTTCTCGTCCGGCAGCATCACCCAGGAGCGCGAGCGCCAGACCCTCGCCTTGCTCTTGACCACGTTGCTCACTCCGGGGCGAATCATCCTGGCGAAGCTGGTCGCCGCTCTCCGGGTCTCGACCGTTTTGACTTTCCTGCTCACCGAGCAGTTGCTGCTGGCCTACGTCCTGCTTCAGGAGCTGAGGTATCGGTTCTGGACGCTCCTGGTTTTCCTGTTGATCATTGCCACAACCTGTCTGGCCACATCGTCGGTTGGCCTGATGTGCTCGGCGCTGGTGCGGCGAACCTCGACGGCCATGATCTTGACCTACCTGACCCTGCTGGTCCTCTTCGTGCTGCCGATGGGACTGAGCTGGTATCTCGAAGGGATCAGCCAGGACCAGTCGTTCACGCCTGAACGACTGGCGGCGATCACGGTCACCAGCCCATTTTCAGCCGCCCTCAGCGTTCCCATGCACACCAGCCGCATCGAAAACTGGACCGGCCAGTCGCTGCACGTCCCACCGCAGGTATTGATCCAGCTCACGCCCAATCTCGCATTGCCGGTGTGGGCCATATTCCTGGCGATTTACCCCCCGCTGAGCCTGGTTTTCTTCGGGATCACCTACCTCGCATTTCGCTGGCGATGGTGGAAGGCGGGGGATTCGGGTTGAGCAGCAGCGTCCGCGGGAACCTCGGCATGGTTCTCATGCGGCTGGCGTTCGTTCGGCCAGTGTTCCTTCGTTGAGATACCACATGCCATCGGGCCCGCGGACAAAGCTGAACTCCACCATTCAAGAACTGCCAGGATCCGGGTGGCTGGTGGCGGAGCCGGAGGCGACGCCCCAGATGCACAGGCTTCGGCCCTGGGGCTTCCCCGCGGTCGGCCCCAGCCACCCAAGCATCTTTCCCCATCATGGGATACGACGAATCACGGTGGAGTTCAGTGAGGACTCTCGTTTACCGGCCGGTAATTTCCCCGCCGGGAAGCTTGATCATGGACCCGGATCAATCGAAGACCAACCCTTTCTCTGTGATCCGGTAAGGGCGAATCTCGTCGCCGTGAGCGCTGCCGCGGTGCTTGGTGATCGCCAGGGCCCTGCCCATCCGTCCATTGTGCCGGGTTCGCCCCATCAAGATGATCGTGTTGGCGTTGGAGAAG
>JBEKTN010000393.1:0-7610 GCA_049516015.1 Isosphaeraceae bacterium | reverse complement strand
CGCATGACCGACCGAACCAAGGGGCTTGAGAAACGGCTGCTCGAACGCTCCGACAAGGAGGCTCAGGACATCGAGTCGATCCTTCTGGAGTTGAAGCGGTCGATCGAGGCGGAACTCGACGAGCCCGAGTACAAGCAACTCGAACTCTTCAGCGACCCGGAGCGGGATCAGTTCGAGCGGAACAAGGACTTCCTGCGGGATCGGGTGAAGCAGATTCCTGGGGAAATCCAGCTTGAAACCGAGGCGATCCGGGCTCGTTTTGCTGACCCCCAAGCCAGGATGTTCCCGGTGGCGGTGACGTTCTTAGTGCCGAGTAGGCTCGCACGAGAGAGGACACTGTGATGGGACAGATCCAAGAAACGAGCCTCGACCCTCTGCGAAAACTACTCAGACAAGTGGTTCGTGACAGGTTTCATGATCTCGACAGGCTCCTGTCTCAAATATCTCCAGTGCTTGAGTTGGACAAGGAAGAAGATCAGATTCTCTTTCAAGCGACCATCGGCAAGCCAAACGTGATTCGGATCGGAGTCAAGTGTACGGTGCGATTGCAGGCTCATGCTTATGCATCGGGGATCATCATCGCCGCCCGTAGCACACCCAACTTCACCGAACTCAGTGACTCCGATCGTCAAAAGTTGGTCTCGCCCGCTGACAAGTTTCTCAATTGGGCTGTTGGCAGAGATCTTCAACTCCGGTTGAGGCAAGGAGAGGGATTCGACAAGGATTTGGATGAGATCTTTGACGGTGCCGGGGAGGAGTTGCCGGAAAGCCTTCTGATTTCGATGAGTCGTATGCAACGGGCATTCGGAGAAGGATGGTTCCGAATCGCACTTGCGTGGATCATCCTCCATGAGATTGGACATCTGCACTATTGCCATGTCTCTTGTCGTGGATATGAATCGATCTCGCAAGAGCAGGAAGCTGACCTGTTTGCTACTGACTGGTTGTTGGATGGTGCTAGTTCGTCTCAGAACGCAGAGTCAAGCAGAATCAATGCGTTGTTCGGGATCGCCATCGCATTGACCTGGGTGACTGTCTTTAACGTGTTCCTGGGTCAAATGAAGAGGGTAACGCATCCCCAAGGCTACGACCGTCTCTTCCAGGTTCTGGAACACGCCATCGACCGACAAAACGAAGTCGAGCATGATAGGGTCTGGTTCTTCGTGGATCAGATGCTCCTTATCCATATGAGGAGTGCTGGGTTCAACTTTACTCAAGACGCCAAGCACACATACGCAGATCCGAGAGACCATGTAAACCACCTGATCGACAGAATCTCGAAACAACAACGGTCGTAGGCTATGTCCATCGCCAAGCACCACGCCGAATGGCTGTCGCTCATCGAGGTCTCGGGACCGTTCCTGAGCCTGCCGGTGCTCGTCCAGCGTTTCCCGCAGGGCATGGACGCTCACGACCCTGAGCATGCCAAAGCGCTGCGGCAGGTGTATGAGGAGTGGGACCAGGACCAGAATGGCGACAGACCCGACCCAGCGATCCACCGCCAGTGGATCGACTGGGTGCTCCGCAACACGCTCGACCTGGGCGATGTGTTGGTGGAGGGGCAGAAGATCCCGCAGACGCTCAAGGCTGACCTCGCCGAGCATGGCGAGACGCTTCGTCCCGACAAGGTGGTCATGGAGCCGGGGGGCAGCAAGGCGAGACTGCTGATCCAGACGTACCCACTCAAACAGAAGCTCAGCCGAGTGGTTGAGGGGAAGCCGTGGGCGGCGTCTCCCGATACACGGATGATGCAACTTTTGCACGACACGGGCGTGCGGATCGGACTGGTCACGAACGGCGACCAGTGGATGCTGGTTGATGCCCCGAAGGGCGAGACGACCGGGTATGCGTCGTGGTACGCCTCGCTCTGGCTGGAGGAGCCGAAGACCCTACAAGCGTTCCGCACCCTGCTGGGCAGCTATCGGTTCTTCGGCGTGCCCGAGGAGGAGACGCTCGAACGGCTGCTGGCTCAGAGTGCCCAGGACCAGCAAGAAGTCACCGACCAGCTTGGATATCAGGTACGTCAGGCGGTCGAGGTGCTGGTTCACACGATCGACCGGGCGAACCGGGACAGCGGCGGGGCGCTGCTCAAGGGGGTACCCGAGGACAAGCTGTACGAAGCCGCCCTGACGGTGATGATGCGGCTGGTATTCCTCTTCTGCGCTGAGGAGCGAGACCTTCTTCTGCTGGGTGACGAGCTTTACGATAAAAACTACTCCGTCTCAACACTGCGGGAGCAGTTGCGGGTCACGGCGACCAACTTCGGCGAGGAGGTGCTGGAACGCCGCCACGATGCGTGGAGCCGCCTGCTGACGACCTTCCGGGCGGTGTACGGGGGCGTCCAGCACCACCGGCTCAAGCTCCCTGCCTACCAGGGCGAACTGTTCGACCCGGATCGGTTCCCGTTCCTCGAAGGACGAACCTCCGGGACAAAGTGGAAGGACACGCCCTGCCAGCCGATCCCAGTCGATAACCGCACCGTCCTGCACCTGCTGGAAGCCCTCCAGGTGCTCCAGGTCAGGCTGCCGGGCGGGGGACCAGCCACGCCCCGCAAGCTCAGCTTCCGTGCCCTGTCGATCCTCCAGATCGGGCACGTCTATGAGGGGCTACTCGACCACACGGCGGTCAAAGCGTCCGAGCCGGTGCTGGGGTTGAACGGACCTCGGGACCACGAGCCTGAAGTGCCCGTGTCCAGGCTCGAAGCCCTGGCGGCGAAGGGCGAGGACGAGTTGCTGGCGTTCGTGAAGGAGGAGACGGGACGGTCGTCCGTGGCCCCCGTGAAGCGGCTCCTGGCGACGGCACCGGACGACCTGACACTGAGCCGATTTCGCACCGCCTGTCAGGGGGACGAGAAGCTCTGGGAGCGGATCAAGCCGTTCGCTGGGCTTGTGCGGCTCAACACGTTTGATTACCCGGTCGTCATCCTGCCGAAGAGCGTCTACGTCACGGCGGGGACCGACCGCCGCTCCAGCGGCACCCACTACACGCCTGAGAGTCTGACTGTGCCGATCGTTCAGTACACGCTGGAGCCAGTGGTCTACGAGGGGCCAGCCGAGGGCCAGCCGAGGGAGCAGTGGAGGCTGAAAACGGCGGCGGAACTGCTCGACCTCAAAATCTGCGACATGGCGTGTGGCAGCGGGGCGTTCTTGGTCCAGGTCTGCATCTATCTGTCGCATCGACTGCTCGAAGCCTGGGAGCAAGCCGAGAAACAAGTGCAGGGTTCACCCCGGATCACACCCTATGGCGAGGTCTCGAAGGGGTTGCCCGACGAGCAACTGATCCCCCTCGACCGCCAGGAGCGGCTAATCTTTGCCTACCGCATCGTCGCCGAGCGCTGCCTCTACGGCGTGGACAAGAACCCGCTGGCAGTCGAGATGGCGAAACTATCACTCTGGCTCCTGACGCTGGCGAAGTACAAGCCTTTCACGTTCTTGGATCACGCCATTCGCTGCGGGGACTCGCTCGTGGGGCTGAGCAGCATCGACCAGTTGCTCCGGTTCTCGCTCACGGAGAACGCCAAGGTTAGACCGCTGATGGAGCAGCAGCGGCAGCAGATCGAGAAACGGCTCGACGCCGTGAAGCTGCTTCGCAAGCAGATCGAATCACTTCCGTCGAACACGCCGCAGGACATCGAGCGCAAGGCAAAGATGTTCGAGAACGTCGTGGATCAGACGAAGCGGCTCACCTACGCTGCTGACATGCTCTTGGCGGCGACCTGGGAGGCGAAGAACGTCGGCGAGTTGGAGTCAGCGCTCAACGGGATGCTGGCTGAGGTCGAGTACAAGTTCAAGGACTTGCCCGCCGAGCAGTTGGAGGAGGAGGCGAAGAATCGACTGCGGAGAGAAATGATCGACAGTCGGTTCCACTGGCCGCTGGAGTTTCCCGAGGTTTTCATCGAGAAGGGTGGGTTCGATGGTTTTGTCGGTAATCCACCATTCATGGGAGGACGCCTTATAGGTCGTGCCTTTTCAACAAAATATCATAGCTATCTTCAGATGCTACGGCATGCCATAAAGGGATCACCAGATCTTTGTGCATATTTTTTCCTTCGGTCATTCTCATTGCTCAACCTAGAAGGAACGTCCGGCCTCCTCGCAACAAAGTCCATTTCAGAAACAGGAAACAGAGCCGTCTGTCTCGATCGAATCCTTGAGGACGGTGGCCACATCACTCGTGCGTTGGACCGAATCGAATGGCCAGGTTCTGCCGCAATATACGTAACAATATTGCATATCCGTAAACAAGAATGGTCAGGTGAGGTGACGCTTAATGATAAGCCAGTTTCCGGGATCGATGGCGGTCTGAATGAGAAAGAGTTACTTCATCACCCGTACCGGTTATCAGCTATGCTCGGTGGTTTCTCGCAAGGCCAGGATCTCATGGGTCTCGGATTTGAGCTTAACGAGAGCCAAGTGCAGGAGATACTTAACGAAGATCCGAAATGCACAGAGGTTATCTTTCCGCTCTTCAAGGGGGATGATCTAGCTAATGCTCCATCGATGCACCCTATTCGATGGGCGATCTACTTTCGACGTATGGAAGAAGAAGAGGCTAGGAGATACACACCTGCATTTCGCCATGTAGAACAACTTGTCAAGCCCTACCGGGCGTCATTGACGGGGCAAATTCACGAGAAAAGGTTTTGGTGCTATTGGGACTATCGACCCCGCCTTGTTGCTGAGTTCGAGAAGCACGAGTGGGTACTGGCTCTTCCGAGAGTCTCGAAGTATTTCGCTTTCCGGCGAGTTGCAACGACAAATATTTATAACGAGAAAACTAACATATTCTTTTACTATGAGTGGAGCGACTTCGCTGTTTTTCAGTCTTCGTTGCATCAAGAGTGGGTGTACAGGCAATGCGGGACTCTGGGTGCGACTACCATCACATATTCGACATCCTCGGCTCTTGAAACTTGGCCGATGCCTCGATGCTGTGAACCTTCAAACAAACTCGACGAACTTGGAGAGAGTTATCATGTACATCGAGACTCGATAATGGTTGCTCAACAAGAAGGCTTGACGAGGCTTTACAACCGCTTCCACGTCCCCGACCAGTCCACTGCTGACATTCAGAAGCTCCGTGACCTCCACGTCGAGATGGACAACGCCGTCGTCGCCGCCTACGGCTGGTCTGATCTCGACCTTTGTCACGGCTTCTACGAGACCAAGCAGGGCTCCCGGTTCACGATCAGCGAGACGGCCCGTCGTGAAGTCCTTGCCCGGCTCCTAAAGCTCAACCACGAGCGGTACGCCGAGGAGGTCGCCCAGGGGCTCCACGACAAAGTGAAGGGCAAACCCAAGGCGACGGGACGCAAGGGCAGGAAATCATCCTTCAGCGAAGAACCGATGCTGTTCTGACGAGGCGAGCGATCATGGCTCAGATGACTCTCAAAGAGACGGTTTCTTCGCCCCTCGTGTTGCGTGACATGCTGGAGGAAATGGCGGTCAAGGAACTCCAGGGACCAGCCCAGGGTGACGAGGAAGAGGTCTCCGAACGCATCCGGGACCGCTACCTCGTGGGCATCCTCGCTCCCCGCCAGCGGGCTGAGGACATGCCCTTGCCCCTGTTCGAGAAGCCCGCCGCTCCACCGGCCGAGGACGATGATGTTCTCGAAGGCGACTTCCCGCCTGGCGAGGAACTTGGGATCGAGGGGGTTGGTCGTGGCAACCTGAGCGGCGACGACGGTCCCACGGAACTGTCGGCTCCCATGTCCAAGGCGGTCTACCCGTCGTCCCTGGGGCTCTCCTTCTGCGTCCCGCTCGAAACCACGTCCTTGAAGGTCACCACTCGTTGGGGACACTACGACAAGAACCCCAGTGAGTTTCTCACCAACCCCAAGACCGGCACGCCCAAGCGGGTCTGGAAGCGGCGACCCTGCGGCGGCATCCCTCACGAGATTCCCCTCCAGGCGGGGGCAGTCGGATCCATCATCCCCGACGAGTCGTTCCCCGACGCCAAGGTCAAAGGGCTGATCCGCCGCCGCCCTGACCACTGGAGCGTCACCCTCTTCATGGTCAACGACGGCATCGAGCCGCCGCCCCCGAACCGGGAGCGGACCTGGCTGTTCCAGTGCGAGATGGCAGTCGAGGCACCTGACGGCTCGCCCATCTTCCAGAAGCGGCTCAATCGCATCGACCTGCCGGGCACCGACGAGGCGTACAAGCAAGAGAACGAGATGCTGGCGATGCTCTACCGTCGTCACGTCGAGTTCGCCGTAGGGCACAACATCGCCGTCCACGCCGATGTGGACCCCGAAGACCCGAACCGGGCGATCCGGCTCTCGTCACGGGCGATCCCCAGCTACGAGATCCCCAAGACCACGCCCCCGACCATCGAAGACGCCAATCAGAACCCCGCCTTCGCCAAGCTGGCGGGGGTCATCCTCGACATGAAGACCCTCTCCGACCTCCCGCAGAACCAGTTGCGCCCCAAGTTGGAGCCCCTGATCTCTGCCTACCGGGAGTGGATCGAGCGGGAGAAGGCGAAGATCGACGACCCCGCCGAGGGCTTGGCTCATTATCAAGCCGTGGCGAAGAAATCGATCGACCGGTGTGAGAAGACCCTCCAGCGGATAGAGGAGGGGCTGACCCTGCTGGAAACCGACGCTCAGGTCTTCGACGCTTTCCGATTCCTGAATCACGCCATGTGGCTTCAGCGAACTCGCTCGCTCTTCGCCGAGGGAGTGCGCCGGGGCAAGGACATCGACTACAACGACGTGGACATTCCCGCCAATCGGTCGTGGTATCCGTTCCAGTTGGCGTTCATCCTGCTCAACCTCCCCAGCATCGCTCGGCTCGACCACCCCGACCGCAGCGAGAGCCCCGACGCAGTTGCCGACCTGCTGTGGTTCCCGACCGGTGGCGGCAAGACGGAAGCATACCTCGGGCTCACCGCCTTCACGCTGGCAATCCGCCGCCTGCAAGGGTCCGTCGAAGGGCGTTCCGGTGACGACGGCGTGGCGGTGCTGATGCGGTACACGCTGCGGCTACTGACCCTCCAGCAATTCCAGCGGGCGACGACCCTGATTTGTGCCTGCGAATTCCTCCGTCGCCAGGCTGAGGCTCGTGGTGACCAACGCTGGGGCAAGACGCCGTTCCGCATCGGGCTATGGGTGGGAGCCGCAACGACGCCCAACCGCACGGCACACAGCGAGGAGGCGCTCAAGACCGCCACCGGCAGCGCCGACAAGAAGCGCCCCGGAGCAATCGGCGGCGGCGGCTCGCCTCATCAGTTGACCAACTGCCCCTGGTGCGGATCGAAGATCGAGTTCAGCCCCCGCTGCTACCACATCGAGACACCGAGCAAAGGTCGAGGACGCACGTTCGTCTACTGCGGCGACAAGTTCGGTCAGTGTGCGTTCAGCAGGCGGCAATCCCCGGACGAGAGTATCCCGATCCTGGTCGTCGATGAGGAGATTTACCGCAAGCTCCCCGCTCTCCTTATCGCCACGGTGGACAAGTTCGCCCAGATGCCCTGGAAGGGCGAGACCCAGGGGAATCCCCGCAGAATAGTCTCGGCATGATTCGAGTTTTCTGTTCTACTCCCCTCCGTTGTGGTTTCGGATTCGAGAACTGGTCCCAGGGAGGGGATGATGAAAGTTCTCACGGACG
>JBEKTN010000392.1:0-7627 GCA_049516015.1 Isosphaeraceae bacterium | reverse complement strand
GCCTATAGTCATAAGACGATTAAAAACCCAGGCTGATGAGGGACTGGGCCCACAGCCGAAGGCTGGGGACTCCAGCCGACGAAGCTGGCTATGTCGTTCTGCGTCAGCCCCCAGCCAGCAAGATTGTCGCCATCAAATCATTGTCTCTCAGGTTGCGGCAGTACGACTCAAGCGAGATAAGGGTCGGGTTGGCCCAGGCGGTTCAGGAGCGATCGGGCCGCGGAGCCGGTGTCGTCATCGAGCGTCTCGATCTGGAACCGCATCCGCCGCAGGGGCAGGGATAACGTCGTGCATTCCCGGGCGATCGCTTCGAGCCGCTGGGGAGTGAACTTCATGCTGGAGATCAGGACCTCGTCGATGGCGTGCTGGCCGCAGATGGTCAGGAACGAGCCGTTGCCGCCGAAGACCCGAATTCCGTGGATGATCTTGCCCTTCTTGAACGGGTCGTCGTCGGCAAAGCCGACGGGCGTGCACTGGAGGGATGCATTGTTGAGCAGCTCGCGCGCCAGGAGCTCTCCCGCGTCGCCGGCGCCGTAGATGAGGACGCGGTGTCCCGGAGACGTCCTCGGCGCCGGCAGGAGCTCGCGGAACAGGCGGAAGGTCAGACGGCTGCCGGTCAGCAAGACCAGGAGGATCAGCCCGTCCAGGATGAAGACGACCCGCGAGAAGCCCTCGAAGCGGAAGGCGAACAGGAGGGCCAGGACGCCGGCGACCGACGCGGCGACCACCGCCTTGGCGAACACGATCACATCGTCGATGCTCACATACCGCCAGATCCCGCGGTAGACGCCCATGCCCAGGAAGGTCAGCAGCTTGACGGACACCAGCACGGGCACCGCCAGCAGGAACTGGCGGAGGGGCTCGTCACCGGTGAGGGGGCCGAAGACGGCCGCATAGGCGAGGCAATAGGACAGGGTGATCAGCATGACGTCGAGCAGGACCTCGAAGACCCGGCGCTTGTACGAGAGGTTGACGAGGAACGCCACCAGCGGCTGGGCCCGCGCCGCGCGGACCTCGGCCTCGTCGTAGACCTTCACGCCCCCCAGGTAAACCCCGACGAACGTCAGCAGGAGCACGAAGCCGAGGACGGCCGCCAGGCTGTAGTCCAGCGCCAGGTCGCGGACGAGCAGACCCAGCAAGCCCGACACCGCGGCCAGGACGTAGAGCATCCAGACGGCGCGGCGCTCCGACAGGCCCAGCGCCACGAGCCGGTGCGACGTGTGGTCGCGCCCTCCGCGCGCGACGGACCGGCCGGCGAGCTTCCGCAGGATCGTCACCAGGAGCGTGTCGAAGATCGGGATGAACAGGGTCAGGACCGGCACCGCCAGCACGGGCAGGACGGTCCGCGAACGCCCGCCGGTGGGGTTCAAGAGCGCCGAGCCGGCCAGGAAGAAGCCGATGAACATCGAGCCGCAGTCGCCCATGAAGATGGACGCCGGGTTCGAGTTGTACACCAGGAATCCCAGCAGCGCGGCCCCGAAGACGGCGAGCATCAGGGCCTCGGCCGCCTGAGCGTTGCCCAGGAAGTTGAGCGCCAGGAACGCGGAGGCGATCGCGGCGATGCCGGCCGCCAGCCCGTCCATGTTGTCGAGCAGGTTGACGGCGTTGGTGATGCCGATCAGCCAGAAGAGGGTGATCGCCATGTTGACCGGCGGCGATCCGGTCCAGGGCAGGGTCAGCCCGCAGCAGACGACCACCGCCGCCCCCATGATCTGACCGCTCAGCTTCTGGTAGGGCTTGAGGTTGAAGAAGTCATCGATGAGCCCGACCAGGAACAGGAAGCCGCCGGCGCATAGCACCACCTGTGCTTGGGGCGTGAGCGGCACGAGGGCGAGGTTGACCGCGACAACCACGATGAAGATCGCCCCGCCGCCCAGCAGGGCCGTCGGCTTCTTGTGCCAGCGGTCGCTCTTGGGACGCGCCACAACCCCCCGGCGCCGCGCCAGGGCGCGCACCACCGGGGTCAGCACGACCGTGCCGGCGAACGAGAGGACCACTGGCAGAAGATCAATGGGGTACATCGCAAGGATTTTGGGATTTTGGAGTGCGGATTTTGGATTTTCGATTCCACCCGGCCCACCCCCCCTGGCCCCCCCTTTGCAAGGGTGGGAAAAGGATCGGTCGTTGCAAGGGTGGGAAAAGGATCGGTCGCTCGCGGCGTCGGCGGCCGGACCAGGCCAGGCCGTCGTCTATCGGGTCGGGGTCCAGCATGGCAAATGAGAAATGGCGGATGGCACAGGCCCTGGGATTGTCCGCCTGTCTGCCATGCGTCATGTTCCATTTGCCATGCTGTAATCAGTAGTGGGCAGCGACGGGCTGCGGCCTGGTCTGGGCATGGGAGTGGGCATGGGAATGGGCACGGGCGCGGGGTGCCTCCCTGTAATAGGCGATGACGTCCTGGAGAGTCTGCTCCAGGACGTGGGCGGGGCGGTAGCCGATCAGTGCGCCGATCTTGGTGAGGTCGGGGACGCGGCGGGGCATGTCCTCGAACCCCGCCTCGTACGCCTCGCTGTAGGGCACGAGGACGATCTCGGAGCGGGAATCGGTCAGCATCTTGACCAGCTCGGCCAGCTCGCCGATGGTCACCTCCTCGGTCGAGCCGATGTTGAAGACCTGCCCGACCGCGGCCGGGTGATCCATCACCTTGGTGAGCGCGCCGACCACGTCGGCGACGTGGGTGAAGCAGCGCGACTGGGTGCCGTCACCGAAGACGGTGATCGGCCGGCCCGCCAGCGCCTGCTTGACGAAGGTCGGGATGACCATCCCGTACCGGCCCGTCTGCCTCGGCCCGACCGTGTTGAAGAGCCGCACGACAACGCCGGGCAGCCGCTTCTCGCGCCAGTAGGCCAGGGCCAGGAACTCGTCGATCGCCTTCGAGCAGGCGTAGCTCCACCGCCCCTTGGTCGTCGCCCCCATCACCAGGTTGCCGTCCTCGCGGAATGGGATGTCGTTGCTCAGGCCGTAGACCTCGGAGGTCGAGGCGATCAGCACCTTCTTCTTCTTCTTGTCGGCCGCGGCCAGGACGACCTCCGTGCCGTGGACGTTGGTCTTGATCGTCCGCACCGGGCTCTCCACGATCAGCTTGACGCCCACGGCCGCCGCCAGGTGGATCACGGCGTCGCAATCGTCGACGAGCTCCGCCGTAACCGCCTTGTGATGAACGCTGTCGATGGTGTAGTCGAACCGCGGGTGCCACCGCAGATGGCTGATGTTGTCGATGCTCCCGGTCGACAGGTCGTCGAGCACGTGGACCTCGTCGCCCCGCTCGAGGTAGGCTTCGCAGAGGTGTGACCCGATGAATCCGGCCCCGCCGGTGACCAGCACTCGCATCGCTGAATCTCCCTGGAAAAGAACTTCTCGCCCTGTCTCCCCTCCGCGCCTTCCTCTGCTCGACCGCCGAACATGATGATGAGGAGGGGCGTCCCGGTCGTCTCCCCCGGGCGGACTCCGTCCCCGTCGGTTGCGCGGGGCTCCCGTCAGACCGCCGTCTCGATCTTCAGCGGGCCATCCAGGACCACGACGTCTCGGCCCGCGAACGGGGCGACGACGCTCGACCCATTCCTTTGGAGAGGTGTACTGCGGTGGACCGCCCGAGGTCGGGCGGTCGAATCGATCGTGCGAGCCGGAGTGCCGGGTCGCAGGGGATCGGTACTACATTGGACCGTCTGCAGGGTCCATACTCAGGATCAGTGGCGAAGACTCATTCAATGACGTGCAGTATTATAGAATCCATTCATATATACATATTTCAATTACCTCCAACTTTTCAACGAATCGATTGAAGCCGGGCACGATTCATCGTGAAGGACTCGATACCGGGCAACCTCAGCCTTGGTCGAAGATCGTCAACTTGCCCTCTCAAGAATCAACAGGGGGGTGACCGTTAGTGCCGTTGAGCTTGATCCCGGGCACTTCGGCCGGATCGCCGGCGAGGTCGGAGAGCAACCCGGGGGGCGGGTCGTCGCCGTTTCCGGATGAGCTCGCTCGCCCGTAGGCGCCATATCCGTAGCCGTATCCGTAGCCGTATCCGTAGCCGTAGCCGCCCTGCCCGGGGTTGATCCCGTTGATGACCAGGCCGAGCACCGGGGTTTCCAAAGCCCTGAGGAGGTCCTGGCTCCGCTCGGCGTCGAAGCGGCGGGTGACCGCGGCCCGGACGACCATCACAATTGCGTCCATCACCACCGCGATGACCGACGGGTCGGTGACGACCATGAGCGGGGGGGTATCGACGAGCACAAGATCATAGGCCTGCCGCAGCTCTCTCACGAGTGCGCCCAGCCGATCCGTCGCGAGCAGCTCGGCGGGGTTGGAGACCTCCGCCCCGGCGGCAAGGAGGTCCAGGTTCTCGATCGCAGTCTGTTGCACGGCCTCGTGGAAGGCCATCTGGTCGTTGAGGATCTCAGTCAGGCCGGGACTCCGGGGCAGGCCGTGGAGCGTGTGCTGGCCAGGGCGGCGCAGGTCGGCATCGATCAGCAGGACCTTTCTGCCGGACTGGGCCATGGAGATCGCCAGGTTGCTGGCGGTCGTAGTCTTGCCGTCAGCCGGTTGGGGGCTGGTGACCATGAACACCTTCCCCTCCCAGTTGCGGCGGAGCAGGTCGATGCCGGTCCGGATCGACTTGTAGGTTTCGGCCAGGCGCGACCGCGGCCTCGCGTGGCTGACCAGGGCGATCTTGACGTCGCCTTGTTGCCCGCGGGAGAGGAGCGGGACGACCCCCAGCACGCGGTAATCCAGCAGCCGGCGGGTCTCGCGCAGCGAGCGGATTCGCGCATCAAGCTGGTCGGCGACGTATACCGCCCCCGTCCCCAGGCCGCAGCCCAGCGCCAGGGCCGCGCTCAGGACGAGGGGGATCGACGGCCGGTTCTCCGTCGCGACCGGCGGGTCGAGAACCCGGGCAGTGACGCTGCCGAAATCGCTGACCAGCTTGGCCTGTTTGAGCTGGTCCACCACCGAGTAGAACAAGACACGCTGCCGCTCCAAATTGTTGCGCAGATTGGACTCGCCGAGCTGCCCGATCTCGGACTTGTTGGACTCGGCAAGGTCGTTCTGGAACCGCTGCTCGACCTCCGCCCGCATCCCCTCGACCGACTTCAGGCCCTGCTCGATCGACTTCAGCAAGGCGGCGGCCTGCGCCTGCCTGGGATCGGCAGGCGCCTGGTTCGTGTCCCCCTTGAGCCGGGCGAGCTGTTCCCGGACCTCCTGGACCTTCGCGTGCTGTGGCCCGTGCTGCTTGACAAGCCGGTCGTGCTTGGCCTCGAGCTCGAGGAGTCGCTGCGCCTTGAACTGGCCCAACTGCTCGCCAAGGACGGCCTCCCTGGCCCTCAGGGCCATCACCTCGCCTGCGGCTTGACGGATCGCCTGGTCGTCGCCTGCTCCGGCCAACCTGGCCTGGAGCCCGGCCTTCCGTTGCTGCCACATCCGGCCCAGCTCGGCCTCGAGTTCCTTGATCCGCTTCCCCGTCGCCATGAGGGACGCCTCGTCGGTCCGACGGCTAACCCTCCTGGCCTGGTTGAATCTGTCCCTGGCATCTTTGAGATCGGCGGCGCGGTCGGCGACTTCCGGCTCCGCGTAGAACTCACGGACCAGCTCGGCTTCGCTCACTTGCGCGGAGGACACCGCCATGGCATGCTCGGCCCGGAGGTGTTCGAGCAGGCTCTCGGCAGTCTGGCGCTGGAATTCGATCTCACCCAGTTGGGCCTCGAGCCCCTCAAGGGAAAGGCGCGTCACAGGGCCCGCATCGGCAGCGGCCGGGGTGACCGGCGTCTCGCTCAGATGGCCGAGGGCACTTGTGATCATCTCGACGCTCGCCCCGTCTTCGGCCAGGTTTCGTCCCAGCTCGAGCTGGCTCTTGAGCTGGAGCGACCGGAGCATCGCCTGGCTGATGGCCTGGTCCCACTGGTCGAGCCGCCTGGCGATGAACGGCCTGCCTCCCCCGCCGGAGGGGCTGGCGGTGTTCTTCTGGCGGTACTCCAGGTACTCCTTCTCCAGCCTCTTGAGGTCCGCGCTCAGCTCGTCGCGCGCCTTGGTGATCAGCCCCAGCACCTCGTTCGAGTTCTGCTGGTAGTTTTCCTGGAGGAAGAGGTCGTAGCTCTTGATCACCGAATCGACCACCCGGACCGCTTCGTCGCGCGAGCCGGCCTTGTAGCCCAGCTCGAGCACCCTGGCCGCCGGATCGGGGAGCTTGACCGAGAGGCCCGCGATGACCGACCCGGCCGAGACGTCCTTCAAGCCGGCCGCGGCCAGCGAACGGCCCACGATCAGGGGGCTGCGGATGATCATGATGTGGGTCGTGAGCGAGTTCGAATACCCGTCCACGGACTGGAGCAGGTTGTCGTTATTGGAGGCGCCATTGGCGACGTTGAGCGGCCGTCCCCCGTGCTGCAGGACGAGCAGGCGGGCCGAGGCCAGGTAGACCGGCTTGACCCTGGCCAGATAAATGACCGCCAGCGTGAGGGTAATCCCGACGCAGACCGCGATGAGCCGCCAGTCCCGCACGAGAGTGCCGAGGAAGTCGTACAGATCCTCGACGAACCTGCGCGAGTCCGTCTGAACCGTCAAAGGAAGTTGCTGCATGGACAATCCTCCTCGTCGGCCCTGGTGCCAGCAGCCGATAGGATGAGACTCAGCAGCTCATAATATTCATATCTCTTTATCATTTAACCAATATGCCAGTAAGTGCCATCTTTCACTCGGTCTAGAACTCCGCAACACCTGCGTTGAGAACTCGATCCCAAAGGATCAAAAGAATCTTGATTCGAGACGGACCTCGGTACGGCAAAGCAGCCCTTGCTCGCAGGACCGGGAATGCGGATCGCCAGACGACTCTCTGTTAGCTTGCTCAGCAATCCTGTCGGCCCCGGCGATGGGACCCGTCATCCTCATATATCACCCCCCTTCATTGGTAGGTGATCCCAATACATATCCTGCCGCTCTAAAACGCCAATGCTTGTCTATCTAGGCTTGTCAAGGGTGTGCTGACATTAAACACGGCAACTACACATTGTTCCACTATTCGCGAGTCAAAAAAGCCAAAGCGGACAGATTTCATTGGGGGTTGATTCTGTTGAGAGCGCCTGGACTTATGTCTGTGGGGTTGCGACGCTTCGCTCTTTCTTTCATGTCCTCCTTCGTCTAGCTTGAGTTGGTAGCTCTTCATCTAATATAAGGCGCAATGCAGCCTTGAACTTCCGGTTGCTGAAAACTCAGGAAAAACCTTATTGGCGGCGTTCCAAGGAACCAGTTTCTCAGTGAAAAAGCCTTAATTGGCATCTCTTGGGTAGCTCTTGTCTTAACGAACCCGACTCTACGGCGGGATTGGACTCACCAGCGATCTTATGAGGGGGTTCTCATGTCGTTCTGGAACCACTAAAAAGCCTGTCATGGAAGCCGAACTTCGATCGGCGCAAAGCCTCCGATGTCTGCCGGAAGGCATCTATCCCTAGCCTAGCCTGGATTCCCACGGAGGGGAAACCGACTAACAACTGGCCTTGCACTAACTCACGACTTCCTAGTACTACAGCGCTATGCTTGACGTAACTCCAAGGTCAACTGCAACAAGCAATCAGCATCGCGAATTCATTAGGAGACGCGAGGATCTTCGAAAATAGGCTGCTTTTCCCGTCTTTCG
>JBEKTN010000391.1:0-7650 GCA_049516015.1 Isosphaeraceae bacterium | reverse complement strand
CCTCAACGCGACCGAGTTCACCTATCCGGGCACCGAGTTGAAACTCGTCTACTCGATCGCCGCCGAGGCCGAGAGCCCAAGTTCGGCCCCACATCAAAATCCCGCAGGTCAGGAGATCTGGGTCTACCGTGATCGAGACGGGCAAGGGAGTTGTCATCGAGCGCCCCGGCAAAGAAGGCCATTACGTCAACCTCGTGGACAAGCTCTCGCTGGAGGCGCTTGCCGCGGCGACCGCTGCCGCGGACCTGCACGTCGGTCCAGACTCGGGCCCGATGCATCTCGCCGCGGCCTTCGACGTCCCGGCCGTCGTCATTTTCGGAGGCTACATCGAGCCATCCTGCACGTCCTATCCGGGCAATATCGACCTCTACTCGCCCGTGCCCTGCGCGCCCTGCTGGTTGACCGAGCTTTGCCCGTTTGGCCACCCGTCTCTGCACCAGATCACCCCGCAGCAGGTGGACGAGGCTCTGAAACAGCTCTGGGAGCACACCAGTCAGCCAGGCAAGCGCGGGTCGCTGGTGCCCACGGGGGATCACGACACGGCTTTCTCGATCAGCCACGGCAGATCTGAAACGTGAACGGCCAGCTTCGACGCATGAGGATTCTCCGGGCGGCCTTGCGCTCGCGGCTCACTCTGGCAGGCTGCAAAGTGGGTCTTGACCGCCCCCTGATCCCGACTGCTTTCGTTGCGAATTTGGTTCGTTCGGCGAGGGCCTCGAGACCCCGCCGTTCGGCCGACCGTGGGTTTCCAGGTAACGCGCCAATGGTCGGAGACGGCGGTCGCAGAGGACGGGCGGGTCAGGAGACCGTGCCCGAACCAGTCTTCGAGGTACCTGGTTCAAGCCGCGTAGCGGCGGCAGATCGTAGCCTGGAGGCGCCAGCCCCAGGTCACCACTCGGATCTTGGTTGCAAGGGCCCGGAGGGCAGATAATTGGTGTCGGTTCTGTTTTCGTTGCAAACAGAACTGACATCAATTGTTCTTCCGCTAAACCGAGTGAGCAAGCAGGGCGTTCTGCAAAACATCTTCAATGGTTGTCACGAACCTCACGCTGATCTTGGTTCTTACATAATCCGGGGTCATCTCAACGTCCCGCTCGTTCTCCTTGGGCATGATGACTTCCTTGCAGCCCGCATCGATCGCAGCCTGGAGCTTGGGCAGCACGCCGCCGATCGCCAAGACCTTGCCCATGATCGTGATCTCGCCGGTCATGGCGATGTCGTTGCGGACGGGACGATCCGTGAGTGCGGAGACGATCCCAGTAACGATGGTGATCCCAGCGGACGGCCCTTCCTTCGGAATCCCCATCATGGTCGCCAGGACGGCGATGTCGAAGTTCTCCTGCCAATCGTTCGGCAGGCCGACTTCCTTGGCGTGCGTCTTGATGAACAGAGCGGCGGCGGCAACGCTCTCTTTCATGACCTTCTGCATCGATCCCAGGCTGATGACTCTGCCTGATCCCTTCATGGCCTGCATCTCGAAGTGCAGCAGACAACCTCGGTCGTCGCCGATCACGGCCAAACCGATCACCTCGCCGATTCGTGGTGTACTCGGCAACGTGACTTTCTGCTGTCTCTCGCTGTCGAGAAGCCTCGGAGTGATCGTCTTGCCTGATTGAGCGAGCTTGCCGCTGAGCACAACGGGTCCGTACTCTCCAGGGGCCATCAGGTGAAGCTGATTGCGGACTCGTTGGCGACCTTCAATGGCCAGCGAAAGAAGCTCGCCGAGCTGGTCGTCCGTCAGCTCGCCGTGGGGATACATGAGTTTCAACAGGCCCGAGAAGATCTTCTCGACCCCCCGGACATCTCTGCCAGTGATCCCCGCCTGGGCGGTCGAAGTGTCCATCAACTGGTAGCGGGTCTTCAGGGAGCCTAGCACATCCTTGCGGCGAAGCTCATGCATGATCTCGCAGAAGTAGTCGGTAATGAACCCATAGTCCTGGGCGAGGGAACCGGGGTGGATCTTGGGAATCTCCCAGCCGGGCACATACGCATGAAGCCGATCAACAAAAGCTTCGACCTGGAGGAAATCGGGGAGCGGCTCAAAGAGGTGATAGTACTTTTCGTGCGGCAGCCTCGCCTGAATATCGATGTTTCCGACCAGGACGATCGAGGCGAAAGCGAGGATTTCCTTCTTGCCCCGGCTGAACTTCCCGTCCTGCATATAGCCCTGCATGATCGAAACCAGGGCCTTGGGATCGGTGAAGTCGGTGTTGGCGATCTCGTCGAAGATCACCGCGTCACGGCTGCCGACGACACCCACCTTGCCGGTGGCGTTGTTGATGAAGAGGCCGGCGGGGGTCGCCCTGCCGCCCGATAGAACGGTCGAGTAGTAGCTCTGGTTGCGGTAGAGGTACGTCTTGCCGGTCTCTCTGGGAGCCAGTTCGATGGTGTTGCTATTCGCCTCGACCAGTGGCACCAAACGCATCATGTAGAGCAGCTTTTCACGACGGCTCAGATAATCAGGGTTCAGGCCGACGGAGTTGATCAGAATGTCGATCCATTCATCCGCCTCGAACTGTCGCCGCTTCTCGATGTACTCGTTGAGGTCGATCACCGAGATCTGGAACGGGGTGAACTCCGTCACCTTGAACGGGCGGATCTTCTTGTTGTGGACCTCGGTCTCGTCATAAGTCAGCGTGATGGTCCCCCACATGCCCCCTGAGAGCAGCATCGGATACTGGCGCACCAGGCTCTCGGTGACGTTCACGAAGCTCTCGTTGATCGCCGAGATGCTCCCCCAGTACTTGTCCTCGGTCTCCTGGAGGCGGACTTCCAAGTTGGCGATGATGCTGTGGTTCCGGGTCTCACGGATCTGATGGCGAATCTTCTCAGCCTCAGCGCCGTGGACGAAGTTCTCACGGAGCCGCTTGATTACCTGCTGGAGGTCGTTCTGAAAGTTCTCCTCCGTGCAATAGTTGTCGATAAGATACTCGACGACAAAGCGGGGAAACTCGTCCACACCGGTGTTGACGGTGAGCCGCTTGTTCACGACCTTTCCACGGAATGTGTCCTTGAATCGTGTGTTCATGGCTCACCAAGCTGCTAACGAAGTCCCGCGGGGACCATGCCCATGATGCTGTCCAACTTGCTGTCCAGTCGGCGGCGAACCCGAGAGGTATCCAGCAAGATCTCGAGCTTACCGTGAACACTGCTCCTCACCGTGCGGTTCTTCCAGCGGTAGCTGGCGATGGCCGTCACCTGCTTCACGATCTTTCCGGCACTTTGTTCTCCGGGAGAAGGCGAATCGACTTTCGGCGTCCACCGGATCTTGAACTCATGTTCGATTCCACTGAAGACCTCCTTGCGGGGCTGGATCGTATCTTGCCCGGCGTCCACCTGGAGCTGGAAGAGGATGTCCTCAAGGACAGGCGACTTCGCCTTTGCCTGGACCAGGATGTCGATCGGCTGGTTCTCGGTCAGGACTCCCTCAAAGCGGATTCCGACCAGCTCGAACGCAGGCTCGAACTCGATCTTTGGACCAAGGACGACCAGCGGGATGAAGCACTCAGCCATGCTGAGTCCGCCGTGCGTGTAACGGTCTGGAGAGAATGGTCCCTGCGGGCGCTTGAGCGTGATGCCGGGGCGGGGGAACAGGACGTGGTTGAAGGACCACTCGGCTCCGCTGGACTTTCGGATCTTGTCGGGTATTCCCAGGTCGCCGACCTTGAACACGACACCGTTCTTGGCATCGTCGCCTTCCAGGGGGGTTTTCAATCGCCCCACCCGGTACTTCACATCCCCGCTGTCCGTGACCGACCCGTTTGGCACCGTGAAGGGTGTCGTCGGCACGGGCGTGAAACCGTGGTCGGAAAGAACGAAGACCGCCGCATCAGCGGGCATCTCACGGAGGACGCTGCGCACGTCCTGCCGCAGGATCTCCCGCACCGTGGCGTCGTAGATGAAGGATAGGTCGGAGCTGTTGTTGTGGAGGTTCTTGTCTGTGAAGTTGAAGATCACCACGTCGATGAGGTCGGATACGTAGCGGGCTGAGATACCGCATTCGACGTTCTCGTCCTGCTTCTCAACCTTGAACTTCACTGTCAGTCCCAGGTGGATCTTGAGGGCGTTTTCGAGCAGGGCGTTCTCGCTGGTGCTTACGAAGCTGGTCGGCAGACAGCCCGCCGAGATCGCCTTTCGGCTGAGATGGGTCTCGCTCGGCAGGATTGCACTACCTTTCAGCTCATCCACGACGTCGTACTTCTCTTCGAGGACGGGCCGAACGAGTTCCTCCCAGGCGTCTACCCGCAATCCGTCGAAGATGAGTATCACGGCCTTCTGCCCGCTCTGGGCGTCCCAGTGGGTCTTCAACACCCTCGTGATGAACCGGTGCGTGAAGATCACCGGGGCGTCAGGCTGGTTGATCCATTTCACGTATCGGCTGACATAGAGATCCTGGAAGCGAGCGTTCGCCGCATCCACGTCCTGCTCAACGGCGGTAATGCTCTCGTTGAGTTTCTTCTGGGCAGTCTCCCATCGCTGACTGAAGCTCGACCAGAATTGGGTCTTAGGGATCGGCAAGATATCCCCAACCTGAATTGACCGTCTCAGCCCGCTCGTGTAGTAGTCGAGCCGGTTTGCCCTCGCCTCGTTCCAGAGCCGAAAGAACTGGTCGAACTCAAGCTGTTCGGGCTTGAGAACCTTGATCTTGCGGACCTCTTCCTTGAGCGTGCTGGCGATGTCGAAGAACTGGATCGCACGCCGGTACGTGGCAAGCAGCGTGGACCACTGCGGCGTCGGACGACGAGCGGCGATCGGCAGGGCATCGGCCTTGCCCTTTGTCCCCTCCTCGTCGAGGGCATCGAGGATCTGTTTATGAAACGCCGTGTTCCGGTTCGTGAGGAGGTCGATGAGCAGTGAGAGGAGAGCCAGGCTGCGGACGAGCCCCGAGAGCTTCTCGGCTAACAACACGGCTTTCGCCTGCTCGGGCTGGTCGATCTTGCAGCGGTCGGCAAGCACGAACGCCAACCGCTTCTCCGGCTCCTCCTTCAAGAAGCTCTCGACCGCCCCCACGTCCTCGGTGATCTGGTCGGGGTCGGCCTGAAGCATGTCCTGGATGGTTTGCTCGATGACCTTCTTGGGGATCTTCTGGTAGCGCCCCAGTCCGGTTTCGAAGTTGTCGAGCAGGACATCGTACTCGACGCCATGCTGGTGCATGATCGCCGAGAGGGTGAAGGCCCGGACGACCGCCTGGGGGTCGTGGTCGAGCATCCAGCACCACGGCTTGTCGGCCTTGCCGATCTGCTCCCTGAGCTTTCCCAGCACCTCGCTGGCCTCTTCGGACGGACCGCCGGAGAAGAATTCCCTGACCTGCTCCAGCCGCTCGTGGTTCTCGATGCAGAGGCGACGGATCTCCCCGGCGCTCAGCTTGTGGAACGGGTTGATCCCGAGCGTGGCCCCCAGGACGATCTTGTAGAGGTCGCTGTCCGTGAAGCGGTGTTCATCCACATCACGAAGCCGGGCGTGCGCCTGGAGGGCTTGGGGAAGGTTCTCCAGGATCAAGCGTCCGATGTTGCGGTCGGTATTGACTAGCAGGGGCCAGCGCTGGTCACCGGTCTTCTCGGTCAGGAAGTCCCGCAGGGTGATCGTCAGCCTTGACCTTGGTCTACAGTGTGCTTCCAGGTCCGGGTAGAAGAGGGGCAGCTTCGCCTTGTCACGGGTGCGGTCCACCAGGATGAGCTTGGCGGTCGGGTCGTCCCGCAGGTTCTCGTATATTTCCCGCAGGGCGAGGTTTCCGCTGCAACACAGCACGGTGAACCCGTTCTCCTTGGCCCAGCCATCGACGGCCCGTGCCCCGGCACGGATCATCCGCTGGGGATCGGTCAGGATGATGAGCTTTTCCCCCCTGAGGGGACTCAGCTTGTCGATGACCCATTGTTCGAGCATCGGTTGCACCGCCTCAGGGAGTGAGCCAGTCATCGAGCCGCAAGCCGGGGATGTTCTGGAAATCCGCCGTGTTGTGCGTCACCAATGTCAAGTTGTGGACAAGGGCCACCGATCCAATCATCAAGTCCATTCGACTGACCGATATTCCCTGCTTGAGCAAGGTTCCCCTCACATGGCCGAACTCATGGGCGCAGGGCGGGTCAAAATCGAGAACGTCGACTTCCTGGAGCAGGCTGGCCATCAAGGTCAGCAGTTTTGCCGGGTTCGGGTGTTTGTAAGCACCTGCGTACAACTCACCCAGGACGATGGTCGAAATGGCCAAACCGCCCGTGTATTGAATAAACCGGTGTGCGAGACGGGCGGGCCGGCGCATGTGCGCCGAGCACGTATCCGTATCGAGCAGGAAGATCATTTCGGCAGTTCCCTGCGCGAGTCGTTCTTGCGCTCTTTATGAACTTCCTCCATGATGTCGTCCCAGTATGGATCGTCCGCCAAGGCACCTTCCGTGCGAAGAAAGCCCTCGCCCGTCTTGTTACCTGGCTTTGAGATCACCTTGATCTGGATTTCGACCTCTTGGCCCTCGGGCACCCCGAGCTCTTCGGCCAGCTCGATCGTCTTGCCGTGGACCTTGCCGTAAATCGTTTTCGTCATGGGTGGCTCCTGTTATTCGTCTTCGTCATCGGCTTGTTTCATTTTACGCTGCCGCTTCTTCGGCTTGGCCGCTTCGTCGCTACCCCGCCGTGCGCAGATGCGATAATCGTCCTCGGCTTCGATCTGCTGCTCGTCGGTCAGGTTGTCAAGATTCAACCCGCCCTTCTCGTAAATCGCCCGGCCTTGCTCGTAGAGACCTGCTCGGCGACATTGCCGCAGCCAGTCCAGTAGGTCCACATCGCTGCTGGGGCGATCCTTGTCCCGCACGGGCACGCCGTCGATCAGGGCGTTGGCGAACCGCTTGATCCGCCGCAGAGTGCCGGTCTGACGCAGGGTGGTCTTCTGCTTTCGTTCTTGCTCGTTGGCGGGAGGACGCCAGGTGCCATCGGTTGTCTTGAAGAAGTACTCGGGGAGCCAGTCGGCCAGCAGCCGCCTTGGCTTGTCGGTGACCGGGAGGAACTGCTCGAAGAGATCGCTGTAGTGGACGCCCTCCTCTTCCGGATGCTTGCGGATGTGGGCGGCTATGTGCTTTTGGAGCCGGGCAGCGGCAGCATCCTCCTTCTCTTGCTCGGCCGTGTCCAACTCGTCGGCTGACTCCTTGAGATACCAGCGGCTGGAGATGTGGGACCCGAAGAGGTCGGGCTCCTTGTTGTCGAACAGATTCTCCTTGACGGGCTCCTGAACCTCATCGGCCACGCTCCGCAGGAGGGCGTTGAAGTCGTGGGCCTCCATCTTGCCCGCTTGGACCATCCGGCTCACGAGTTCGTCGTAGATGCGGTCCTTCGTGGCCCCCGGATGGGATGTCAGGAAATCCCGTATGACCTGGCTGCCAAGCTCGGCGAAAGAGCGTCCATCGGCCAGGCGGGTGATGACGAACTCGCCGGCCTTGGGCTTGCGGAAGTTCAGTACCAAGTCCCGCTTCGTGGTCTTGTCGGCGGTGAGTTGGTTGTACGATTTCTGCCCGGTGTCGATGAAGAGGGCAGAGTCGGTCTTATCCAGAACGAAACCAACCTCGGCCATGATGTCCTGGACCAGCGCCCAAGTACCCTCAGACGTGTCGTGGTAACAGAGGCTCAGCCAGTGGCCCGGCTTCAAGACCCGGAAACACTCGGCTAG
>JBEKTN010000390.1:0-7676 GCA_049516015.1 Isosphaeraceae bacterium | reverse complement strand
CCGACCTTCGCTCAGTTTCAAGCTGCCATCCAAGAGGTTCTCGACGGTCTTTCAACCACTCACGCCGAAAAGCTGAAGTCGCTGATGACGCTCAAGTTCCAGCGATTCGAAGATGTTTCACTGATGGCCGCGTAAGGTATAGGTCGATTTCTTCAGTCAGCCGGCCAGCTCTTCCAGGGCGTGCCAGCGCGCGTAGGCAGCGGCCAAGTCGCGCTCCAGGTCCTCCAGCCGCTTCCTCGCCCCGGCGATCTCGTCGCGATCTTTGCGGTAGAAGGACGGGTCGGCCAGCGCCGCGTGCAGTTCCTGCACGGCGTTCTCGAGCTGTTCGATCCGGCCCGGCAGGCTTTCCAGCTCCTTGCGTTCCTTGAAGCTCAGCTTCCGGGATTGTTCGCGGGGTGCATCTGGCGTTTTTTTCTTGAACACATCCGGGGTCGGCCGCGACTGGACCGCAAGCTCCGCCGGGCGCTGGCGGAGATAATCGTCGTAGCCTCCTTCATACTCCTTCACCTGCCCATCGTCCTCGATGACCAGCGTGCTGGTGACCACGTCGTTCAGGAAGGCGCGGTCATGGCTGACGAGCAACACGGTTCCCTGGTAGTCCACCAGCAACGACTCGAGCAACTCCAGCGTCTCGAGATCCAGGTCATTGGTCGGCTCGTCCATGACCAGCACGTTCGAGGGCCTGGTGAACAGCTTGGCCAGAAGGAGGCGGCTGCGCTCGCCGCCGGAGAGGTACTTGACCAGGCTCCGCGATCGTTCGGGGGCGAAGAGGAAATCCTGAAGATAGCCCAGAACATGACGATCGCGGCCGTCGACCGAGATGGTGTCGTACTCGCTGACGTTCTTCTGGACCGTCTTTTCTTCGTCGAGGGAGGCCTTCATCTGCTCGAAGTAAGAGACTTCGAGATTCGTCCCATGGCGGATCGTCCCTTCCCGGGGAGTAAGCTCGGCCAGCAGGAGCCGCAAAACGGTGGTCTTGCCCGATCCGTTGGGCCCGATCAGGCCGACCTTGTCGCCGCGCAGGATTGTCGTCGTCAGGTCGCGGATGACGGTGCGATCGCCGTATCCGAAGCAAACGCCCTCGGCCTCGATGACCAGGGTGCCTGAACGCTCCGCCTCGTGGGCTTGCAGCCGCGCGGTCCCCTGCCGCCGCCGCCTCTGCTGGTGGTTCCTGCGCATCGCCTCAAGCGCGCGGACCCGTCCTTCGTTGCGCGTGCGGCGGGCCTCGACGCCCTTGCGAATCCACGTTTCTTCCTGAGCCAGCTTCTTGTCGAAGAGCTCCCACTGGCGGGATTCGGCCGCCAGCAGCTCGTCCCGCCGCTTGAGGAAGGTGGGATAGTCGCACGCCCAGTCCGAGAGGCGGCCGCGATCGAGCTCGACGATCCGGGTCGCCAGCCGTTCCAGGAAGACCCGGTCATGGGTGACGAAAACGATCGTGCCCCCGTACCGCAGGAAAAACGTCTCCAACCAGCGAATCGATTCGATGTCAAGGTGGTTGGTGGGCTCGTCCAGAAGCAGGATATCGGGATCATTCACAATCGCCTGGGCAAGCAAGACGCGCCGCTTCATTCCCGAGGAAAGCTCTTCGAATCGCGCATCCGGGTCGAGCCCGACCCGGGAGAGGACCGTCTGCACCCGATGGTCGGACCCGTCCGGTGGATGATCATCGTCTTCCAGTCCCTGGGCCACAAGGTCGGCGACGGCGCCGCCATGTCCTTCGGGCACATCCTGGGGCAGCCGCGAGATCCGCAGCCCCTGCTGGCGGAGGATCGTTCCCTCGTCGGGCACGATCTCGCCGCGGATCAGGCGGAGCAGCGTACTTTTCCCCTCGCCGTTGCGTCCCAGCAAGCAGAGTCGCTCGCCGGGCTCGATCTGGAGATCGACCTGATCGAGCAACCGAGGGCCGCCGAAGGCCAGACTGACACCGCGCAGACTCAATAATGCCATGAACTCACTCGACCCGAAGCCGACACGAGGGGGGCCGCCTTGAAGCAACCCGGTTCCACTCTTCGACAGCCAGCCCAGGTTAACAAATGTCCTGGCATGTGATCGAGTCGACTTGCCGGGACCTGGCGGTCCCAAGCGGGCCTGTCTTGATCGAAACCCCGGAATTGCCCTACACTTGGCGAAAGCCCGGAGGGATCGAACAGAAGGTGGGGGCCTGGAGCGAGGTGGAACCTGACATGACACTTCAATTCGCCGTGCTGGGAAGCGGGTCACGGGGCAATTCCGCCCTGGTCTGTCATGACGGAGGAGCCGGGTTGCTGATCGACATCGGCCTGGGACCGAGAACCCTTGACCAGAGGCTCGCGAGCGTGCAGTCGGACTGGTCGCGCATCAACGCGGTCGTGCTGACGCACACCCACGGCGACCACATCGATTCGGCCACGCTTCAGGTCATGGTGCGGCGAGGGATCATTCTCTACTGTCATGAGGCGCACCGCGAGTCGCTGGAGATCGACCAGGGGTTTCAGGAACTCGATCGGCTGGGGCTGGTGCGGCACTACGACGGTCAGCCCTTCCTGGCCCCCAGCGGCTTCCGGATCGAGCCAATTCCCCTGCGACACGACGGTCCGACGTTCGGTTTTCGGATCGAGTCGGTCGCCCGACGACGGACGCGGGCCATCGGAGTCGGCTACCTGGCTGACTGCGGGAGCTGGTCGGAGAGCATGGCCGATAGCCTCGCCGACGTCGACGTGCTGGGTGTCGAGTTCAATCACGATGTGGCCATGCAGAAAGCTTCCGGCCGCTCGCCGACCCTGATTGCGCGCAACCTCGGAGACTGGGGCCATCTCTCCAATCGCCAGGCGGCCGAGCTGGTGCGATCGATCCTGAAGCGGTCCAGCCGCGACCGCGTCGGTCACCTCGTGCTCCTGCACCTCAGCGAGCAGTGCAATCGCCCCGAGCTGGCGATCCACGAGGCCCGCGAGGTCGTCCAGGACACCGGCCGCCGCATCCTCATCCATGCCGCGCGGCAGACGCCCGCGCACCCGAACCTGATTGTCGGAGCGCACCGAACCGTTTCCCAGGCGAACCCGGCGACGACCGCCCGGCCCCGCGGCTCGGCTCGCCTCCGGGCGTCATCGGCGACCACGGCGACATTGCCCGGGCTGAACCTGGAACTTCCCTGACCTCACCCGCAGCCGAGCTGAGGACACTCCGATCGTGGCCTGCTACCTCGCCAGCGACGTACACCTGCGCATGGACCGTCCGGAACGCGGACGCAGGTTCGCACGCTGGGTTCGGCAACTGGAGGACGACGCCTCGCTGCTGATCGCCGGCGACCTTTGCGACTTCTGGATGGTTGCCCGCCAGCGCGAAGCGGACTTGATGCACAGCGAAGCGCTTGGCGCGCTGGCCGATTTTCGGGCCCGGGGTGGGTCGCTGGCAATCTTGCCCGGCAATCACGACCTCTGGGTCTGCCCATTCTACGAGCGAACGCTGGGAGCCACCCTCCTCCGCGAGCCGTACGACACCACGGTCCACGGCTTCCGCCTGCACGTGGTTCACGGCCACCTGCTGGGCGCCCGCAGGAAATGGAAGGGCTGGATGGAGAGCCGCGAGTTCAAGAACGCCTTCGAGTTGCTGCCCGGACCCGTGGCCGGTTTGCTCGACCAGCTTCTGGAACGCCAGAACACGAGCGGCCTGGCTGCCGACGAGGCCCGTCACCTTGCCGTATTCCGCGACTACGCGGCCGGACTCCGGGGCCTGGCCGACATCGTGGTCATCGGCCACGTCCACCACGCGGTGGACGATTCCGCCGCCGATCCGCGGATGGTTGTGCTGGGGGGCTGGCAGGAACGGTCAAGTTATCTGAAGATCGATTCCACGGGGGCCTCGTTTCACGTGGTCGCCGACGAGCATCAGGAGAATCGGTCCCCGGCGGTCGTTTCCCGGGAACCGGCTCCTTCCGCGCCGAGCTGCCCGACCTCATGAGATTCGACCATCACCTGCACACCGCCAAGCATTCCCCGGACAGCATCATCGACCCCTGGGAGCTGATCGAGCATGCCCGCGAGATCGGCCTGGACGGGGTCGTGATCACCGAGCACGACTACCAGTGGAAAGCCGACGAACTTGCCGAGCTGGCGGCCCGCGCCGCGCCGTTGCGGGTCTTCTCGGGCGTCGAGGTCTCGGCCCTGGAGGGCCATTTCCTGGTCTACGGCCTGCCCTCACTCGAGGACGTCTTTCCCGGCATCGCGCTGGCCAAGCTGCTGCCGCTGGTGCACCGCCACCGGGCCGCAATTGTCGGCGCCCATCCGTTCCGCTGGGACCAGCCGTTCGACGAGATCGTGGCCCGGCACGGTCCCGTCTTCGACGCCCTGGAGCTGGTCAGCAATAACGTGACCGCGGAGACCCGCTTGCGGACCCAGGCCCTGCTCCGCGATCATCCGATGGGTGCCACCGGCTCGAGCGACGCGCACGAGCTTGCCACCCTCGGCTGTTACTTCACCGAGTTCGACCGGCCCATCGACACCCTTGCCGATTTCGTCGCCGCGCTGCACGCCCGGGCCGGCCAGCCCCGCCATCGCGAGGGAGTACGCCTCACCAGCGGGCCGGTGGGTTAAAGCCCGAAAGGGCCAGGTCAGACGAAAGCACATGGCGCCCGGAATCCTGGCGCCCGAAATGCCGCGGGGGAGAGAGGACCGAAGGTCCCATTCACCGGTTCCTGACGTCCGTCTTGCGACGTTCCTTCCAGAACTCGCGGAGGCGAACGTCGAGCTCGCCGCGAAGCTGTGCCGCAAGAGCCCCGGCCCGCTGCTTGAACTCGGCCTGCTCCGCTTCCGAGAGCACTCCGGTTGCCGCCGCGCCGGCCAGCGCGCGCAGCCTGCGATAGTCGGAGCGGGTTGCGCCTCGGTCGAGCACCCCGGCCAGGGCGTCCAGTCTGCTGGCAAGGAGCCGATGATCGGCCTGCTGGTCCAGCACCGCTGGTGCAGCGCGGAGATAGCGGTATGCGACCTCGCGCACGTACAACTCCGTCCTCAATGAGGCATCGCGCCGCAGCGGCGCCTCGCGCCGGTCGGAGCTCACCTGGGCGATGGCACAGCCCGCGATCACCAGGGCCGACACGATTCCCATGCCCCACGCCGCAGGCCGTGAATACTGGCGGAGAAACCAGCGATGCAGGAGCCCCAGGAGAGAGCCGACGAATGCCCCACCGGCGTGGCCCCAGTTGTCAATATACCGCGGGAAAGCGATTCCGAGCAGCCCCGTCAGCCCCAGCGCCTTGGACATCTGCCAGCCCAGATCGCTGCCCGTGGCGGTTCGGGATCGCCATCCCATCACGGCACAGAGCCCGATCAACCCCATGATCACGACCGACCCGCCGCCCGAGTGCACGTTCTGGCCCGAACCGATCGTATACCGGATCAAGGCCGAGACCAGGTTGCCCAGGCCTCCCGTCAGCCCGTAAATGAAGATGAACTGCGGAACTCCATACCAGGATTCGACCAGCGTGCCCAGCAGGTAGAACGCCAGCAAGTTGAGAGCGATGTGGATCACGCTGTAATGCACAAAAGTGCTGGTTACGAGTCTCCAGATCTCTCCACGGCCAAGGTCGTGGAGAGTCAGGTCGCCGAACCGATGGCCATCGCCCATGCCCAGCACGAGGAACCGCCACAAACCCGGCGCGGGCTGCTCGCGCATCCTGACGGCGACCATGGCCGCGAACACGAGGACCCAGATCAGCGAGAAGAGCGCCGTCGCGGGATAGTCCCTGATTTCGCGAGCCACTGTGCGAAGGGTCATGCGGGATCTCGGCAGGTGAGGTCGTGGTTGGTGCGGGTTTCGAGGCGCGCCGGGCGTCCGGCTCAAGCCGGCGAGCTCCGGGGCTCTGCATCGGCGCCGGGACCGAGCGCGTCGCGCACGCGGCCGATCTGTTCCGCCCAGGCGCCGTGATCCAGTGCGGGCCGGAGCAGCGCGGTGGACAGCGGAGAGTCAAGGAGCACCCAGCTCTTGCAGCCGAGCTGCTGTGCGGTCGGGGTGAGCGTCCAGGGCTGGTCCTGGCGAAACACGCGCACACCCAGCACCCAGAGGCCGGGCTGCCGGTAAGTGAACCGTATGCGCAATGTCTCGAGAGTCCAGATGTGAAAGGGCGTGAGGGCAAGCAGCTCCGTTTCGGAGTGGATGTGCCAGACGAGCTCGACCACGGCGAGCGCCTGGATTGACACGCGAGCGCCCGGATCGGCAGCGGGGCGGGGATCACCGGGCCGGTCCAGCTCGCGGTCGCGCAGACCTTGCTGCGCCTGGTGCACGTACGTGGGATAGAGCCAGAACGCCTGGTGGTCGGGGCGGAATCCGCCAGGCCCCTCGCGGATCCCCCCCTTGCGGACGATGAGGGTCTGATGTCCGTCGGCCAGGACCTGGCAGATTTCGGACCATTCCTTGAAGGCGATGGCACAGTGATCGGGCAGCACGCTCATGGGTCCCACTCGACTTTGGGCAGACGGACCATCAGGTCGGACACGGCGGACCGTGGATCCTTCCCCTCGAAGAGCACTTGATGAAGCTCGGCGGTGATCGGCATGTCGATCTCGCGCTGCAGTGCCAGCGCGTGCACGCTGCGCGTGGTGGGCACACCTTCGGCGACATTGACCATGCCGGCGAGGATCGTCTCGAGCGTCTCGCCGCGGCCAATCCGTTCGCCGACCGAACGGTTCCGCCCGAACGGGCTGTAGCAGGTCGTGATCAGGTCGCCAACTCCGGCCAGCCCATAGAAAGTGGCCTGATGCCCGCCGAGCGCCACCCCCAGCCGGCTGATCTCGACGAGTCCGCGCGTCAGCAAGGCGGCCTTGGCGTTATCGCCAAAGCCCAGACCGTCGCAGATGCCCGCGGCGATGCCCAGGATGTTCTTCAAGGCACCGGCCAGCTCGACTCCCACCGCGTCGGGATTCGTGTAAACCCGGAAGGCCTCGTGGCTGAGGTTCTCCTGGACGGCCTGGTTGAGCTCCAGCGACGATCCGGCGACGACGACCGAGGCCGGCAAGCCGCGGCCGATCTCTTCGGCATGGCTGGGACCGCTGAGCACCGCGACCGGGCGCTCTGCGAGGATCTCGACGATGATCTGGCTGGGCCGGTCGAATGTACCGTTTTCGATGCCCTTGACCACGCTCAGGAAGGGGATGCCGGCCGGGACGCGGTCGGCCAGCGCGGTCAGGGTCGAGCGGAGAAACGAGCTCGGGACGGCCGCCACGATCAGCTCGGCGCCGTCCATGGCTTCCCTGGCGCACGCAGTGACGAGAGTGTCCTCGGGAATCCGGATGCCAGGCAAGTGCCGGTCATTGATTCGCCGCCGCGCCAGGTCGCTCGCGTGGGCCTCGGCCCGGGACCAGAGGCGAACGCGTGCCCCGGTCTTGCCGAACAGCAAGGCCAGCGCCGTCCCCATGCCGCCAGCGCCCAGGATGGCGATCCGTTTCATTGATGGGAGTGTCTTCAGGTTGGGGCTCGGTCCAAGTGCGGGCCGAGCCGGAAGAAAAGAAGCATTATAAGAGATGCGCCGGCTTTACGACAGGATGACGATCCGGGTAACTGCGATTCAGACGTAAGGGGGCCGGTGCCGGGGCCGGGGGTTAGGTGCGGTCGGGCTCGGCATCGTGGGACGGGGCGTCTTGCAGTAGGCGGCGGGCTTTGGCCAACGCTCGGTGGCGGGCTTTCCCCTCCAGGCTCAGCGTCAGTTC